>NZ_JBIWHY010000013.1:0-161922 GCF_044764345.1 Bacillus sp. NPDC094106 | reverse complement strand
GTTTCGGATGGAGATAATCTTTGCGTCTAGATTAGTAGCGTGAGCTACACTGCAGAAATGCGACTTCCTGTCGCACCATAACGTAACATTATCAGCAGTAACCAAATCCTAGAAAGCCATTCATACCAAGAGTTTGTCAACCTTCCGTTCATTCCGCTGTATGCAGGATTTCATACATCCCTGTCACAACAGCATTTGGCAGTTCAAACCGTTCTCGTAGCCTGCATGAAATCCTGCATATCCTTAGCGTATAAAACCCACGTTTTGTTGGTGAGACCTTAAAAAGAAGCGCGAAACGCACTTCTTTTCTTTGTAATCACTACACATCAAATTTGAGATACATAACTTTTACGCAAAATGAAACAATCTCTATATCAAATTTAATCCCTATGACTGACTTACATAATTATCTTTCCTAAACCACTAAATACAACTGTGTCATCACAACATAGCCGGGAATCGTACAAGCAAGCTGTACATAAAAAGTGAAAATACTCGTTAAATCACTTAAGAAAAATCATAATAATTTGATATTATACTTTTTTGTATTAGGCAAAAAAATGAGGATATAAGAAACAAAGTAAGTCGCAATCTAAATGTATATTGTTAGGCAAAAATGTTTGTATAGACCCACCCACTTATTATTTGGTAATGTATGAAAGGACTTTAAATGCACTGAAATGTATTGTGTTTTTCTAAAGAATATCTTGACAATGGATCGGTAATTTAAACTGGAATCTGCTGATTATATTTTAGATTCTTAACAAAAATACAAAAAAATAAAAACAATAAAGAAAGGAGCATACAGACATGAATGAAAACCGTAAATCATCTTTGTTAGCAGCATGGATCAGTGTAATAAGCAATGTACTTTTAACTTTTATTAAAATTATAGTTGGATTCCTTTTCAAGAGTCAGGTGTTATTAGCTGACGGTATTCATAATGCTGCTGATGTGGTAGCATCTGTAGCATCTTTAGGGTCAATGAAAATTTCAAATCAACCTGCTGATGAGGACCATCCGTATGGTCACGGAAAAGCTGAAGTCATCTCCTCAGGAATTGTAGCTATTATTTTAATTTTCGCAGCTTTATTTATGTCTTATGAATCAATAAAAGCATTGTTTCATCCAGCAACGAAACCCCACATGATTGCTTTTATAGCAGCTATTGTTTCTTTAGTCTGGAAACAAATTTTATATGTATATACAATCCGAATTGGTCGACAAGTAAATAGTAAAGGTCTTATCGCAACCGCTTATGACCATCTCGCTGATGTTTATGCTTCTATTGCGGCTGTAATTGGAATTGGGATCGCTTTACTAAACAATATATATCCAATCCCATATGCAGCTTATGGTGACCCATTAGCTGGAATCATTGTTTCCTTTTTTGTCTTAAAGCTTGCATTCGGTATGGGGAAAGAAGCTGTATATATATTAATGGAAGGTGGTCTTCCTGCTGAAAAACGTGGTGAATATAAGACAATCATTCAAGCACATCCATTTGTGAAAAGAATTGATAGAATACGAGCTCGAGACCATGGTCACTATATTTTGGTTGATGTTAGGATTAGTGTCCCTGCACATTTAAGTATCCAGCAAGGACACGATATTTGTCGAGAAATAAAAACAACGATTATGAAACAGGATTCAGGAGTATATGAGGTACTTATTCACTTAAATCCATGGTATGAAGAAAAATAAGTTCATAAGATTTTTAAATTATAAAAACAAGAAATCAGAAAATGACTTATTAGATTAAATAAATAACGATAGAAATCATCTTGGCAGCAGAAACATATTAGTTTATAGAATTTATTTTTGTATATTATTAAGACAAAAAAGAAAACATCTTATTCGATAAGATGCTTTCTTTTTTATTCTTATTTTAATTTCCCTACTTCGGTTAACACAGTATCTAAATCTTCTGCTGCTTTATTTAAGGTTTGTACGTCAAGCGGTTCAGCCTTTGCACCTGCTTCGATTGTATGAAGCGGTGTTTCTAATTTTTCATATAAATCCGCATTCTTTTCTTTTACTGTATCTTCAAACGTTTGCCATGTTTTCTCTAATTGTTCTGCATCGTCTTTTACTTTAGCAGCATTATTTTCCTGTAATTGAGCTTTCAAATCGCTCACTGTTTGTTTCATGCTAGTTGCCCCATCAGCAATGGAGACTGTTTTTTTCTCAGATGCCTGCTCCGTAGTTTTCGTACTTTCAGCTTTCTTTTCTCCTGTCGTTCCGCAAGCACCCAATGCTAGGGAAGTTGCTACTATAACTGGAAAAATTAGTTTACGAGATTTCATATTGTTTCCTCCTATTATGCCTGTTTTTGTTGTTGTTCTAATTTTGTATCTTTTTTCTTATTCCATATTGCAAGTATTACTGCGACAACAAGAAGAATTACTTGTGGGATTGTACTTTCCCATGATGGATAAATCGCGAAAAAGTCTATAGTTGGGATTGAAAGGTGCGTAGCTGGCAATAATCCAGCAAGTTGCAAGCCATGAATACCCATTCCTGTGAATTTAAAACACAAGTAAAACATAAGAATACTTGAAACTAAGAAAAATGGACGCATCGGAATTTTCAAGCCTACCTTTAAAATTAAATACGATAGGATGATAAGTACAAAGATTCCAATCGCAATGCCGATTAGCAGGCTCGATATCTTAATAGAAGATGCCATACCAATGAAAAATAATACGGTTTCTGTCCCCTCACGAAACACCGCAAGAAATGACAGGATCGCTAATGACCATAGACTTCCCGTATCCAATGCTTTTGTACTTTGGGTACGAATATACCGTTGCCACTCCGCGATACTGGATTTACTATGAAGCCAATAACTCATGTACATCAGCATCACTGCAGCAAATATTCCCGTCCATCCAGCAATGAGAAAGTTATTATTCCCAAATGCCCCTGCGGAGAAGAGCATATTCACAATCACACCAAGAATGATACTTACGCCAAGCCCTGCTCCAACACCAATCCAAATCCATTTGCTCTTTTCTTCATGCCCAGCCTTTTTCAAGAAACCGAGCAACGCTACAACGACCAATAACCCTTCTAATCCTTCTCGTAACAGAATAGTAGTCGCATCTAACATGTTGTAGCTCGTTTTCTCAACAAGCGGCGCTAAGTAATCCCGCATTTCTTCGATTGTTTTTTTAGCCCCTGTTATATCAGGGGAATCGGAAGAAAGCATCGCATACGAAGTAACCATGTCACGCTCAGCATCTCCATATATTTTGGAGGACTGCGTCAGCACTACGCCTTCTACATCCAACCATGAAGAGCGGAATGTCTCAATATCCTTTTTCGCTCCTTCAATATCATGATTGTCAATTTTGGAAAGCGAATCATCTAAAAGAACAATCAAGCTGGCTATATCCGCTTTTTTTGTATTTCCCTCGTCTTTTTGAGTAGATGTAGCAGAAAATTTACCGGCAATAAATTTATCATCTACGTCCTTTAATTTTTGAAGTGCTGTCTCTACTTTTTCTTTATTCGCTGGTTGTTGAGCAAATGCAAATTGCACCTGCCCCATTGCATCTTCAATATCGCGATACGCTTGTGAAGATTGTTTTTTGATTCCCTCCTCAACGGAAAGCCATGTGGACCTAAAAGCTTCATATTGTTTGGAAGCTCCATTTATATCCCCTTCTTGTACAAGCTGAAGCGCTTGTATAACGGATTTATTTGCTTTTCCTAAATCATCTGCCGCTGTTGCAGCAAACCCACGGAATGGAAAACTTATGAAACCTAATAACACAATTAGTAAAAAAGTATGTACTTTCCACCTCATGCTAACCCCTCATTTCTATACATCAACAATTTCCCATTAAATGTAACATAATCAATATTGAAAATCATTATCACTTAATTCACTAACAAAAGTATAGGGCTTTACATTTTGAATGTCAATAAACAATTATTAGTTGTGAGAATTTACCATAAATTAATATGGAATCTCCTCATTGGCAACGTGTATGTAATTTTTCTAGTCACTTTATAAGTATGATGAGCAAAATAAAACATAACCTGCACTCGTTTTCCCTCTTTGTTTTTACTCTTGCATATGGCATGAAAAAGCCCTGACCGCTTCTATGCATGGCCAGATGCTCTCGTCCCCCTAAAAAGAAAGGGGGTTTTAGGTTGATTTTTCAACCTGTATTTATATAGTTACAAATAAAAATAGCTGTAGACGATAAAGAATTACTTGTAAACAAGTTATCTTTCCATCCTACAGCTATTATTTCAAATCCTTATCTTGCACTGAAATTTCATTTTATGCATCGTTCCCTTTTCTTACATTACTATGTTTTCTAGCATATACAAAATAAATCAAAATACCTACCATTATCCAAACACCAAAGCTAATTAACGTTACTTGGGAAAGATTAAAAGCTAAATACATACAACTTATTATTGACACTATAGGTAAAAAGGGAACCAATGGTGCACGAAATGGCCTTGCAATATTCGGCTTTGTTTTTCGCAGTACAATTACCGAAATAGATACAAATATAAAAGCTGTTATCGTTCCCATGTTCACTAAATTCGCTAATAGGTTCAGATCTACAAACCCTGCTAAAATTGCAGCAATCCCCCCTGCAATCCACGTATTAAAGAACGGCGTTTGAAAACGTTTATGCACACTTGAAAGCTTCTTTGGAAGTAATCCATCACGACTCATAGAATAAGATACTCGTACAAAAGCAAACATCGCTACTAACAGAACTGTAGTTAAACCGGCAATCGCTCCTACTGATAGCAAACCAGCAACTTTATCCTCTCCAACAACACGTAGTGCATATGCAACTGGATCAGCTACATTCAGTTCAGTAAATGGTACCATTCCAGTTAAAACAAATGAAACACCAATATACAGAATTGTACAAATACATAGTGATACAAGAAGACCAATTGGAACATTACGTTGCGGGCGCTTAACTTCTTCAGCAGCTGTAGCAACTGCATCAAAACCTAAAAAGGCAAAAAATACAGTAGCCGCTCCTCCAATAACACCGTGAAATCCAAATGGAAGAAATGGCTGCCAATTATCTGGTTTTACATACTGTCCACCTACAATAATAAACCCTAAAATAACAGCAAGTTTAATAATGACCATTATGTTGTTAATACGAGCACTCTCTTTCGTACCACGACTCAATAAAAATGTAACAATTAAAATAATAAAAACTGCTGGTAAATCAATGATTCCACCTTTCCCCATACCCGGTGCAGAGGCAAAAAGAGCAGGGATTTTAATATGAAATCCTAGAAGTAATGATTGGAAATAAGCAGACCACCCAGCGGCTACTGCAGATGTTGCTAATAAATACTCTAACATTACACACCAACCGACTATAAAAGCAAAAATTTCTCCTAATGTGATATACGTATAAGAATATACACTACCAGATACTGGGACAGTAGAGGCAAATTCAGCATAACAAAATGCTACACACGCACAAACAATTGCGGCCAATACAAAAGATAGTACAATTGCAGGCCCAGCATGTTTAGCTGCCACAATACCTGTTAATACAAAAATACCAGTCCCAATAATTGCTCCAATCCCTAAAAGAGTTAAATCGAATGCTCCTAACGTTTGGTTCAATACTTTTTTCTTTTCTTCATTCATTTCTTTTTTCATTAGTAGACTCATTAGTAGAAACCCCGTTTTCAATATAATCCCTTACTATGCACACCCTCTATTCCTTTTTAAAGGGCTTATCATGCTAAAAATCCCCATAATTTCACATAATAAAATACATTTACAATTATTATTTTTCAATAGAGATAAATTTTATTTATCTCTAAACTACATATTTTTAAAAAATACAGAAAATTATAATTATAAATAGAACTTACATATCGGGTATTTTTTCACATGATGCATCATTAAGAAAGAGATTTGAATTTATCATATAATTAATTCAATTGTCAATAATAAGATCACTTGTTTTCAAGTGGATAATTATGTAACATAAAGTATTATTTCACAAACTCAAGTCATCAAATTTCAATTATTCCCAGTTGTATCAGTTGATTTATTTTTCTAATATTAATATTTTATTCATTTTCTCCTATAGAATATATGTGTACTCAACTATTCAATAGCCGGAATTATTTTTGTGAAATAAAAACAATAACCATTTCATCTTATCTTACCTCTATTATTTTCATAATATAAATTTCAAATCACAAATTTACTTTTTATTATTTATTCAAAAAACGAATCATTAAGAAAAACCATGCAGATTTTCATCTGCATGGTTTTTTTAATCTTCCATTTCCGTATTGCTCTTTTCTACCTGCTCATTACGTACTTCTTCCTGCATTTCCATTGAAATCATCGCATGGTAAATCTCCGGATATAATCCAAATATTTGATACACACTTCCTAAAAATGGCACCTGGAACCCCTCTTTTCAAAAATAGTCTTTCCATACTTAAGGGTTCCCTATCTTTCCCCTACACATTCGTTTTTGTATCTTGTTCTTCATCTTGAACATGTAATAAGTGCTGCCATTTTTTATAAGGCGCACTATTTGGATCAACATACCCTTTCGCATGCGAACGGTCCCATAGTTGTTTTACAAACATCTCTTTCTCTTTCTTTGCAACCATATCTGCACCTGTTCCATAATAATTTTGGAAATACAACTCGATTTCATCAAGGAGTAATCGCAATAATTCATCTGATGTTTCTTCTAACGTCGGATCGTATTTTGCCTCCCGATCGTACATTAAAATAATGTCTAAAATATTATGGACGTGCTCTTTTCTAAGCCATCTTACGTCCTGAGCCCCTAATACAAAAGCCTGTGTATACAAATGTCCACCTTGAAGCATTGCTTTTTCCTGTTCTTCTTCAAAACGGGACAAAATATTTTCATAAATAAACGGATTATGAAGCAATGCCCGATGTAACTTATAACTTTCACTTGAAATATTTTTCCCCATGGACTGAATTAAAAAGCTGCGTCCTACACCGTTATATTGATAGACAAACTGACCTTCAACGGCGACGAGACTAATCCACCGGTACATATATGCATAAAGAAGAGCACGATTACATTTATCATAATCTAACTTCGTCTGAGTTGCATTTAAGTCCGGCATAAAAGCTGGTAAGTGCCAATATTTATCTAAATGCGGTGTCAAATTCGATTTTTTGATATTTAATTTATTTACACGGCGATAATAAGACTGAAAATAATCCCCTTTGTCATTCATACATCCATTTGCGATATGTCCAGATGAAAGTTTCGGAAAATCTTGCAGTGACAATCCATAATGAGCACGGTAACAAATGACTTCAAATGGTGAAAATGCTTCATTCACTGTATCCTTTTCTTGGAACATTTCTTGCAGAAGCTCTTCTTGTAATTCTTGTTTTAGTGATGGGTGTACCCCCCAATACTGTAACTCTCTATGATGAGCTACTTTCGGGATAAATGGGCTTGCTAGATGGAAGAGATCTTCAATTTTTTCTCTCACATATTCATTACGATCACGCTTTTTAAAATCAGCTTCTTTTCGCAATGCTTCAATAATATTGAGTTCTAATTTGTCACGATATCGGACTTGGAGCTCGTTATAACAATACGTTAAAATATGCTCCCGATAAAAATCCTCTACCTTCTTCGATTGACTTTCTTCTGCTTGTGCATCGCGGCAATATTCCGCATACAAGCTCATATAAATCTCTGCTGATATATCCTTTGGAAGCACGCCTAAATTTAAATGTTGCTGCATATCTTGCCATATTTTTTCTTGCAACCTTTCATCTGCTAACACATATACATTCGTCGGATTTGTTTTCCCTTCAAATTCTTTGCTGCGTTTTTGAATTTCAAACAGCAAATTTTCACGTGTTTCTTGTAAATTATCAAAGAATCTTTCCCAATGTTGAATCATTTTATTTACTGCCTGATATAGCGATTGATAAACGAGTTCCAGTAACATCTCTTTGCGATATTCACTTAACTTATGCACGTATTGCGTCACGATATCTTCAAATTCTTTTCGGAACATACGCTGCTGATTATAAAACATTTTACCAAACCAACCTTGTTGCTGTGCAAGTTCAACACGTCGCACAGCTGTTACTGTACCATCAATATTACTTACATTAAATTTCTTATCATAGTTTTGAATGAGATTCCGCTTCTGTTCATTGTTCTCATGTAATCGATTCATTTTCTCTACTAATTGCTTTCGAATCTCATACAGCATGAAACGAGCAGCCACTGGATGAACAGCTTCTGTTTTCTTTAAAAACCATGTATTTAGTTGATATGACTGTCCCTCTGATCCACTAGGCGTATAGCGGTCTGATTCTATCATGTCATATAAAAGTGTCGTCACATGCTCATGCACACGGCTCGGTATCGCATATGCATACAACCTGACAGCGTGATCAACTCTTGCTACTTCCCCCTTCATTTGCTCCATCATTTTAAGCTTCGCAGCAGATATTTTGCACTCATGCTGTAACCTGTTTAGCTCTTCATCTTTTTGTACTGTACGCTGTACGTAACTTTCGACCGCTTCTAAAAACAACTTTGATTTCGCAATGCCAACCTTCCCGTCCTCTGCACCTTCACGTGTTTCATTATACATTTGTCTATAGAAAATATGCGCTTGCTCCGGACGAGTAGCAAGATGCTCTAAATCTTCTAAATAACTCTTCCCACGCTCTGGCTTCTCACGTTGCATACCGCGGCGAACGTCTTGTTCATAGCGCTGCTTTTTCTCTTGAAACAATTGATCTAAATGAAGCCATGATTCATCTAATCCTTGCACAGCCCACTTTAAGGCACAATATTTTAAAACATGCTCATATGGATAAATAAGCTTTGCAGTTCCAGCACCGCAGTAGCGTGCTTTTCCGTTCGATTCCGCCAACTGCTGAATTTGATTATCCTCTTGTGCAAAATGACTTATAGACATCGGACTAAATAACTGTAAATAAATCGTATTTGTCATTTGTTCCATGTAATCCGTTAGATTGTGTAAATGATGACCATGTAAATTTTCATAATCATATAAAAAACAATAATTATACGGTAAATGGTGTGGTTTAATTGTATGATTCGTTCTTCCGTCTTCATCCACTTGATCCGGGCGATACTCTAATTCAATTGTGACACCGCCACGCTTTGATAATTCACCTGTAGAGCCAAGTGTAATCGCATGTAGCTCCTTTAATGACGCATAACCATTTGCCTGAACAGTTTCAAATTCTTTCGCACTAATGGTACGCGTCTTAACAAGTGCATCTGGCATTAAAAAAGCACCGCGAATTAAAATGTTATGATGTTGCAATTTCTTGCGAAGCATTTCACGTAGGTACAACGCAATTTGTAAGAACATACCCGAACCAGTGCCACCAGCTAATGATGTAACGATAATAACACGAACACCATACTCTGTTTGATCACTCGTGACAGGAAAAATCTTTTCAATTTCTTGCCAAAAAGCAGTTAATTTATCCTCTTTCATCGCTGCTCGTAAAGCAAGGCGTGAAATCACACGAAGTTGGCCAGCTCCTTCTGTTAACGGCTTATCTAGAATAGTAGGATCCATCGGAAACCATTCTGGAATCGTTGGATCTTCCGTAATATATTCTCGAGGCGTTTTACTAGAACTGGTTTGTGTCTTGAACTTACGAATATGTTCAAACTTACTTAGCGTATTCACATCTGTATCAAATACATGCATCGCTACCTTTTTGCGTCGTTCCTTTGGCAGCTTTTCATATATTTGATGGGTAACAGTACTTCCGATTCCACCTAAACCAATTAAAATTGTTGGAACTTGTAATGTCATGTGAACCACCTTCCTATTCGTGCGTGTTCAAAAAGAAGCGAAAGAGAGCCGAGCAGTTCGAGACACAGAAGCCAGGAGAATACGGAGTGTAGCTAATGCTACATGGATACCATACTTGGCGACGCAGGCGAAGAAGTGCGACAGCTATCTTTACCGGACTTTTTGAACTTCCTCTAACAATTTGTGTTCAAAAAGGAGGAGAAAGAGAGCCGAGCAGTTCGAGGCACGGAAGCCAGGAGGATACGGAGTGTAGCTGACACTACATGAGTACCGGACTGGCGACGTAACGAAGAAATGCGACAGCTATCTTTACCGGACTTTTTGAACTTCCTCTTATTCACATTCATATCGGTAGATTTCCTTCCCATACCCTCGATCAATCAATAAGATTTCGTTCGGATATAACGTCTTATGCTCATTTCCAACCTCTTCCTCTGTTATAAACATACCGTCAATAATCATACCGATCACTTGTGATTCCTTTGCTACAAATATAGATTTTGATCTTTTTTTCGCTATAAATGTTACGGATTGCACTGTCTTTCGTTCTGCACGAAATGGAATACCAAAATAATGTTTCCACCATTTGTTTCTTAAGAGTTCTGGTTCAGATTGGTAAAGCCAATCTTTCGCCACCTCTTGATCCCATTCGTAATACAGCATTGCTTTTCGATGAAATCTTGGCCGGACAATCCACCCTAAAATAAGAATTCCCACTAATAGAAGTAGTAAAGTTACTGGAATTACAAATTTTAAAATTAACGCGTAACGTTCCCAAAATGGTGCGTTTTGAATATGAAGCGAAATCGTTGTCTTTACTTCTTGTAACTTTGAATCGTTTATACTGATGGTAGCTTCTATGGTGCCGGTATCTGTAAAATTAAATGTGTCGGAGTAGTAAGGACGAGGATAAACATAAATTTGGTTACCATGTTGCTGTAATTCATAGTTGATCGATTGATGAGATGTGACACCAGTAGATTGCAGCAGTCTTTTTACCTCTGCTTCTTTCATCTGTTCACCATTCAATAGTGGCTGCAGGACAAACGGTTTACTATTGTCTAAATTCGTCACCTTTTCTTCATAGTCTTTTGTGATGGTTTGTAAAGATAACTTTAGTTTGGGTAACGATTCAATTCGGAATTCTTTTGTTTGCCTATAAAATCCTTTTATATTCATATGAACTTTTCCACGTACTGGTTGTTTTCCAACTTGTGTTTCGTAGTAGAATACGTTTCTTTTATCATCCCATTTCATCGGATACAACTTTCCACCCAATTCTATTTCTGCTTGAAAATAGGAAGATTGAATTGCTAATTCAGTAGGTTTCGCTTCAATAATCGCAGTCGTTCCTTCGTACATTTTCTCAATATTTTTTTTACCTTTATCTTCTTTATCATAAATAGAAACGCTATAATCAAGTACTGGTTCAACAAGTACTTTTAATCCTTCTTTTCCAATATCTCTATCCAGCTCTACCGTATACGTCCCAGGCTTAATTATCTCCTCGTTTGTAGCGCTGATATGTGTAATACCACCATATAAATTAGACTCTCCTGGTGCATGAATAGAAAAAGAAGATTGTAACGCTAATGGTTTAGAAAGTTGTTCTATTCGATATTGCGATGCAGTAGAGGATTGTTGGACGAGCGTCATTCGTTTTAACGGAAATGGTGTGGTAATCTCTACTTTGTTGCCTGCTATATTCGTTTTCACAATAGATTCAACAGAAGAAAATGGATCTCGATTCGCAACTAAGGCTGCAGCTTGATTTACACTTTGAATGACTCCATCCTCTCCACTCGATGGCATGACGATCCCATTTATTTCTTGCTTCCAAATTTCTTTAAATGTATTCATCTGTAGCTGCTCTTGCTGTCCTAAATTTTCCTCCATTGTTATTAAAACTGGATGCAATGATATTTTTTTCGCTTCCATTTCTTTTTTAAATTGTTCTAGTTTCTGCGTAATTTGTTCTTTTCCACCATTCTTTTCTTTTTCTAATTCGTTAAATGCCCCGTCAGTTAATACAATAAGCCAAAATTCACGTTTTCCATTTATGTCCGCTTCCTTTTTAATAGATTGCATCGCTGTTTCCACAGCGCTAAACGGCGTATTTAAATAGTTTTTCCACGCCCCGATTTGATTGATTTCTGTTTGCCTTTTTTCATTTGTTAGCGCAATATTTAGCGCCTCTGTTGGCCGACTCATTGGAACATATGAAAATTTATCTTTTTCATCTAATAAGGCAACTAAACTTTGCAAAGCATAATTGGCATACTTCCAGCGATCGTTATTTCTCATGCTGCCTGAATCATCATATACAAGTGAAACGACCCTTTCTTTTGCCTCCTCTCCTTTTGCAAAAGTAAAAAAAGGATTTAAACACAATAATAGAAACAAAATGAATGTGGCACAGATTCGAATCTTCATGATGAGGCTTCGCCACCTTTGTAGACAAATTCCTATGTTTAAATTTATGAAAAGAAACAAAATATATGACTTGTATTTCCGGACAAATAGATCATCATAATTTCATTATGTAAATAAAATGATAGAAATAACGTGAAACCATTTTCTCAAGTAATGAGAAATCAACCGGACTATCCCACTGGATACGTACCAACCGCTTGATTACATAATTATATCAAATGACCGATTACCCACATACAATAAGCTCCATTTTGAAACAGCTCATTTGCTTTGACTTCCAACATAGTTTTTTCAGCTCCAAGGCCACCAAGGGGATTAAGCATTGTATTCAAAATGTTTCACATACTCCAATAACGTTTGGTATTGCTGATCAAGGGCATATTCATCTGTTCCAATTGGGGATTTAAAGAAGTGTGATAGGTATTCCATTATTCCTGCCTTCCCCTTCTGAAGTGCATGATCCATAAACTAGGAATCCTGTCTCCTCCTTCTTTTCAAATATATGTGGCATTACAACGCTTATTCGTTCAAAGAGATTTTACACAACTGTTAAGGCAATGCCCGACACAATCTATCCATGAGTATTCTACAAAGCTCCGCGAAGATCCAGCAGTAAAGAAAACTCAATATAAATATTATTGCAATAACCTTTGAATCCATAGTTGTATCAACAGTAGGGCCTAGCACTGGAAAACGGAATACATACAGAATCATCATAATACCCGTAAGTAGACAGATTGATGAAAAGGAAACAACCACAATTCTCCTCTTCAATTGTAAAAAGGCCACACCCATCACTATACCTAATAAACCTGTTGTAAAAGGAAAGATAATTAGTTCACTCGGTTGAATAATAAATAAAAGGAAAATCGTAAGGGTATAAGAGAGGATTCCCTGGCGGATAGAAAAG
The DNA here is from genome assembly GCF_044764345.1 of Bacillus sp. NPDC094106. NCBI lineage: Bacteria > Bacillati > Bacillota > Bacilli > Caryophanales > Bacillaceae > Bacillus > Bacillus sp. NPDC094106. The sequence continues at coordinate 148,730 of NZ_JBIWHY010000013.1, read as the reverse complement.
CAAGTAGCTAAAAAAATTGGTAATGTCGCTAGAAAACTAATCAGAAAACCTATACCAGGCATAAAGCCTCCCGCTGATTGAAACATAGTGGCAAATGTACTCAATATGGCTGTAATAACTAACTTGGTTGCAAGGGCCATCTTTCTTACATGAACATAGTTTGTATCTGTCTCTATCATCGATTGATACCAATAACAAACAAACCGATTGATGAAAACACCCCCAAAAAATATTCAATTCGTCACTTTCTATCCTATTCATTCCCTTGCGCTTTATGCGGTATTGCCTGTTAGTAATCAATTGGAATGAGAATGGCATTTTTTTATACTTGGGTACAGTGAATATTCTTGAGTTAATGAGCATGTATGGTCCCCCTATTACACTACCTCTAAAGATGTATAGAATTTTAATACTTTTAGTGGATTTAATATTGTTTTTACATTGATATATTTAATATTCAAGAACAGAGAGTAAGGGGGAAAAACAGATGATTAAAGGATTGTATGAAGCACACTTACCAGTTAGTAATTTGCAAAATTCAATTGAATTTTACCGGAAATTAGGATTAAAACTTGCTTGGTGTGATGAAAACACAGCTTTCTTTTGGATTAAAAAAGGTAAAATTTGGTTATAAATCATGGAACAATTTCAAAAACAGTACCTTGGTTAAAATCAGTCACTTTCATAGAGCCATAAACCCCTAAATATAATTTGGTTTGATCCAAATTCGTTCCCAAATTAACATAATAAGCTGATTGAGACCCAAAATTATAATCGGTTTCAATAACACTAAAATCATTTAGTTTACAATCTGTACTTACCCTAGTATAAGCTAAAACCCCTCTAATCGGAGGGCGAGATTCTTCATACTGGGCAAGATCAGTAAACACAATGCTTCCCGTTAAATTTGGGATTCCATTCCCCATATATGGCTGGACTCCTGTAAGTGCAGTTCCTCCAAATTTATCGAGTCGGGGATCTTTATGAAAATAACTAGTTAAAGGCTGAAGACGCCTCACTGAGGTTTTTACTGCTTCATTGTAATAAGCAATTGTTTTCTCATTCAAAGTCGGATTTGCAGAGCAGCCTCTTATAAAGGAAGTAGGAAAAGCACCTTCCCATCCTCGCCAGCCAAAGTTAATAAATCCTTCTTGGTCAGGTTTAGATTCCATTAAAGAAGCTTGAATAAGCTGAGTAACCGGTATTGGTTTATAATGAACGAATGAAAAAATCGACTCTACCAAATCTTGTCCGACATTTCCCGTATATTTGATATACTGATTATAAAACCTTTGAAATGAAATGCCTGGTATATTGCGAACCCCTTTGGCAATTACCGTAAGCGTTTCCTGAATAGGTGCGGGAAGTTCATTAAAACGTGTGACTACAGGGGGATTATAGATAAATGTATTCTTAACTACATCAATTTCAATTATTTTACCAGCTATCTCCATATTATCCTGACTTAAATTGAATGGATCATAGCCTGATCCACCATCTCCAGTTGTTAAAACAAGTTTTCCGGTTTCAGGTGAAAAGTTTAAGCTATTGACACCATTATGATTAAAAAATGGTCTTCTTATGTTAAGTAATGTCCGTCGTTTTTGAGGTTGACCATTCGATTGTAAAATCCATTCTTCAACTGTATCAATATGATCATACCCCGTTTCTCTATTTATCCACCTTAGGTTTAAAGTTTTGGGATCACATGGGTTAGGCTTAAAAGGTTCAGAAAGAGCACCTGGACCTTGTGTTCCAGCTACTGAATAATGAAGATAAAACAGACCGTTATAATAAAATTCTGGATGAAACGCTAGCCCTAGCAATCCTCGTTCATCATATCCACTACCAGAAACGCCTAGTTCAGAATTACCTAGTTTTATGATTCGCGGGCGAATATCTAAAAAAGTCTTTATAACTCCGTTTCCTATGTAAAAGATCTCTCCTACCTGGGTTGCAATAAATAATCTTTCAATTGAGTCACCCGGAAGTATAGTTGTTTTCAAAACGGTGGGTAAATTTATCTTACTTACAATGGGTCGTAAACTAACCTTAACTTTTATCAACTAACTTTACACCCCTTTTTATTGTTTTCTATCATAAGAATATGATTAGAACTGTTCTATTAGTATCAAATTAGGGGCAGGGAATTTACTTAATAATATTGTGAATGAATCACTTAAAGTAACAGGGGCTTATCTTCAATAAGATCTTTCATAATCGGGTGCTTTCATTGAGCAAGGATCACAAAAATTATCAAACTTTTTTATAAAAGGATGATTCAATTGAATATAAAAAAAGCGTGTTTTGATCAATTTTTTTCAAAACACGCTTTTTCTATATGCCCTTTTATCAATGGTACCCTTTAAAGATCAGATACATCTTTCAGGAACATTTTTGTTATTTCGGGCTATTTCTGGCTGCGCTGCATTTCTTGCTTCTCCATATAACTGCGCATCTGTCGCATATATTTAGGTGCGTCCAGCGGATTCCCGGCGATCATTTCAATGATACAGAGTCTTTCGGCACTTTCCTTTTCAGCTTGGATTATAGCCTGATCAAGCTCCCCATAGGTCCGAACCGTAACGGTAAACGCGTTGCCTCCAAAAGCTTCGGCCAGCCTAGTGTAAGACCATCGAGGGATTTGGTTGTACTTTTGATCCTCTGTTTTGACATTCAAATATTTCTCGATCGTATAACCATCGTTATTCAAGACGAAGATTATGGGCTTGCAGCCGTAATAGAGCATGGAGCTGATTTCCTGGGCTGTTAGTTGCAGGGCGCCGTCACCTGTAAACAGCAACACTCGGCGTTCCGGCGCAGCCATAATAGCACCGAACGCCGAGGGGGTTGCGTAACCGATAGACTGCCATCCGCCTTGCCCAATATATGTTACATTGCTCGGCAATCTCACCTCCGCCATTCCATTATAGAACGTTCCGGTCTCGGCGATCACAATATCGCCCTCTTTCAGCATGCGCTGAAAACGTGGATAATAGCCGTCCGCCATTAGAGGCTCGTCGGCACTAGTTGTGAATTGATCGTAAGGGAATGACAATTTTTCCGCCAAACCTTGGCCCATGTAACTCACCTTCTGCACGGCAAGCAGCATGTCGGCTGCAAGAACATTCGGATATTCCGCCTCAGCGATCTTGACCATGTTCGGTTGAATATTGACAGTCACCAGCGGGTTCAGCTTTGCGGTAAAATTTGCGGTGTTGGTATCCGCCCATACCATGCCGATCGCAATGATACAATCTGCATTTTCCACCGTACTTTGGACTTCAGAATCCCCGAAAGAGCCTAGGTACACTCCGATATAATTTGGATGGGTTTCGTCGAATGCCCCCTTCCCGTACATCATCGTTACAACAGGCACGTTCATGGCGTCGGCCAGCTGCCGAGCTGCTGTCTGAAGGCCGAAACGCATTGTTTTCACATCCACCAGGATAACCGGTCTGCGGGCACGTTCCAGCAGCCGATGAACATGATCCACCGCAGCCTGAAGGGTTTTCAGGTTAGACGTTGAACGTGGCGGTACCGGCTCTTGCCGGACCTCGATCGGCTTGGTCACTAAATCATCGGCCACAACCAGGTATACCGGCTTTTTCTTTTCCTTAGCAATGCGAATCGCAGCCGGAATTTCAATCTTGGCGTTTTCCGGCGTAAGCACCGCGGTATAAGCCGTAATCTGCTCATACACCTTGCGGAAGACATCAAAATTCCCATCCATTAGGGTGTGGTGCATCAGCTTGTGCTCTTTTTGATCCTTCTCAGGAGGTGCACCCACAATGTGAATGATTGGCACATGCTCGCTGTTGGCTCCCGCTATCGCATTACAGGCGCTGAGCTCCCCGACCCCGAAGGTTGTAATAAGTGCGGACATTCCTTTGATTCTTGCGTAGCCATCCGCGGCATAACCCGAATTTAGTTCGTTCCGTCCTTTTATAAACCGGATGCCGTTATACCGCTCCAAAGTATCAAGAAGTGTAAAATTATAGTCCCCTGCGACGCCGAAGATTTCAGTAATGCCCTCCAGCTTCAGGCAATCGAACAAATACTGGCCAACCGTTTTTTGAGCCGTCCCGCTTTGCGAATCAAAGCTGCCCGCAGTCATCATGTTATCCATCGCTCGTTCACTCCTTATCCATTTCTTGGGCTTTTTCTGCTTTATAGTACTCTTCTTGATAATTCCCTTTCATTAAACAGGTTATCCGTCGTGCCGAGCTAAAGTAAGGCGTTGACGAAATGATACTATAATAAGGTATTAAACATAGTTTTAGGGAAGTATTTAACACTAGCACAAATGTGTTATGAAAGAGTAACCGATGCAAAAAAATGTTGAAATTAGGGATGTATTTCTTATAACAAAAAAATGGTCATCACAGGGAAAGAACACACTCCGAATTATTTACTTTAAAATTTAAAAAACACGCTTATAGCGTGCCTTTCATCGTTTTACATATACTTCGACAATCGGGTTATCTTTATGATCCGCATGTAAACGGATATTTTCTTCGCCCGTCTGATAAATATTTGCTAATAACATAACAGTTAACAAATTAGGAGTTTTTCCATCACTTCCAAATTTCCGTTCAAATGCTTCTTTATATTCAAACTCCAAATCTCCTTGTATATATGTATACACTTCAAATCCATCCTTTAAGTTACAAACAACTTGATCAATAATGTCTGCCCCTACTTGCCTTTTCATTTCATCCCGAAGTGCTGCTATAAATTTCTCCCAAGAAACTTCATACGTTTGAAATTGATCTGTAGATTCCATCTTATTCACTCCTTGGTACTAATCTTCTATATATATTTCCCCTTTTCTCTAACAATTATGAAACATAGGTCATTCGTACAAGCCGCACTTGTCCTGCTCACATATCGTATTACTGTAATGCGGAAGGAGGAAAAAACATGCATCACCGAAAATGCCATGATACATGCCGACGTTTTTTTGGAAGAGTGGTACGAATTGAAGATTATGATGGTAACATTCATGTAGGAAAAATAGTTGATATAACAGAAGATTCTGTTTGGATCAAGCCAATTCGGCGTCCATCTTTTGATACAGGATTTGGATACTATGATGCAAATTCAAATGATCGCTGTGATTCTTGCCGTGGCCGCAGATGTGATAACTGTGGATCTGGTGGCTATGGTGGAGGATATGGTTATGGTTACGGCGGCTATGAACTCGCTTTTGGTTTTATTTTCGGAATCGCTTTAGCAGCGTTATTTTTCATCTAATATAAGAAGGAGTCGGCTATCTTTTTTCGTCAACTCCTTTTCTTACATATCATTATAAAACATTCAGCTAGACCACTCTTTCTACAAATTCACTTTTCGCAAATAAACACACGATGTCCTAGCACATGTTGGTACATATGCAATACTTGTTCATGTTGTACCCATGCATCATATAATTCATCTGGAATAAACTGTGACAAATTCCACTCTGGTTGTTCATTTTGCCCAGCAATTGTCTCGGCAACTGTGCCGCCACCACCGATTTTTATTCGTTTAAAATTCGCTTTCTGAAATAAATGAACCCACTCATTCTCCGTTAGTAACTGTTTCATTCCATATAGTTTTAGTATGTTATCTTCTTCTTCACGCGATATATGATTTTCGATTATCATTTCAATAACAACAAGCTTTCCATTCTTTTGTAGTACGCGATAACATTCTGGAATAGACTGTTCTTTATTTGTAAAAGCAAGTACAGATTCTCCAAGAACCAGATGAAATTTCTCATCCGAAAACGGCAGTTGTTCAGCACTGCCTTGAATCAGTTCAATTGGTAATTGATCTTGTAGCCACCTATCTTTTGCCTTTTGAATCATAATCTCATTATTTTCAACTGCCGTTACTTTATAGCCGAATTCCTTATGCATGTAAGCCGCTGTTCGCCCTGTTCCGCATCCTATCTCAAGTACACTCGCATCATGTTGTAATGGCAACTTCGCTAATAACTGCTTCGTTAACGTAAAACCACCAGGATGAGCACTCCCAATTCCGTAATAAGCTAAAAAATCAATATATACATTTCGTTTCATGGGATTCTCCTTCATTTTTTCTATATTACCATTACCTATATTCATCCCCATAAAAAATGGTGCAACATATAGAGAAGTTTGAATCCTCACCAATCGAATTTTCACGGGTAGTTTATCTATCGTCTAACTAAACCTTTGCTGCCGCTAAATTTTAAGATAGCAATAAAGAAGTGGTTTCGAAAAAACTCTTATATTTAAGCTTAAATAAAAAAGCACCTCTAAAAAGCGATAACGCTTCTCTTAGAAATGCTTTTCTCTACACTATTTACTGTTCTGTTACATACGCCCACTTAAAGCTGTATTCTGGACTGATGTTATGTTTTACAATTCCTTTGACAGTTGGTTTCAATACATAAGATCTACCTGATTGGAATAGAGGCACAAGTGCTACATCGTCTTCAAGTAACATTTTTTCTGCCTTCCCTAACTCTCCCCAACGCTTCTTCGCATCTGACATTAACTCTGTCTTACCCTTATTAATAATTTCGTCATATTTTGGATTGGAATAACTCATCTGATTTTGAGAGTTTTTTGATTCGAACATGTCTAAAAATGTCATCGGATCTGCATAGTCTGGATTCCAACCTCCAAAAGAGAAATCATAGTCTTGCTCAGACTCCAATTTCAATTTTTGTTTAAATGGCTGCATTTTAATTTTCACTGTGACACCTTTTAAATTTTTCTCAATTTGATCTTTTACATAATCACCAATCTTTTTTGCATTACTACTATCCAAGTTTAAGAACTCAAGTGTCGCTTGATCTTTACCCAGTTCTTTTTTTGCTTCTTCCCAAGCTGCTGCTGCCTTCTTTGTATCTTGTTTTAAACCATTTTTGAATGTTTCTGTGAAGTCTTTCCCATCTGGACCAGTTGCTAAGCCTTTTGGAACAAGGAAATCTGCTGGTTTTGAACCATCGTTTAAGATTACATTTGCTAAATTCTTCTTATCAATTGATAATGCAATTGCTTCACGTAACTTTTTACTCTTCAGTGGTGTCTCTTGACCACCGCGCTTTTGATTTAAGCGTAAATAGAACGTACTTGGCTCCAAATATGTTCCAAACTCATCTTTCTTTGATCTATATTTATCAGTAAATTCTCCCGTTAGTAATGAAAAGTCGATTTGACCACTATCATATAAATTTACTCTTGTGGCTTCCTCTTTTACTACACTGTAGTTAATTTCTTCAAGCTTTACACTGTTCTTATCCCAATACTTATCATTCTTTTTCAACTTCCAACCTTGTTCATGCTTCCATTCAGACATAACAAATGGCCCATTATATACTACCGTATCTGCCTCTAAACCGTATTTTTCACCTTTTTCTTTTACAAACTTTTCATTTAGTGGATAATAAGATGCAAATGCCATTAAATTCAAGAAATACGGAACTGGTCTTTCTAGTTCAACTTCAAGTGTATAATCGTCTACTGCTTTTGCACCTAATGTAGATACGTCTGCCTCTCCTTTATTAATTGCTTCTGCATGTTTAATATAGTAAGCAATAAATGCATACTCCGCTGCTGTCTTTGGATCTAACAAACGTTGCCATGCAAACACGAAATCTTTCGCTGTTACAGGGTCACCGTTTGACCATTTTGCATCTTTACGAAGTTTAAATGTATACTTTTTACCATCCTCGCTTTTTGTGCTAGATTCTGCCGCAGCTGGAATCGGCTTATTATCTTTATCAAGACGATATAACCCTTCCATTGTATTCCCTAAAATTTGCGCACCAAGTATATCTGTTGCCTTCGAAGTATCCATCGTTGGAATTTCCTGATTTTCTGTACGATTCAATACTTGTTTTGCTGCATATTTAATATCAGATTTACTGTCCCCATTACTATGAGATGATGTATCTGGCTTTTTGTCCCCCCCACCTGAACATGCTGATAAAGCCATGCTCATTGCCAATACTGGCGCTACAACAGCTGTTAATTTCTTTATCTTTTTCATCTCTGTACCCTCCCTAAACTATATGTAAGTCGATTATTTCGAGAGATTTCCTGCCAATTTATTATTCACAGAAAATAACTTTTATCATGATAATTCGTTTTTTTATAGCACTATTACAAGATTCCCCCCATCTACTATATGAACGTTGCATCCTTCTTATTCTTCCCTATTTTTCGAAATCTATATATGAATTTTTCACCTCTATTCATACTGTAACTATAATAAAACCCCTTTGTTTTACACTCTCTATTTCTATCATGTAACAAGTTAAGATTATATGATTCTCATATCATACATATAAATCCATTTTCATTTTTCGACACCTAAATTCCCTGCTATGCAGAATAAAAAGTAACCTACACTCGGTTGCTCTTTCTGTTTTTACTTCGCATGTGGCAGAAAAAGACACTGACCGCTTCTATGCATGGCCAGATGCTCTCTCCCACCTAAAAAGAGGGGTTTTATGTCAGTTTTTTAATTAATGTATATACAGTATCTTTAACTCTTCCTTTCCCTATAATGAAATACTTTAGAAACAAGTTTATCCCGCATTAACGGGCAGTAATACTCCTACCTCAAAATTCAGCGAAAGCAAAGAAGTTAGGTGGGAGATAAACTGCCCGTAAAAGCCCGATTGGTTCAACTAATAATCCGTGGGGGATGAAACTCCCTCACGGATTAAAGTTTCACTTTATCTCCTAAACAAAAAGCATCTCTAAAAGTAGATCGACTACTTCTAAAAATGCTTTTCGCTTCATTATTTACTTCTCTGTTACATACGCCCACTTAAAGCTATATTCTGGGCTGATGTTATGTTTTACAACTCCTTTTACAGTCGGTTTCATTACATACGCTCTACCTGTTTGATATAAAGGAACCATTGCTGCATCTTCTTCAAGTAATAGCTTTTCTGCTTTCCCTAACTCTTCCCAACGTTTTTTCGCATCGGACATGAGCTCATTTCCTGCTTTTTTAACCATTTCGTCATACTTTGGATTTGAATAACTCATTTGGTTGTAAGGGCTCTTCGTTTCAAACATATCAATAAATGTCATCGGATCTGCATAATCTGGGCTCCAACCCGCATAAGAAATTTCGTAGTCTTGCGCTGATTCTAGTTTTAATTTTTGTTTGAACGGCTGAATTTTCGTATTAATCGTTACACCTTTTAAGTTTTTCTCAATTTGGTCTTTTACATAATCCGCAACTTTTTTCGCAGTTCCATCATCATAGCTTAACAATTCAATTGTCACTTGATCTTTACCAAGTTCTTTTTTCGCTTCTTCCCATGCAGCTGCTGCTTTTTTCGTATCTTGCTTAACACCATTTTTAAATGATTCTGTAAAGTCTTTACCGTCTGGACCCGTTGCGAGTCCCTTTGGTACTAATTGATCTGTCGGTTTAGATCCATTGTTTAAGATAACATTTGCTAGTCCTTTTTTATCGATTGATAATGCAATCGCTTCCCGTAATTTTTTATTTTTCAATGGTGTATCCTGTCCATTACGCTTTTCATTCAAACGTAAGAAGAATGTACTTGCCTCTGAATACTCACCATACTCATCTTTATTTGCTTTATACTTATCAACAAATTCTCCTGTTAGCAATGTAAAATCAATTTGATTCGTATCATATAGATTTACTTTTGTAGCTGTTTCTTTTACAACACTAAAATTAATTTCATCGAGTTTCACATTCTTTTTATCCCAATAATTTTCATTTTTCTTTAATTGCCAGCCTTGCTCATGTTTCCATGATGACATGACAAACGGTCCATTATATAATACTGTATCTGCCTCTAAACCAAATTTATCTCCTTTTTCTTTGACGAATTTTTCATTTAACGGGTAATACGATGGAAATGCTACTAAGTTTAAGAAATACGGCACTGGTTGTTCTAATTCTACTTCCAGTGTATAATCATCCACAGCTTTTGCACCTAATGTAGATGCATCTGCTTGTCCTTTATTAATTGCCTCTGCATTTTTAATATAGTAAGCAATAAACGCATACTCCGCTGCTGTCTTTGGATCTAGCAAACGTTGCCATGCAAACACGAAGTCTTTCGCTGTCACTGGATCACCATTTGACCATTTTGCATCTTTACGAAGTTTAAATGTATATTTTTTTCCATCCTCGCTTTTCGTGCTAGATTCCGCGGCAGCTGGGATTGGTTTATTATTTTTATCAAGACGGTATAACCCTTCCATCGTATTCCCTAAAATTTGTCCCCCTAATGTATCGGTAGATTTCGAAGTATCCATCGACGGAATTTCCTGATTTTCTGTACGATTCATTACTTGTTTTGCTGCATATTTAACGTCAGATTTCTTATCTTCCCCACCACTAGATGTTGTACTTGTCTTTTTGTCTCCCCCTGAACCTGAACATGCTGATAACGCCATACTCATTGCTAATACTGGTGCTACCACCGCTGTTAACTTTTTTAATTTTTTCTTTTTCATTCATGTACCCTCCCCAAATTATATGTACGTTGCTAATCTTGAGAGATTCTCCGTAACTATTTAGTTATCAGAAAATTCTTATTAATTAGTATTCTACTATTTTTTTCGATTTTGTAAAGTTTATTTTTCAAAATTCAGAATATTTTTTCTGATATAATAGTTAGCCTTTTTCTCGCTACTATAATTTCCCATTTTACTATTTTTGCTCTCCTTTCGCTCATTTGAAAGGTTCATTATTCTTATCCCCCCGCAAGCTGTCAGATCATACTTTTTTCAAATAACATCATTGTTAACAAAAAAAAAGCATCTCTAAAAGTAGATGAACTACCTTTAAAAATGCTTTTTTATTTCATATTATTTTCCGTCTTTTTCAGTTACATATGCCCATTTGAAGCTATATTCTGGGCTGATGTTGTGATGAACAACACCTTTTACATTTGGTTGCAATACATAGGAATCCCCACGTTGATATAACGGTACAATCGCTGCATCTTCTTCAAGTAACATTTTCTCAGCTTTTCCTAGCTCTTCCCAACGTTTTTTCGCATCGGACATCAACTCAGTTTTTCCTTTTTTAATGATATCATCATATTTTGGATTTGAATAACCCATTTGGTTGTAACTACTTGTTGTTTCAAACATGTCTAAGAATGTCATTGGATCTGCATAATCTGGGTTCCAACCCGCGAAAGAAAGTTCATAATCTTTTGCCGATTCTAGTTTTAACTTTTGTTTAAACGGTTGAATTTTAATATTAACTGTTACACCTTTCAAACTTTTCTCAATTTGATCTTTCGCATAGTCAGCAACTTTTTTTGCAGTTCCATCATCATAGCTTAATAATTCAATTGTAATCTGGTCTTTCCCAAGCTCTTTCTTCGCTTTTTCCCAAGCAGCTGCCGCTTTTTTCGTATCGTGTTTCAAGCCATTTTTAAATGATTCTGTGAAATCTTTACCATCAGGACCTGCTGCCAAGCCTTTTGGTACAAGCTGATCTACAGGTTTTGAACCATCATTTAAAATAACATTAGCCAAGCCTTTTTTATCAATAGAAAGCGCAATTGCTTCACGTAAATCTTTATTTTTTAATGGTGTATCTTGTCCATTACGGTTTTCATTCATTCTTAAGAAATACGTACTTGTTTGCTCATATGAACCAAACTCATCTTTTTTGTCTCTATATTTATCAACAAATTCCCCTTTTAATAATGCAAAGTCAACTTGACCGCTATCATATAAGTTTACAAGTGTCGCTGGCTCTTTTACAACGCTGAAGTTAATTTCATCTAACTTGACATTCTTTTTATCCCAGTAGTTATCATTTTTCTTCAGTTTCCAGCCTTGTTCATGCTTCCACTCAACCATTGTAAATGGTCCGTTGTAAGCGACTGTATCCGCTTCTAAACCGTATTTCTCACCTTTTTCTTTTACCGTTTTTTCATTTAACGGGTAATACGATGGAAATGCTACTAAGTTTAAGAAATACGGCACTGGTTGTTCTAATTCTACTTCCAGCGTATAATCATCCACAGCTTTTACACCTAATGTAGATACATCTGCTTGTCCTTTATTAATTGCTTCTGCATTTTTTAATGGATACGCAATAAATGCATACTCTGCTGCTGTCTTTGGATCTAGTAAACGTTGCCATGCAAACACGAAGTCTTTTGCTGTTACTGGATCACCATTTGACCATTTTGCATCTTTTCGAAGCTTAAATGTATATTTTTTGCCATCCTCGCTTTTCGTGCTAGACTCTGCCGCCGCTGGGATTGGCTTATTATTTTGATCAAGACGATATAATCCTTCCATTGTATTTCCAAGCATTTGTGATGATACCGTATCTGTTGATTTTGAAGAATCCATTGTTGGGATTTCTTGTTTTTCTGTACGATTCAATACTTGCTTCGTTGCTAATTTACCATCTGATTTATTGTCGTTCTTACTTGAATCTGTACTTGTTTTTTTGTCCCCACCTGTAGAACATGCTGATAATGCCACACTCATTGCTAAAACTGGTGCTACGACTGCTGTTAGTTTTTTCATCTTTTTCTTTTTCACTTTCTGTACCCTCCCTAATTACGTGTACGTTTCTAGATTGAGAAATTTCTGATAATTTCTTTTATATTTATATGTTTAATCAGAAAATTTCTATTAACTATTATTCTACTAATTTTTTGTATTTTGTAAAGTATTATTATTGAAAATTTTAAAAAAATTATTTTTTTACAGTAATATTCATAAAAATCCCATCTAGATGACATGACACTCTCCATCAGCATTATATATACGTTGGTCCCATACTATTTTTTCCATTCCAAAACAAATCTCTTGTAAATTATTACTAATAAAAAATGTATAAATCTAAAAATTCCTTTCTTACGAAAACAAAAAAGTCAGCATTGCTGACTTTTTTATCCTGCTATTTTTTCTTTTTGCATCCCTTTTAAAACCTGTTCATATTGCTCTTCATTAAATTCATTTTCACTTTTTGCAACAACTACAGTTGCGATACCATTCCCAATTAAATTTACGATGGCACGTGCTTCTGACATAAATCGATCTACACCTAATAAAAGTGCTAATCCTTCTAACGGAATTACGTTCATAGCAGATAAAGTAGAAGCTAATACAATAAAGCCACCACCCGTTACTGCTGCCGCTCCTTTTGATGTAACTAACAAAATAGCTATTATCGTTAATTGTTGGCCTAGTGAAAGATCAATGTGAAAGACCTGTGCTAAAAATATAGTAGCCATTGACAAATAGATTGTTGTTCCATCTAAATTAAACGAATATCCTGTTGGAATGACTAAACCTACTACAGGTTTTGAACATCCGAACTGCTCCATTTTTGTCATGATACGTGGTAATACTGATTCTGACGATGACGTACCAAGTACGATAAGTAGCTCTTCTTTTATATGGGATAAATATTTCCATAAGCTAAATTTATATAACTTACAAATTATATTTAATACGATTAGTACAAATAATGCCATTGTTGCATACACACAAATCATTAATTTTCCAAGTGGAATTAATGTACTTAAACCATATTTCCCAATTGTAAATGCCATTCCACCAAACGCTCCAAGCGGCGCTAACTTCATAACAATTGATAAAATGTTAAAAAAGACTTTAGATAACCGATCAAAGAAATCAATAACCGGTTGTCCATTTTTCCCAAGCATTGTTAATCCTGCTCCAAACAAAATAGAAAAGAACAATACTTGTAAAATATCCCCTTTTGCAAATGCTTCAAACATGTTAGACGGTACAATATGTAAAAAGAAATCAACCCATTTCATTTCCTGACCACTTTGCACATATTGTGACACATCACCGCCCTTTAGTTTAGAAGGGTCTAAACCATCACCAGGACGCACTACATTCGCTACTATAATACCAATTAAAAGAGCAAAAGTTGTAACAATTTCAAAATATAATAACGCTTTTCCACCAACACGCCCTACTTTTTTCATACTTCCCATACTCGCAATGCCAAGTACAATCGTTAAAAATATAATTGGTGCAATGACCATCTTAATCATATTAATAAACGTGTCACCAATCGGCTTCATTTGTTGCCCCACACTAGGCCAAATTGCTCCTACTGCAATACCGCAAATAATTGCCACAATAACTTGGAATGTTAAATTCTTTACAATTCTCATCTGTCTAGACTCCCCTATTTTGTTCATTTCCCCTTTAATTATATAAACCGATTATAGAATATAAATTTTTATAAGCCCCCTTGTTACTCAGTTCAAACCACATTATTATGTTACACTATTATGACGTTTTTGAAAATAGTATATATTAATTATAATATAGTGACATACTTAATTATTTTATAAATTCTAGATCACATCTAAAAAAAGTAGCCAGCTTAATAGCTGCCTACTTAGACTCTCCCTCTTAAACAAGAGCAAACATTAAATATATACCAATTACAAAAAAGACAGCTAATGTTTTAATAACAGTAATCGCAATTTTTTGAAATCCCCTTTTTATCTTATTACCGCGATTTATAATGGCAAATCTCTCTTCTTAAAGGACACAATCGCTACTATAAAAATAACAATTGCACCGCAAGTTAACCCAATACTCACCGGCCATATGTTATACGTTCCTGCCACAATTTCTTCTGGACGGAACAGTGAGAATAATGATATATTTCTCATCCATTCTAGCTTATCACTTAATTTCCCCACCATATTTAATACATAAAATAAAATGGTTAGACTTGCTGAATAGCTAAGAGCTTTTCTTTCATCATTACATAGACAAGAAAATAGAAATGAATAGGCACTGACTACTAAAAATACAAGTCCTCCTACTAAATTCATTTTGAAAAATAATTCTTGATTTAGATTATTGTCTTTTAAGAACCATTCTGCTCCTAATACACCAGCTCCGTACGTAGCAAGTGTAATAATCAGTAACCCAAGAATAAGAACTACTGCTTGTGTTATTGCAATCTTCACTCTAGATACAGGTGTTGCTAGTAAATATGCCATCGCTCCTTTATCTACATAACGAGCCATTAAGTGCGTCGCAACTGTTACACTAAAAATCGTCAAAATGATAATAAACAACATGCCATAGTATTCACCCGCTAAAAACTGACTTACATTTTGAATCGAAGTTTCCATACCAACTATTTTTTTCACACTCTCTGGCATAGCACCTATTAGTTCATTTAACCCTTTTGCGGATACGAGCGATGGAAATATCCAAATTAACAACCATAAATAAAGAGCCGCGCCAATCGCATAACTCCATATACTTTTTGAATTTTCTTTAAAGCTAGCTAAAAACAGCTGTTTATTCATGTTTTGCACCCTCTTTCGCATCATAATAATGCATAAATAAATGTTCCAAATCCATCGCTCTCGTTTGAAGTGCTTTTACATTGTATTGCGCAAGTATTTGTAATACTTCCTGATAATTCCCCTGCACAATAACGGATGCTGTATTCCCCTTCACTGCTTCAAATTGTAAATTTGTCTTTTGTAAAGACCGTATTTCCTCTTGTGAGGACACTGTTACATCCATTACCTGTCTTCTCATCCCCTGTAAATCATGAATATTTTCAACTGTTACAAGACGCCCGTCTTTAATAATCGCTACTCGGTCACATGTTCGCTCGATTTCTGTAAAAATATGTGACGACATGAGGATTGTCTTTCCTTTTTGTTTTTCTTCTAGTATTAAGTCAATAAAAGTTTGCTGCATAAGTGGGTCTAATCCTGATGTTGGTTCATCTAAAATTAACACTTCTGGATCATGCATAAATGCAGCAACAATGCCCACCTTTTGTTTCATCCCTTTAGACATTTTTCGAATCGGTGTTTTCACATCAAATTGCAATCTTTCAATAAGCTCATCACGCCGTTTTGTTTCTTTCAATCCTCGCATACCTTGCATTAGTTTTAAAAATTCTAATCCATTCATTCCTTCTATAAAAGAAATTTCCCCTGGCAAGTAACCAACTTCCCTTTGGATTTTCGCAGCGTCATTCCAGCAGTCTAATCCGAAAATTTCTGCATGGCCAGCTGTTGGCTTTATAAATCCCATTAAATTACGAATCGTTGTTGATTTCCCTGCACCATTAGGTCCTAGATAGCCGAAAACTTCACCTTCTTTTACTTGAAAGGTAATATCAAATAATCCTTTCCCATTTGAAAATTGTTTTGTGATATTTTGGACTGAAATCATTATTCCACCTCATTTTTTGAAATATCTTACAGTTTATATTTCAAAATTATTGTACTCCTCTTCAATCATATTAGCAACAATTTTTTGAAATTTTTATAAGTCCATATTTCAAAAATATTGTTTTCATCTTTATTTTCTTGTATATTTTAGATGAGGTGATTGTATTGAACGGGTTTGAAAAAGTGAAAGAAAAGAAAAAACGCGCCATTAAAGACGCCGCATTGTTATTATTTTCAGAACGTGGATTTAACGAAGTAAAAATAGAGGACATTGCAAAAGAAGCGAAAGTATCTCAGGTGACGATTTATAATCATTTTGGGAGTAAAGACGCTCTTTTTAGAGAACTTATTCAAGAATTTGTGACAACTGAATTCAAATACTATCAAGAGCTAGCATCCGAAAACATGCCTTTTCATGAAATGATGCATAAAATGATCGTTAGAAAAATGGAAAGCGGCGGTTTATTTCATCCTGACATACTGTTGCAAGTCATCCAAAAAGACCAAGAACTTCGCGAATTTGTATATCGTTATCAAAATGAAACAATTCTGCCTTGGTTTTTAGAGCTATTAGAAAATGCACAACGTAAAAATGAAATTAATCCTAACCTTTCAAAAGAAATGATGTTACTATACATTCAAATGTTTAGTAAACTAGGCGATGATTATGGGGTACAATTGTTAGAAAGAGATCGCGAAAAACATATACAAGATATTGTTACGATGTTTTTTTATGGGCTTTCTAACCCTGAAGATACAACTAATTTATACAAATTAAAATAATTTTTCACATCGATTATCTTTCATTTAAATGGAAATTCATATATCACAAAACAAATTAATCTGTATAAGCTGCAGGTAAATATTCAAAGTATCAGTAAGCACACTAACATATAAAGTGTTTAAAGAAAATAGAAATGGAACATATATTTCATTTTCGAAAGCAAAAAAGACACGAAATCGTGTCTTTTTTGCTTATAGTGAGATAACTCTACCCGTTTCACTACTTTTAATCGCTAATTGAATGAGCCGAATGACTTGTAAACCTTCTTCAGCTGTTACAAGAGGTTTCACGCCATGTAATATACTATCTCGAATGCCTTTGTAATACATTTCATAGCAACCCACTTCTGTCGGAATACGTTTTACTACTTCTTCGGTTTCTAAAACTGCAAAGTTACTTTCAGGATCTTCTCCATATCCTATATCACCCGGCTTCATACCAGATTTCAATTGCTCTTCCTGTGAATCCATACCGTATTTCACAATTGAACCTTTATCTCCATGGACATGAAAGTGTGGTCCTGCATGTTTTACGTAACTACTACTATGTAAAATAATTCGTTTCACTCCATAATGAAGTACAATATGGAAATAATCATCCGTTTCTGCTCCAGGTCGTTGTTTTACTACATCTGCACGAACAGCATCTGGTTTACCAAATAGATATAATGCTTGGTCAATCAAATGTGATCCTAGATCATATAAAATCCCTGACCCCGGTAAATTCTTTTCACGCCAGCGATCACGCACATGAGGACGGAAGCGATCAAAATGCGCTTCATATGTATACACATTTCCAATTTGTTTTTCTTCAATTGCCCTCTTTATTGTTAAGAAATCATTATCAAAACGACGGTTATGATATACACTCACAACTACATCATGTTTTTTCGCCAAGGCAATGAGTTCTTCTCCCTCTTCAGTTGAAACAACAAATGGTTTTTCTACAACAACATGTTTCCCATGTACAATAGCCTCTTTTACAAAGGGAAAATGCGTTGTATTTGGTGATGTAATGACAACAAGATCAATGTCGTCTCGCTTTACTAATTCTCCAATCGTATGAACAACCTGCACAGTTGGTAACGCTTGTTTCACTACCTCTTCTTTCGATGATACGATAGCACGAATATCATATTCATCAATCGTTTGTAATAAAGGGATGTGAAATGTCGTACTAGAAAATCCAAATCCTACAATCCCTACACCTATTTTTTTCATATATTCCCTCCATGTATGAGAACGATTTCACAATTATTATAACAAGTTTTATTTTATAGACCTAACTTTTTGCTTCACTACTTCTGTTTGATTGGATTACATTTTTCACTACAAAAAAAGAAAGGCATGTCCCTATGAAGCATGCCTTTCTCTAATAAGTTAAATATCTTTAATATGAATTAACGGTTCACTCTATCCGCTTTTTCGTCCACGTCTCAACCACTTCACCAGTATCACTAACATCTAAGACTAAACTACCATTACTATACCGGTCTTTATTACGAAACGCTTTTGGATCTATTTCTTCTACAACCTGTTTCTCTGTTTTCATGTAAACAAGTTCATCATCCCGAACAATTTCAATACCGACAATGCGATATGGATTACGCTTTAGCTCTTTAAAAATTACAAGTCCCCGCTTCGCTCTTGTTGATTTTTCAATTTCGGAGGCTTTTAATCTTTTAACTGCGCCTCGTTGCGTTACGAGGATCAGTTGATCTTTTTCACCATTTAACGGTTTACCAGAAGCAACATAATCATCTTCTTTTAAGTTAATTCCCTTTACACCAGCTGCTCTTACACCAATTGGACTTACTTCTTCTTCATTGAAAATAAGTGCATATGCACCGTGTGTTGCAAGAATAATATCACTTGTTCCATCTGTTGCAAATACATCTACAACTTCATCATCTTTTTTCAAGTTTACGGCAACAAACGCTCTTGAATAGCGCTGAACTTTATACTGATTTAGTTCCGTTTTTTTAATCATACCATTTCGCGTAACAAACACAACAAAGCGTTTTTCTTCCTCAAAGTTCGGTACAACGGTTGCCCAAATTAAGGTCTCATCTCGTTCAAGTGAAACAATATTTGCAACGTGCTGTCCTAAGTCTTTCCAACGAATATCCGGCATCTCGTACACTGGAAGATAAATATAATTTCCTTTATTCGTAAATAACAGAATTGTTTCTGTTGTATTTGTATCGAAACGTTCCAGTAAGATGTCACCCTCTTTCATACCGAAGTCTTTTCCGTTCGATGCATTATGTGAACGCCATCCTGTTCGTTTCACATACCCTTCTTTCGTTACAGTAACGATGACATCTTCTTGTGGAATCATAACTTCCACATCAATTTTAATTTCTTCAATCTCTTCTTCAATGACAGCACGACGATTATCACTATACGTTTTCTTTACTCTCTTTAAATCTGCTTTGATGACTTGAAGAAGCCTTATCTCACTTTGTAAAATCGCTTGTAATTCTGCAATTTTCTTTTCTAGTTCTTCTGCTTCTTTTTCTAGTGCGGTAATATCTGTATTTGTTAAACGATACAGTTGCAGTGATACAATTGCTTCTGCTTGCGCTTCTGTAAATCCAAATTTTGCACTTAAATTATTTTTTGCATCACGTTTATCTTTAGATGCTCGAATTTTCTCAATAACCTCATCTAAAATCGATAATGCTTTCATTAAACCCGCTACGATATGTTGGCGATTTTCCGCTTTTCGCAACTCATACTCCGAACGACGTGTAACAACTTCTTTTTGGTGCCCAATATACGCATCTAAAATTTTCGGTAAGGTCATAAGTGTTGGGCGACGATTGTTGATGGCTACCATATTAAAATTATATGGGATTTGTAAATCCGTATTTTTATATAAATAATTTAAAATCCCTTCAGCATTTGCCTCTTTTTTCAATTCCACAACAATACGAAGACCTGTACGATCCGTTTCATCACGAACCTCAGCTATTCCATCTAGTTTTTTATCTAAACGTAATTCGTCCATTTTCTTGACTAGATTCGCCTTGTTTACTTCATATGGAATTTCCGTAATAACGATTTGCTGTTTGCCACCACGAATTGTTTCAACTTCTGCTTTTCCGCGAATGATGATTTTCCCTTTTCCTGTTTCATACGCTTTTTTTATCCCATCAATCCCTTGAATAATACCACCTGTTGGGAAGTCAGGCCCTTTAATAACTGTTAATAGGTCATCTACAGAACTATTTGGCTTATCGATACGCATCATTGTAGCATCAATCACTTCACCAAGGTGATGCGGTGGAATTTCTGTTGCGTAACCAGCTGAAATCCCTGTTGAACCATTTACTAGTAGGTTCGGGAACATCGCTGGCAGTACAACTGGTTCTTCACTTGTATCATCAAAGTTTGATACAAATTCCACTGTTTCTTTGTCGATATCGCGCAGTAACTCAGAGGCAATTGGCGATAAACGAGCTTCTGTATAACGCATCGCTGCCGCTGGGTCGCCATCAACACTACCATTATTTCCGTGCATTTCAACCAAGACGTTACGCACTTTCCAATCTTGGCTTAAACGTACCATCGCCTCATATACAGAGGAATCACCATGTGGATGATAGTTACCAATAACGTTACCAACTGTTTTAGCTGATTTACGAAACGGTTTATCATGTATGTTTCCTTCTACATACATTGAGTATAAAATACGGCGTTGTACCGGTTTTAAACCGTCACGCGCATCTGGAAGCGCGCGATCTTGAATAATATATTTACTGTAACGTGCAAAGCGATCACCTAACACGTCTTCAAGCGGGAGGTCATGAAACTTCTCTGCTTGCATGTTATTCCACCTCCGTCTCCATAATCATTTCATTTTCTAAAATATTTCCTTCTTCTTGCATACCAAATTGTACATTTCGCTCAATCCATTTACGACGAGGCTCTACTTTATCGCCCATCAACGTTGTGACGCGGCGTTCCGCTCTTGCTGCATCATCAATTTTCACGCGAATCAATGTCCTCGTTTCTGGATTCATCGTTGTTTCCCATAGCTGATCAGCATTCATTTCACCAAGACCTTTATAACGCTGCAGTATATATCCTTTACCAACTTTTTTCGTTACACCATCTAACTCTTCGTCTGACCATGCATATTCAATGACTTCGCTTTTTCCTTTTCCTTTACTTACTTTATATAAAGGTGGGAGAGCAATAAATACTTTCCCCGCTTCAATTAACGGCTTCATATAACGATAGAAGAACGTAAGTAGTAACACTTGAATATGAGCACCATCTGTATCCGCATCGGTCATAATTACAACCTTATCATAGTTGATATCTTCAACAGAAAATTCGTTTCCAACACCGCCACCAATTGCATAAATAATCGTATTAATTTCTTCGTTCTTGAAAATATCAGCAAGCTTTGCCTTTTCCGTGTTGATTACTTTACCACGTAGTGGCAAGACTGCTTGAAAACGACGATCTCGGCCTTGCTTCGCAGAACCACCAGCAGAATCACCCTCTACTAAATACAATTCATTCTTTTGTGGATTGCGTGATTGTGCAGGTGTTAACTTCCCGCTTAAAGTTCCTTCTGAACGTTTTTTCTTCTTACCAGTACGAGCCTCTTCTCTAGCTTTACGCGCTGCTTCACGGGCTTGAGCTGCTTTGACTGCTTTCTTCACAAGAAGTGTTGCTACATCAGGATTTTCTTCTAAAAAGTATGCTAAGTGTTCCGACACAATGGCATCTACTGAAGAACGCCCTTCACTTGTCCCAAGCTTCCCTTTTGTTTGTCCTTCAAATTGCAGTAAATCTTCCGGCACACGCACAGAAACAATGGCAGCTAACCCTTCGCGAATATCTGTACCTTCTAAGTTTTTATCTTTCTCCTTTAATAGAGAAACTTTACGAGCATATTCATTGAAAACACGAGTCATCGCTGTTTTAAATCCAGATTCGTGTGTTCCGCCATCTTTTGTACGCACATTATTTACAAATGAAAGGATGTTTTCTGAATAGCCATCGTTAAATTGAAATGCAAGTTCTGCCTCAATTCCATTTTGTTCACCAGAAAAGTATACAACTGGATGAATAGAGTCTTTTTCTTCATTTAAATACGTAACAAATGCTTCAATTCCTGTTTCATAATGAAACACATCTTCTAAATCATTTCGTTCATCTTTTAAAGTAATTTTCATACCTTTTAACAGAAATGCAGATTCACGTAATCTTTCACATAACGTTTCATAGTTATAATTTGTTGTACTGAAAATAGATGGATCTGGTTTGAAATGCATCGTTGTACCAGATGCTTTTGTTTTCCCTATTCTCTCTAATGTTGTTGCGGGAATACCACCATTTTCAAAACGCTGTTCATATATACTTCCATCTCGTTTAATCGTTACAATTAGCCATTCTGATAAAGCATTTACAACAGATGCACCAACACCGTGTAAACCACCGCTTGTTTTATAACCGCCTTGCCCAAACTTACCACCTGCATGAAGTACAGTTAAAATAACTTCAGGTGTTGGCTTTCCAAGCTTATGCATTCCCGTAGGCATTCCACGCCCTTTATCAATAACACTAATACTATTATCTTTATGTATTACGACAGAAATTTCGTCGCCAAATCCCGCTAATGCTTCATCAACGGAGTTATCTACTATTTCGTATACTAAATGATGCAATCCACGGCTGTCCGTGCTCCCGATATACATACCCGGGCGTTTTCGAACGGCTTCAAGGCCTTCAAGCACTTGAATTGCATCTTCGTTATATTGAAATTGATGCTTCACCAAACTCCTTGCCCCTTTCCTAATCAAATCAGAACATATGTTTCTATTATAGAATAACTCCTTAACCATGTTTTTGGCAAGTTATGTTATGTCTTTTATATACCATTTTCAAAAGAAAAATCCTTGTTTTTGTACAAGGATTCCTCTAGGCTACTATTTCAGAAAAATAATCGTTTGTCAACGAGAAATGGATATGTATTCCAAATTCACACATTCCACCATTTTATCATTACCCAAATGACAAGTATCCAAAACGGGATAACAAGTAATAATCCCAAAAAACAGCCTTTAAAAAATCTCGTGATGAACAACTCGTTCATCCGCTCAGTTCCTAAGTGTGAACGAAAGCTGAATCGACCTTTCATTTACAAATATCTATACTACCTCGTCATCGCGTGTTCTACTTTAATACAACGATCCATGATGACAGTATAGCCTTTTTCTTTTAACAACTCGTATGTATCTTCATCTTGTAGTCCTAATTGTGCCCAAAAAACATCAGCATCAATCTCTACAAATTCTTTTGCCACATCTATTAAAAATTCAGAGCGACGAAATACGTTTACGATATCAACATGTTCCTTAATATCTTTTAAGGAAGAAACCGCCTTTTCTCCCAGCACTTCATCAACAACCGGGTTAACTGGAATAATACGATACCCAGCATCCTGCATCGCTTTTGAAACCATATATGATGTACGATCTGGCTTGTCAGATAGTCCAACAACCGCGATGGTTTTACTATTCTTCAATACTTCACCAATTTCCGTACGAGTTGGGTTTTCAATTGCCATATTACATCCCTCCTATTCTTTTAGTATAGCCGATAAAGAAAGTCTCTTTCAATACGAAAGAGACTTTCTTTATTAATTCTTAGCAGAAGAGTTATCTGCTAGTGTAGCTGTTTTCGTCATTTTTTCACCATTGCGATAGAATGTAACTTCAATTTTATCGCCAACTTTTTTCTTTTCATATAAATATTTACGGAATTGAAGTGCATTTTCAACCTTTTGACCATCTAATGCTACCACAACATCATATTGTTGTAATCCTGCTTTTTCTGCTGGTGAGATCGGATAAACCTTTCCTAAAACAACACCGCTTGTTACATCGTTTGGAAGTTTTAGTTGAGAGTATCCTTGCACATCCTCTAGTGAGACAACACCAACACCAAGAGCTGGACGTTTTACTGTTCCGTCTTTTTCAAGAGATTCGATTACTGGTTTGGCAATGTTAATTGGAATCGCAAATCCAATTCCCTCTACCGATTGTTGTGCAATTTTACTAGAGTTAATACCTATTACCTCACCATTTTGGTTAAACAATGCGCCGCCACTATTCCCTGGGTTAATCGCTGCATCTGTTTGAATAACTTGTGCTTGCCAGTCTGCACGTTTATCACCATCAATATCAACTGGAATTTCACGTTCTTTACTACTAATGATTCCTTCCGTCACACTGCCATCAAAGCCAAGTGGGTTACCAATTGCAATTGCTGGTTCGCCAGCACGAATTTTACTTGAATCACCTAACGTTGCAACTTTATTAATATTAGATCCATCGATTTCTACAACTGCTAAATCTAACCAAGGGTCTTTCCCAACCAATCTTGCATCAACTTGCTTACCATCACTTAGTTTTACTGCAAGTTTATTTGCGCCCTCTACTACGTGATTATTTGTTACAATATATGCCTTATTTCCAGCTTTTTTATAAATTACACCTGATCCTGTTCCAGCTGTTTGTTCTTGACCTGCTTGATCTAGTGCGAATGGATCTACTCTCTGTTGCATGTTAATTACGCCTACAACAACATCTTTTGCTCCTTCAATCATGCCTGGTAAATCCGTTTCATTTTTTGCTTTATTTACAACAGGAACCATAGTTCCTTCTACCTTAGAATTAGAAGATACTGGTGAGACTCCATTTCCATCATTCCAAGGCATATATGGTGCTGCAAAACTGATAGTAACCGCTCCGACCACAGCCCCCACTAAACCAGTAAAGAAATAGCCTTTCTTACTACCAGATTTTCTAACCTCTCTTGTTTCACTGCGTTCTTCATTCATATTTGGTCCGTCATAATATCCCATGTTTTATTTCCCCTCTCTCCGGAATTCGTATTTTTAGTATAGTCACGCTTTGTGTCCTTCTTGTGAACTCATCGTGAAATCCAATTAAAAAAATACTCTTATTTATTATTGTAGACAAAAAAGTTATCATTTTTACATTTCATCCGCAAAAGAGAGTGTAAATGTACTATATTTTCAACATATAAGTTGCTGCTATGAAAAACAAAAAGAGACCTACACTCGTTTTCTCTTTCTGTTTTCACTCGGCATGGGGCTAAAAAAGGCACTGACCGCTTCTATCCATGGGCGGATCCTCTCCCCCAATCAAAAAGGAAATCTTTTCTATTTCTTTAATTTCCATTACATAATATTTAAAGATTATTCCTCAAATTTATACCCAACCCGAATAACAGTTCCAATATGTTTTGCTTTATCCCCTAACTTATTACGCAACTTTTTTATATGCGTATCTACCGTACGATCATCACCGTAGTAATCATATCCCCATAGCTGATCTAGCAAATGTTGACGTGATAATACAATCCCTTTGTTCTCCATTAAATAAACAAGAAGTTCAAATTCTTTATGCGTTAATATAACCTCTTCTCCATTTACAGATACTGTTCGCGAAAGTCGATTCACATCGATTCCAGCCATAGACATTACGTTTTCTTCAGCAACCCCTACTGCTCCATCAGCACGCTTTAACAACGTTTTCGCACGAGCTACTAATACTTTCGGACTGAAGGGCTTGGTTACATATTCATCCGCTCCCAGTTCAAAACCTAGTAATGTATCATCTTCATCAGAACGTGCTGTCATCATAATAATTGGCACTGCCGATTCTTTCCGGATACGGCGACAAACAGACCAACCATCTATTTCTGGCAGCATAATATCTAACATAATTAAATCAATTGTATGTTCAGCAAATAATTCTAACGCTTGTTTTCCATTTTCTGCTTCGATGACTTCAAAGCCTTCACTGCGAAAATAATCACTAACAATTTCGCGTAATCTTCTTTCATCTTCAACAAGTAATACTGTTTTATTCATCTGACCTATCCCGCCTTTTTACTCTTTCAATCGAATAATACGTTGATTGGAGCTTCCGCGAAATGGAAGTGTTAAATCTCTTTTATCGAGTTCAAACCTTCCATCGACCAAAACATCCCCATAGTGTAACAACTCTATCATATCATTATTTCGGGAACTCTGTATCTCTTCTAACGTATAACCAGTGTAAATCCATAAGTTTTTTTTCAAGTCCTTCACAGCTTTTGCTACCTTTTTCACTTCCGCAGCTTGAAAGAATGGATCTCCACCTGAAAAGGTTACATCAGTGAGCGGATTTTTAGCAATCTCTTTTATCATTTCTTCTACGGTCATTTCTGTTCCATTACAAATATTCCACGACTTTGGATTATGGCAGCCTATACAACGATGCGGACAGCCCGCAAAAAACACGACTGTCCGCAATCCTTCCCCATCTACTACACTATCATGAATAATGTTCATAACTTTCATTTATGTTTCACCCGATCCGCTTCTTCACTACGTTTTGCACTATTCCATTTGGACATATCTCCTACAAGGTATCCAGTAATACGACGAATTCTTTCTATCTCATGCTCGTCCTCATTTGCGCAACTTGGGCATTCATTACGAATGACACCATGATAACCACAGCACTTACAACGATCGACAGGGTGATTAATTGACCCATATCCTACTCCATACTGCGCCATTGCCTGCACGATTTGTTTTAAGGCTTTTTGATTATGAACTGCTGCTCCATCTAATTCAATATACGTAATATGCCCAGCATTACAAAGTGCATGAAATGGCCCTTCTAAACGTATTTTATCTATCGCTTGAATGTTATAATACACCGGAATATGAAATGAATTTGTATAATAATTATGATTTGTTACACCGCTAATCATTCCAAATTCTTCTCGATCTTTTTTAACAAACTTACCTGATAGTCCTTCTGCAGGTGTTGCAATTAAAGAGAAATTCAACTGATGTTCTTCCGTTGCTGCATCCATTTTCTGTCTCATAAAGGTAACAATCTCATATCCAAGATTCCATGATTCTTTATCTTCTCCATGATGTTTTCCTGTTAAAACAACTAAACATTCTGCAAGGCCAATAAAACCAATACTTAATGTTCCTTGTTTTAAAATCTCCGCAACAGAATCTTCAGGCTGCAGTTTCTCTCCGCCTCGCCATACGCCTTGTGAATATAAAAACCGAAAATCTCTTGCTTTTTTTGTACATTGATACGCAAACCTTTCTAGCAATTGACGAATACCAAGATCTACATAATCATTTAACACCTTAAAGAACGCCTCTTTTGAACCACTCATGAATGCTAGTTTTACTAGATTGATGGAAGTAAACGATAAATTCCCTCTTCCAATTGCCGTTTCTTCTCCATGAATATTAGACATAACACGAGTTCTGCATCCCATATAACATACTTCACTTTCAGGGCGACCATCATAATGGACTGCATTAAACGGTGCATCTAAAAATGAAAAATTCGGGAACAATCGTTCAGCTGTCGTTTCTAGTGCCAATTCAAATAAATCATAGTTCGGATCATTTTCTTCAAAATTCACACCTTTTTTCAATTTTAAAATTTGAATAGGGAAAATCGGTGTCTCTCCTTTTCCTAACCCTGCTTGCGTTGCTCGTAATAATTGTTTAACTAACAATCTGCCTTCTTTTGATGTGTCCGTTCCATAGTTAATCGAAATAAACGGAACTTGACCACCACCTCGGCTGTGCATACTATTTGAATTATGAATAAAAGCTTCACAAGCTTGATACGTATCGTTTTCTGTTTCCTTCCATGCAAATTCTTCTACTTGTTCTTTTGTTAATGGATAGTTTGCTAATCGTTTTTTATTTCTTTCAAATGTTTTTCTTACATATGGTGCTAAATCAATATCAAATAATGCAAATGATTGACCACCATGCTGCATATTTTGATTTGCTTGAAAAATAATGGAAGCAAGCGCCAACGCACTTTTAATATCTTGTGGTTGCCTCATATGTCCATGCCCTGTATGAAATCCCTTTTCAAGCATTTGCGCTAAAGGAATTTGAGAACATGTTGTCGTACCTGTCGCATAAAAATCTAAATCATGTGGGTATACTATATTTTGATCCATTGCTTTTTTTACTTGTTCGGAAAGTAAATATTCCACCGCATAATATTTCGCACTCTCCGATGCAAATGTTCCCATCATTCCCATTGGAGATCGTCCATCAACATTTGCATTTTCTTGCATTAAGTCTTGTTCATCACCGTGGACAATCGTTTCAAAAATCTTCACAAGCTCTTCTCCATGTATACTTTGTTTCAGCATTACTTAACCCTCCAACTATATCTTGTCACTTCTCTAACAAAATGATACAACATATAGTTCGACTGGTTCTGTGAAAAATGTAACATTCCTGTGAAAGTTTTTTTAAGAAACATTGAATTTTCATTTACAAAAAAAATGTGCTCTTTACAAATGTATGGTACAATATACGGGAAAAACTCTTTTTACCCTTTATCAACACATTTGAATAAAGGAGACTGAACTTATGCTTATTACATATCTTTTATTGGTCGTTGCCTATCTACTCGGCTCGATTCCATCTGCACTTGTTGTTGGGAAAATTGGTTATGGAATCGACATTCGCGAGCATGGTAGCGGTAATTTAGGAGGAACGAATACTTTTCGTACACTAGGGAAAAAAGCTGGTTTTATCGTTACAATTTCCGACATTTTAAAAGGAACGTTAGCAACAGGTCTGCCGCTAATTTTCGGCTTACATATCCATCCTCTTTGGTTTGGATTAGCTGCAATTCTTGGACATATATATCCAATCTTTGCAAAATTCCGTGGTGGAAAAGCAGTTGCAACTACTGCTGGAGTACTTTTATGCTATGCGCCAGTTGTTTTTTTAGTATTAGCCGTTGTCTTTTTCACCCTTCTATTTACGACAAGATACGTGTCACTTTCTTCTATGGTAACAGCTATTTTCGCTGTTATTGCATCGATTATTAACGGGGATAAGATCTTCATTGTTGCGATGTGTTTAGTAGCTGGTATGGTTATTTATAGACACCGTGCAAATATTGGACGAATTATAAATAAAACTGAACCGAAAGCAAATTTTACAAAGAAACAAAAGTAAGATTGTAGCCCACATAACGCAAAAAGAAAACGCAAAGCATATTAATAGCGTCTTTTTGCGTTATTTTTTATACTAAAGAAAAAGCAACATAATTTGGAGGAACTATACATGAATCTTTCCGTAACAAAAGAAGCAGTAAATTGGTATAAAGATGAATTAAACTTACAATCTGGCGATATGCTTCGCTTTTTCGTACAATATGGTGGCTGTAGTACCGTACAAAAAGGTCTTTCTTTAGGAATCCGTAAAGATGACCCTGCACATCCAGCTGTTCAAATTCAGGAAGAAGGCATCACTTTCTTCGTTGAAGGTGATGATGAATGGTTCTTTGATGGACACGACCTATCCGTTACCTTTAATGATGGTGATGACTTCCCACAATTTAATTATGAAAAATAAAAAAACGTGGCTTTCGCCACGCTTTTTTATTTTTTCTTAATTTCCTCATATTTTGCATACCACTCAGGATATAGTTTCTTAAAGGATACAGGACGAAAACCCTCTTTTTTCGCACAAATATTTGTTGTTGTAGCTGTAATACAAAGGTCTCCATCACCATTATAAATTTCATATCCATATATAACACGAAGGGGACTAACTGAATCAATCCACGTTTTCACAATTGCTTTTTCTCCATAACGCATTGCTTTTCGATATGAAATTTGCAAATCTAATACGGGAGAAATAATTCCTTCCTGCTCCATCTCAATATATGAAAACCCTAATTCCTGTATCAATTTCGTACGCCCTAGTTCAAGCCATACTAAATAATTTGAATGATAAACAACACCCATTTGATCCGTTTCCGCATAGCGGATTTCAATTTCATGTTCTGCTACAAACATATCACTATCTCCTTCACACTTCTGTTTCCTTGCATACATTTAATCATAATACAGGGAAATCAAAAATAAAATAGAAACGGTGGATCTTTTTACTGAAAGGAGCAAGTATATGATTCAAATTGTAACCGTTCGTAGTGGTGATAGCGTATATAGTTTAGCAACAAAATATGGCACTACACCTGAAGAAATTGTAAAAGATAATGGACTGAATCCCGCTGAAACACTCGTTGTTGGTCAGGCACTTATTGTAAATACGAAAGGAAATAATTATTACGTACAGCCAGGCGACAGTCTTTATCGAATTGCTCAAACATATAACGTTCCTCTCGCCAGCTTAGCAAAAGTTAATAATCTATCATTAAAATCCGTTCTCCATGTTGGGCAACAATTATATGTACCACAAGGCTCAAAACGAGCGATAGAATCTATCGCCTACTTGCAACCTTCCACGGTACCTATTAAAGAAAGCTTAGTAAATGCTACGCGAGCTATTAATCCTTATTTAACATATTTGGCTTATTTCAGCTTTGAAGCACAAAGAGATGGAACTTTAAAAGAACCAACCGAAACCGCTAGAATTGCTGAGCTCGCTAGGCGAGGACAAACAATCCCGATGCTCGTTATTACGAATATCGAAAATGGGAACTTCAGCACTGCATTAGCATCTATTCTTTTAAGAAGCACTACCATTCAAAATAAGTTTATTACTAACATTCTACAAACAGCTGAGAAATACGGTATGCGTGATATTCATTTCGACTTCGAAAATGTCGCTCCAGAAGATCGCGAAGCATACAACCGCTTTTTACGAAATGTAAAAGCAAGATTACCTGAAGGATATACGTTAAGTACGACACTTGTCCCAAAAACAAGTTCAAAACAAAAAGGCAAATTTTTTGAAGCACATGATTATAAAGCACAAGGAGAAATTGTTGACTTTGTCGTGATTATGACTTATGACTGGGGATGGCAAGGCGGACCGCCAATGGCAGTTTCTCCTATTGGCCCTGTAAAACAGGTAATCCAATATGCAAAATCTCAAATGCCGCCGCACAAAATTATGATGGGTCAAAACTTATATGGTTTCGACTGGACACTTCCGTTTAAAGCAGGGAACCCTCCTGCAAAAGCTGTTAGTTCTGTCTCAGCTGTTGCCCTTGCTCGTAAATATAACGTTCCAATTCGCTATGATTTCACTGCTCAAGCACCACATTTTAATTACTTTAATGAAAATGGTGTGCAGCATGAAGTATGGTTTGAAGATGCTCGGTCAGTTCAAAGTAAATTTAATTTAATTAAAGAGCAAGGCATACGCGGTATTAGCTATTGGAAAATTGGTCTTCCTTTCCCGCAAAATTGGCGTTTACTTACTGAAAATTTCTCAGTTACAAAAAAAGGCTGACGATTGTCAGCCTTTTTACCCATTATATTCAGATTCATCTTTTATTTCACTTTTCAATGAATCAATACTTTCTAAACGGCGTTGGTTTTTCGCTTCAATTGCAGCGCGATCTTGTTCATTTGAAACCTCTGCAGTTTCTTTTGCCTCATTAAAATTATCAATCGTATTTTGTACCATTTCTTGCAATTTTTCTACATTATCACTTCGGTCATCTGGATTCGCTTTATATTGCTCTGCCATGCTATTTCCCTCCTAATTGAGATATACATACCATGTTAGTTTTCCAAAAACAAATTAGATTATGTACACACATAAAGAAAAGGAGAATGAAAACATTCTCCTTTTCTTTAACCGTTATCAACAATCGGTTGTTTTCCAGTCTGATCTTGCATTTGCTTGCCTTTATTTCCACCAGCTTTTTTTGATTGCGTTCCAATGTGGTTCGGTGCAAAGTCTTTTGGATTCTTTTTTGGATTACCCATCGTTATCGCCTCCTTATCACTAGTATCATACTAGTGATAAGAATTATTCAGCTTGCTTAAAAAGCCTCATCTCATAACGTTTTTCAATTCGTTCTTCAATCCGTTCAATTGCATCACGATCGCTTAGTAGTTGCCGCTTATTTTCCTTCACAAGTTCCTCGAATGTTTTTCGACGATTTCTTCTCATGTTGTTCATCCTTTCTTCTTCTCTTTCTTATTATTAGTATGAACAAATAAAAAACTCTTTAATCAGACTTATGAGAAAACTTCATATTTTAATAAAGAACAGTTTATTGTACACAAAAAATCCATTCGCAGTTTCTCTAGACTGCAAATGGATTTTTTTATTTCATTATACTCAAATACTTCTTAATCTCTTCCTCTGCATTCACCTGATTTTCTTTATACTCGTGCAGAGCTCGCAACACTGAATCGTATTCCTCCAAAATATAGCCTTCTAACTTCGTAAAGTCATCTAAACTTTCAATCATTATTCTCGTTATACCTAATTCACTTTTTAAAGCCGGCTCGCATTTTAAACTCGTACATATTTCTAACACTTCTTGTTCCGTTTTTTCCGTTAGCACA
Organism: Bacillus sp. NPDC094106; assembly: GCF_044764345.1. Taxonomy (NCBI): domain Bacteria; kingdom Bacillati; phylum Bacillota; class Bacilli; order Caryophanales; family Bacillaceae; genus Bacillus; species Bacillus sp. NPDC094106. The sequence goes on along the minus strand of NZ_JBIWHY010000013.1, from coordinate 116,350 downwards.
TATTTTTTCCGTCCTGTTACCTTCAACCTTACAATTGGATAAAAAGCTTTAATATCTAAATAACTTCCAACACTTACATTCCGAACCCATTCTATATCACGATTGTGCTTCACAAGCATTTCTTTTATTAATGTGCATACTATTTCTTCTTCAATCGTTTCTTTTTTCGTTTTCTTTTGTCCTTCTTCTTGCATAGCTGCACATTTTTGATAAACCGCTGCACACGTTATACAATCATCCAGTGCATTATGAGAACTCAAACGAATGCCGAGCATTCTTTTTAAAGTCTCAAGTTTATGATTCGGGGCATGCTTCATATACTTTTTCGCTAAAAATACCGTATCAACGACTTTATTTTTAGGTTCCGATAACCTAAGCATATTCGTGTTACTCTTTAAAAAACGCATATCAAAAGAAGCATTATGCGCAACGATTGTGTCTTCGCCTAAAAATGCTAAAAACAAAGGCAAAACTTCCTGAATCGTTGGTGCATCTGAAACACGATAATTTGTGATCCCTGTTAAACTTGTAATACGGCTAGGTATAGGCCGTTCTGGATTTACGAAAGAAACAAATTGATCTGCTAGTTCATGATTACGGTATCGAACCGCTGCTACTTGAATAATCCGATCACTATACGGATTAAATCCTGTCGTTTCAAAGTCAATAACAACATAGTCCCCTGGCAAAGTTAAATGTCCCACAACATACTCTCCTCAAATTATTATTATCTTTCAAATTTCTTTTATCATATCATGAACAAACTGTTTGATGAAAAAGAAAAGACAGAAATGGTCTTTTACCAATCCTGTCTCCTGACTATTATTTGAGTTTTGCAATTCGTTTCTCCATCTCTTTTTGTGTCATCGGTCCGATAAATTTATCTTGAATTACACCTTTTGTATCTACAAAATAAGAAGTTGGAATAGTAATCACTTTATATGTCGTTGTAACACTTATATCCTTATCAAGTAAAACAGGGAAAGTGAGTCCTTTCTCTTCCGCGAACTGCTTTACCTTTTCTTCTCCATTCGCTCGTTCTGAGACCGTATAATTTACAGCAAGAATCTCGACATCATCTTTATGTGTTTTATAAAAAGCCTCCATGTCCGGCATTTCCTGCTGACAAGGGCCGCACCATGTTGCCCAGAAATTTAAAATAACTTTCTTACCCTTCAAATCCGATAACTTTACTGTTGTACCATCTAATTTTGATAACTCAAAATCCGGTGCAATCTTTCCCACTTCAATTCCATTTTTTGCAATCACTTCTTTCATCGCCGCTTCACTTTTTACTGGTTCTTCGCTTAGTTGTTTTTTATTTTTTCCGCTCTGTTCGTAGACTGCATAACCCGCTAAGCAAAGCAATACGATAACAATGGTAAGCTTTCTCCACATGTACATCACCCTTATCGTTTATCTCATTTTATATATCACTAAAAAATAACGATAGTATTTATACTTTATTTTAGCTTATACGGACAAGCTTGGAAATATTCCCCTGGAAAATAGAAAGAATATTCCGTATAAACATGAAATTTTTTCCTTTTTATCATATAATTAGGAAGAGAAACAGTTTCAGGAGGATGATTACATTTGAAAAAAACAACTATCCATTGGGTACAATATACACTTAACCTCCCCATCTTATTTGTCTCATTTTTTGTTACAAGCATCATTGCGAGCTACTTAATGATTTCTGAAAACTGGAAAGATCATCTTGTATTTACCCCTCAAACAACTACAGATAAAGGACATATTTATATAATAGACACATTTATTTATGCTTTTAAAATCGAGCCAATTGCAGCAACAATTCTCATTTTGTCCGCTGTATATTTAATAGGGATCATTATTACACGTTGGTTATACTGGAGAAAAAACAAAATAGGATTCATTGGTTTACAACTTATGATTGTTATTCCTATTTTTATTTACACCTTTCTCGTTACACATTCCGAAGGTACGATGATTATTGCAGAAAAGAATTGGGAGAAATATTTAGTCTTTTCACCAAAATCCATTACAGATACAAATCAAATTTATTATATTGATAGGTTGCTATACGGAATTCAAAAATCACCTATCTTTGGCACCGTTTTTATTCTAAGCTTTCTTTATATAATCGGGCTCATCGTTTCTAAAGTTTCCTATAAAATACGTTTCCGCAAAAATAAAAACACATGAGGTGCTACTCGTGCTGCAATTACTTATCCATCCTGTCACTTTTATTTTTGTTATTTTACCATTGTTAGCTATTGCCCTTGGAGCCTTACTTTATAAATTCAAATGGCTTTCTGTTCTTTTTTCTTTTTTTATTCCACCTATTTTTTTCATTATCGTATCTGGATGGGATTTACGTGTAGTTCTCATCAACTTTGATGCTTGGATACTGTATGGCACCTTCTACTCCATTCTTTCTTATATCACAGCAATGATTATAAGACGAAGAAAAAAGTTAAAATAAGGAATATTTTTACATTTATAGCAGATACCCTTATTTGAAAAGAAAAGAGGGTTCTTATGCACTCATTTGAAAAAGCTATTCTCTATATTTTTAGTTTCATATTCTATCCTATTGGCATTATCGTATGGATCATCTCTCTATTTAGTAAAGATCCTGAAAGAAGAAAAATCGGCCGGGTTTGCATTTATACGGCTTTGGTATCCTTTATTTTATTAACCACGCTTGGCATTATTAGCTTCTACACCATTACAACAATCTCTAGTTCATAATAATTATAGAAAGGACGAATGCTATGGGAGAGCATCCAATTAGTAAAGAACTACGCTATATACGCATATGTTTTGTCATTTTAATTCTAATCCTAATATTTTTTGACAGAGGGAAGGTTGTTGAAGTCTCTACAAATCACGACTCTCCAAGAATGGATGTACCAACTAGTAATATGATACAAATTGCAGAAAATACATTTGCTTTACAAGAAAATAATCCTGCAAGTGGCGATAGACATACTATCAAAATTTTCAAATATGCTCCGGACACAAATAAGATTATATTAGTAAAAGAATTTAATACCGAAAATTATTCTACATACGAATACAAGATCAATAAACCCGAATAAAGATAACTGCCCATAAAATAAGGAAGCTAACATCAGTCAGCTTCCTCATTTTGATTGAAAATATTTTACTTTTCTCGTTTACTACAATATCTTTCTTAGTTTGACACCTTAGACTCTTCAATTTTCTCGCGAAGAACCATTTGCAGAATACCACCATGACGGTAGTAGTCGATTTCAACTTCACTATCGAAGCGTGCTACTACTTCAAATTGTTTTTTGTTTCCGTCTTGGTCAATTGCAACTACTTTTACAAGGTCACGTGGTCTAACTGTTTTGTCAATTTGAATTTCAAATGACTCGTTACCAACAAGACCTAATGTTTCAGCATTTTCGCCTTCTTTAAATTGTAATGGTAATACACCCATTAATACAAGGTTACTACGGTGAATACGTTCGAAGCTTTCTGCGATTACTGCTTTAATACCTAAAAGGTTTGTACCTTTCGCAGCCCAGTCACGAGAACTTCCCATACCGTAATCTTTACCAGCAACTACAAGAAGTCCAGTACCATCTTCTTTATATTTCATTGCAGCATCATAGATAGATGTTACTTCACCAGTTGGCCAGTAAGTTGTATATCCACCTTCTGTTCCTGGTGCGATTTGGTTTTTGATACGAATATTCGCGAATGTACCGCGCATCATAACTTCATGGTTACCACGACGAGAACCATAAGAGTTAAAGTCAACCGGCTGTACGCCATTTTCTAATAAATAGCGACCTGCTGGTGTATGTTTACCAATTGAACCTGCTGGTGAAATATGGTCTGTTGTTACAGAATCTCCAAATTTACCAACTACACGTAAACCTGCAAGTGGTTCTACTTCACCTGGTTCTTTTGATAATCCTTCAAAGAACGGTGGGTTTTGGATATATGTTGAGTCATTATCCCAAGTATATAACGCTTCATTTGAAGTTTGGATTTCATTCCAGCGTTCGTTGCTATTAAATACTTGCGCATATTCCTTTTTGAACAATTCAGATGTTACAACGCTTTGAACCACTTCTTCAATTTCTTTAGCTGATGGCCAAATGTCGTTAAAGTAAATAGGGTTACCGTTTGCATCTTTACCAAGAGCATCATTTTTCAGATCAATATCAACAGTACCTGCAAGTGCATATGCCACAACAAGTGGTGGTGATGCTAGGTAGTTTGCTTTTACAAGCGGATGGATACGACCTTCAAAGTTACGGTTACCAGATAAAACAGATGTTACTAATAAGTCATTTGCTGCAATCGCTTCTTCTAATTCTGATGCTAATGGACCAGAGTTACCGATACAAGTTGTACAGCCGTAACCAACTGTTTGGAATCCTAATTGATCTAGATATGTTGTTAAACCTGATTTATCTAAGTACTCTGTAACAACTTTAGACCCTGGTGCTAATGATGTTTTTACATAGCCAGGTACTTTAAGTCCTTTTTCAATTGCTTTTTTTGCAACTAAGCCTGCACCAATTAATACATATGGGTTAGATGTATTTGTACAGCTTGTAATTGCAGCAATTGCAATTGCACCTGTCTTCATCGTTACTTCCTGATCTTTTAATGCAACTTTCACTTCTTTATCAAATTCTTGTTCATTGAATCCAAGTCCTTGTGTTCCAACTGGTGCCACAACCGCTTTACGGAATTCATCTCTCATATTTGAAAGTGGAATTAAATCTTGTGGACGTTTTGGTCCTGAAAGGTTAGATTCAATTGTATTTAAATCAATTTCAACAAGGTCTGTATAAATTGGATCTTTGCTGTCTGCTGTATAGAATAAACCGTTTGCTTTACAGTATTCTTCAACAACGCGAATTTGTTCTTCATCTCTTCCTGTTAAACGTAAGTAATCTAATGAAATTTCGTCAATCGGGAAGAATCCACAAGTTGCACCATATTCTGGTGCCATGTTTGAAATTGTTGCACGGTCAGCTAAAGGCATGCTCTTTAGTCCGTTACCGAAGAATTCAACAAATTTACCAACTACACCTTTTTGACGTAATACTTGTGTTACTTTTAATGCAACGTCTGTTGCTGTTGTACCGCTTGGAAGTGTACCAGTTAATTTAACACCAATTACTTCTGGCACTGGGAAGTATGAAGGTTGTCCAAGCATTCCTGCCTCTGCCTCAATACCACCAACGCCCCATCCAAGAACACCGATACCGTTAATCATTGTTGTATGAGAATCTGTTCCAACTAATGAATCTGGATATGCAACTAATTCACCTTCAGCATTTTTCACTGCATGAACAACTGGTGCTAAATACTCAAGGTTTACTTGGTGTACAATACCTGTTGCTGGTGGAACTGCACGATAGTTATCAAATGATTTTTGTGCCCAGCTTAAAAATTTATAACGTTCTTCATTACGTTTAAACTCTAAGTCCATGTTGAATGCAAGCGCGTCTGCTGTACCCGCTCTATCAACCTGTACAGAGTGGTCAATTACAAGGTCTACAGTAATTTCAGGATTAATTTTATCAGGATCCCCACCCATGTCTGCCATTGCTTTTCGAAGTGAAGCCAAATCAACAACAGCTGGAACACCTGTGAAGTCTTGTAAAATTACACGAGATGGTTTGAATGGAACATCAATATCTTGAACATCTTTCGTTCCCCACTTCGCTAAATTTGTAACATGCTCTTCTGTAATTACACGTCCGTCAACTTGACGAAGTACAGATTCAAGCAAAACTTTAATAGAATACGGTAATTGTGATACGTTGCTAACCCCTGCGTTTTCAAGCGCTTTCAATTGATAATAATGATACGTTTTTCCATCTAATTCAAATGTTGCACGAGATTGAAATGGATTATGTTTGACCATTATGTTTCCCCCCTGTTAAACGTGACTAAGTTGTCTGAATATAAAATGTAGACAAATTTTTCAATACCTTACGATAATATCTTATTACAACTTTCTAAATAAGTAAATAATAAGAAACTTATAGTTTATTATAAGTTTTCTTTATCTCTCGAAATTTGAATAGTCTTCGCCCTCCTTATGAATACTATTACCATAAAGCAAAGCTTTCTCTTGGAAGCTTTCCTTTACTGTTTATACATGTAATGAGCAACTCATTCTGTTGTCTATAGGGAAAATATGATCGAGGTGAAATCAAATGGGTAAACGAAAAGCAAATCATGTCATTCCAGGAATGAATGCTGCATCAGCACAAGGCCAAGGAACTGGTTATAATGAAGAGTTCGCAAACGAACCGTTAACACCTGCGCAGCGTCAAAATAATAAAAAACGAAAAAAGAATCAGTAATGAAAAATCCCAAAAGGGCTACCTTTTGGGATCTTTATTTAATGCTTATAACGTAACAGTTCTGAAACTTTTACAAATCGATACCCTTTCTTTTGAAGTTCAGGTAAAATTTTCGCTAGTGCAGCCACCGTTTGACTGCGATCATTTCCTCCATCATGTAACAAGACAATATCTCCACTTTTGGCATTTTTCACGACATGATTTACAATGGATTCAGTACCTGGATTTGCCCAATCTCGTGGATCTTGATGCCAAGACCATAAAACGATTTGATATCCCGCTTCTTTCGCCGTTGTAAATACAGCATCATTAATATATCCGCCCGGAGGACGAAATAGCAACGGTTCCTTCGCCCATTTTTCTAAATACTTCTTCCCATCTAAAATATCATTTTTTAATTTTTCATCAGATGCACTTTTGGCATATAAGTGATTCATCGTATGATTTCCAATTTCATGTCCTTCTTTCAGTACTTGCTTGACTAAATACGGATTCTTCTGAATTCGAAAGCCAATCATAAAAAAGGTTGCTTCAGCTTTGTATTGGCTTAATAATTTTAGTACTTGCGGCGTATATGTCGGATCTGGACCATCATCAAATGTGATTGCAATAATTTTCTCATTATTCGGTACTTCCCATGTTACATAGCCAGTAGGCTCTAATTCTTTTCTCAATAACATTTTCGCTTCCACTTTGTCCACTTGAAATATATGTACCAAACAAATTAAACAAATGATTGTTATAACAATTTTTCGTCTTAACATATTCATTCCAGAAGTAAAGAGTCGTTGAAATCGTAACAACTTCTTCACTTTTCTAATTGGTCTACATCTCGCATAATATTTTGTAGGTTGCTTTCATATTGTTCAAGTTGTGGACGTTGCGTTTCAGATGCTACTTCAAGCGCATTTTGAATTTGTTCATATGCCTCTTGAATTTCGTGGCGTAAATGTTTTAAATCATGACCATAATCTGGATCATTTTTCACAATATTATTAAATAAATTTTCTGCTTGTACAACTCCTTGTTGTGCGGCTTGAAAAGCTTGCTGTTTATCTTTATGATACGGCATACACTTTCCCCTTTCTGCAATAGTTAGTCTCACTTATCTTTACCCTTTTTTCTAAAAACATTCTCGTATAAATTTGTAAACTTCTCTCATTCTAAATATGGAAGGGAGGTGTAATACGCCATGGAAAAAAACAACAGTAAGTCTATTCGCCAAAACACAAAAAAAGGACAGCCTTCTGGGCAACCTGAGCCTTTAAGCGGCTCACATAAAGTAAAAAATCGCAACCATTCTAGACAAAAAAATCACGCACATCATGATATGTAAAAAGAAAGACAATGCACATGCATTGCCTTTCCCACATAAAGCGAAACTTTAATCAGTGGAGGGGTTTTTCATTCCCCACTGATTATTAGCTCTCACCAATCGGGCCTTTACGGGCCGTTTATCTCCCGCCTCACTTCTTTACTTTTACCAAACTTTGAGGTGGGAGTATTACTGCCCGTGAGTAGCAGAATAAAATATGCATACCAAATTCTTTCACTTATTTTATTATTTATCCTTCACCCCTAATTTCTTAATGCATATCATAGGATGAATTGAGATTTTACGGAGGGTGTCCTACATGAGCAAGAAAAAGAAAAATTGTCTTTTTCGTGTTAATGGTTTTGAAGAATGGATGGAACAATTTTGCTCTGAATCCTATGACAACTGTAGTTTTCCTAACCACATTCACATTGATCTTTGTGAAACAGAGCAAGAATACATTTTGGAAACCGATGTTCCTAACGTTACAGAACAAAATGTACTCATAAAAAAGATGGAGACAGGCCTAAATATTTGCATTTCCAAAAAAAATTCTTCCTTACAACGAACCATTTCTTTACCTGCTAACATCATTTATAAAAAAATGCTAGCCTGCCTAGAAAACGGGTTTCTCGCCATTCATATTTCAAAAAATGAAGTGGCCAATAAACATGAAAATAAAGTTCTTTTTTCAAATTAAGCATTAATATAAAGTACAACTTTAATCAGCGGAGGTTTTCTTCATCCCCCGCCGATTATTAGCCTTCATCAATTTGGCTTTTACCCTACCTCTAACTTCTCTGCTTTCATTGAATTTTGAGGTGAAGGTCTTATTGCATGAAAATACCAGGATAAATACAAAACAGGATCTAAAAAGTTTTTAGCTTTTTAGATCCTGTTTATTTTTATATTAATATTTACAAGATGTCTCTTTCGTTATTATTTCGTACTTACCTCTACCTTAGAAACTTCGATATGTCTTTTAGCTAATAAGCTGCGTGTGATGAAAAGAATTGGAAATGCAACCATTGAAAAAATAGACCATATGAAAAATACAACAAAACCATTTTGATACCCATAATGATCTAAAAGTACACCGCCAAACCATGGTCCAATTACTTCACCAATTCCTGAAAAACCCATTGCTCCAAAATATGTCCCTTTTATATGTTTATACCCTAGCTGTTCTCGTTATTTCCATATCAATCCCGTATGTAAACTGTAACTCTTTACAAACCTCTTTAATTAAGATGTTCACACTATATTTTTCGTTAAATGCAACAACTGCATTTTCTACTTCCTCATATGTATACTTATATTCACCAATAATCACACTTTTTAAATCAAAGCATTCATTAATGCAAAGTTGTACGAGAAGTCGATCATACATAGCCACTACATCTTCTTTTTTCCATAACAATTCTTTTACATATAATCGATCAAATATTACACTTTCTCGATTACATTCTGTTAAAGACCGGGTCATTTCATGTAATTCTCGATATAGTTCGGAAATATTTGTATTGAGACGAATCAGTTTATCTACGCCGTTTTCATATAGCATTTCATCCACCCCCGTATATCCCTTTCTCTCATTATAGCAAGAAAATTCTAAAAAAGAGGTTTTTTCTTCTGAAATATTAGGAAACTTATTTCGATTGCTTTACAATGAAACTAGCGAATGAGAAAGGGGTACAAAAGTGAGACAAAAATTATATTACATTGATGCTTATCAGCAATCTTTTACAGCTCAAATTATAAAACAAGACTATGATAATGAAGGAAAACTATATGTTACTTTGACAGAAACAGCATTTTATCCAAATGGTGGTGGGCAACCACATGACACAGGAACATTAAATGACGTTTCCGTTATTCATGTGGAAGAAATTGATGGAGAAATTCGTCACTTCATATCAAAAGAATTACAGACAAAAGAAGTAACCGGCCAAATTGATTGGCAACGTCGTTTTGATCATATGCAGCAACATGCCGCTCAGCACATTCTATCCGCTGCCTTTTGGGATCATTTTAATATTCCAACAATCGGTTTTCATCTTGGAAAAGAAGCGGTAACAATCGATTTACATACACCGGATCTTTCTATAGAAACAGCGGCACAAGCACTCCAAATCGCAAATCGGATTGTCTTTGAAAACCACCCTATTCGTATCCAATGGATGAACTTAGAAGAGGCAAAACAATTACCTCTCAGAAAAGAGCCCACAATTACAGAAAATATTCGTGTTGTAATCATTGAAAACTTTGATTACAACGGTTGTGGTGGAACACATCCAAAATATACAGCTGAAGTGGGACCAATTCATATAATCGGATGGGAACGGAATAAAGGTGGCATCCGATTAAGCTTTGTTGCAGGATGGCGTGCTCTCAAGTTAATGAGTCATCATCAACAAATTATAAAAGACATTTCCAAACAGTTAAACAGTAATGAAAATGATATTCCAAGTAAAGTAACCCAGCTTCTCGCATCTCAGAAAGAAAACGAAAAAGCATTACAAGCGATGAATGAGAAACTACTATTTGTAGAAGCAAATGAATTATTACAACAAGCCCAAGACATACATGCTGGAACACTCATTTCTCAAACTTTTATCAATCGTTCCATGCAGGAAATCGCTAAATTATCTGCCATTATTACTGAACAAAATGAAAACTCAATTACATACTTCGTTATCGAAAGTGATGCGAAACTGCAATGCATCCTTGCATGCGGAAAAGCTATAACAGCCAACATGAACACAATTTTAAAAAACGCCCTCCCTGCTATTGAAGGAAAAGGCGGTGGCAATCAAAAAAATGCTCGCGGCGGTGGTAAAGCCATTATGACTGGTGAAGCATTTTTAGCTCATCTTGTTCATTTACTAAAAGAAACAATGTAGTTTGTCCTTAAAAAAATAGGATCCTTCGCACAAAACAAACGTCCATTCTTATTTTAAGTATGATCACTTTACACGTGACTTTTTCCAAGATTCATATAACAAAGGAAAAACAAAAAAACATGCGATAGTAATCTAAAAAGTAGAAAACTAGACTTCTTGTTAGTTTTCTACTTTTTCAAATAATAGAGCAATTCCAATCCCCCCACCAATACCTAATGTTGCTATTACGTATTTCGCCTTTTCTCTTTGTACTTGATGGAATAATCGGGTTACAAGCATAGCCCCTGATGCCCCATAAGGATGCCCAAGAGCAATTGCCCCACCGTTTATATTTAACTTTTCATAAGGAATTTGTAACTCTTGTGCACAGGCTACAATCTTAGAAGCAAAGGCCTCATTCATTTCAATATAATCAACATCGTTTATTGATAGATTTTGATCTTGTAATAATTTTTGCACAGCAAATATAGGTCCACTCCCTGGTAAATTTGGATTTACACCTATAACAGCACTATGAACAAACCGAAGAATTGGCTTATATCCAAGTTTTCGCGCCTTATTTTCCTCTATTATAAGAACAGCACAAGCACCATCATTTACACCACAGGAATTTCCTGCTGTCACTGTTCCTCCTTGCAAAAAAGCCGGCCTTGTTCTCTTTATCATTCTCTCATAATTCATTCCGTGCTTTATCGTTTCATCCTCTATGATTGAAGAAATCGGAATCATTTCTGCTTGTAAATATCCTTTTTCTAGTGCTGCCAATGTTCTTTTATAACTAAAACAAGCATACTCATCCTGCATATCTCTTGTAATTTTGTAGTGCTCTGCTACATGTTCAGCTGCTATCCCCATATCTGGATCACCAATAAAATCAGGAGAAAAGCGAGCTCTCTTCTCAAAAGGAGATGTACTTGTACTTTCAACACCACCGGCAATATAGCAATTCCCTGCATTACCTTGAACAAGGTGACAAGCCATTCGAATCGCCTCTAATCCCGCTCCGCATTGACGATCAATTGTTATGCCCGGTACCTTATAAGGCAGCCCAGCTTCAAGTGCCGATAACCGTGCAACATTTCCGCCTGGTCCAACAACGTTTCCTAATATTACATCATCTATTTCATGTTCTATTCCTTTACTTAAATGCGCCAATAAAGGTGCTGCCAATTGCTGAACCTCATATCCTTTCAATATTCCATTTTCCTTACCAATCGGCGTTCTCTTAGCCTCTACAATAACAGCTCTATTCATAAACTGTCTCCTCATTTTTAATGATCCTTTTTGCTACTTCACGAGCAACTTTCCCGCTATTTGTATGAGGGATTTCATCAACAAAATACCACTCTTTTGGAATTTTAAATGATGCTAATCGTTGTAAGCAAAAGCTTTTTAATTCTTTTCTCGTAACCCTTCCTTTCACCATAGCAACAGGTTTTTCGCCCCAATATTCATCTTTTATACCAATCACTACAATTTCTTCAACATGTGGATGAGTAGACAACACACTCTCTATCTCCTCTGGAAAAATATTTATGCCTCCAAATAAAATCATATTTTTCTCTCTACCTACTATATATAAAAAACCTTCCTCATCTTGGTATCCTATATCATGCACAGTCATCCAACCATCTTCTGTCACTTGACAAGAGAGCTCTCCGTTCAGTAAATATCCCATAAAAAACTGATCACTTTTTACATAAACAGTTCCAATTTCACCCTGTTTTACTTCCTCGCCCTTTTCGTTACATATCCGAACTTGTACATTATGACATGGCTTTCCTACTGAATTTGCTTTTCTTTCGCTTTCCACATCTGTTAATGCTGTGACAAAACTTAATTCAGAAGCACCATAAAATTCATATCTTTTTGCACGTGGAAGCACTTTTTTTATTTTCTCTTTTGCTTCCGCCTCCCATTTTGCACCTGAGGAAATAATCTTGATTTCACTCTCAATCACTCTTTCTTCTTTATATAAGGACTCTAACATTGTAGGAACTGTATACATCACCGATATAGTCCCTCCTTCTAGTAGAGATAGAACATAACGCGGAATAAACTTTTCTACAATATGCACTGTTTGTCCTAAGTATAAAGCACTCATTGCACCATATAAACAAAGAGAATGCACAAATGTACCAGCTAATAAAACAGAATCATCACTCACCATGTGAAAGTCATGCACATTGCGATCAAAGCTATGGACCCAAGATTCCTGTGCACGAAGAAATGCCTTCGCTTTCCCAGTTGCTCCCGATGTAAACCCCATATAAAACGGGCTGTTTTTTACACTTTCCGAAGAATGGTATATATGTAACTGACCACCTATTATTTGATTACATTCATGAACAGAAAATACTCTTCCATCTGTTAGTGGTATTTCACTTAATTTATACTGTTCAGCAATCAAAATAGATGGATTTGCAAGCTTCAATCTCTCCTTAAGCTCATCATGTTTCCACTTTAAATCAAGAGGAACACAAACCCACCCTGCCATTGCAGCACCTGCAAAGAGCTGCAAAAATTCAATACGGTTTTCTAATAAAATTGCAATTGTCTTATTTTGTGTTGTTTCTTTATGAAGCCAATTCGCAACTTGGCAAACCGATTCTTGCCATTCTTTATATGTTAGTAATCTATCCTTTTCTTTTATCGCTATTTTATCAGATTGTAAATAAGCATATTTGCTATAAGACGATGTAACTCCCACTGCTATCACCTTTTCCTTTCAGATAACAAAAAGAAACACGTTAATACGTGTTTCTCTTCGTTATCCCGCATTCGAAATTTTTTTGTTCTTTAAAGTAGGCATAATAACATGTTTCAATGAACGATGTAATCTAGGAACCAGAATTGCTGCTATTATAGCTTTCATACAATCTCCTGGTAAAAATACAAGACTCACTTTCATAGTATGCCATATGGAAACATCCATTATAAATGATTGGATCGTCACACCAAATAGATAAACAACTAGAATTCCACCAATTATATTAATCAAAAATACTTTTATAACAGATACTTGACGTAAACGCTCTACAAGATAACCTATCACAAACGCTCCAACAATATAACCAATTAGGTAGCCTGCACTCGGACTAACAAATACTCCCGGGCCACCACGTCCACCAGCTAATAACGGCGCCCCTGCTCCTACAACAAGTAAGAAAACAATTTGACTTAATGCACCAAGGCGAGATCCAAGTAATCCTCCCGCAAGCATTACACCAAGAGATTGCAATGTAATAGGAACAGGTGTAACAGAAAGTGCAATCGGTGGTATCAGTCCTAACACACCCATAATCGCACTAAATAAAGCAACAAAAACTAAATTCTTTATATTCATATTTTTACTTCTCCTATTTGTAAACTAAAAATGATTTTAAGGTAACATTTCACAGATGTTATCTTACCCTCCACTACTTAAAATGTCAACAACATTCCTTTTACAGTTAACAAACAACCGTACATACATGACAAACAGCTAACCTATATGATTAGCTGTTTGTCATTATTTTGCTATATATACATACATTAAAAAAACGACATAAACCCCCTCTTTTTAGATGGGAGAGAGCATCTGGCCATGCATAGAAGCGGTCAACATGCGAAGTAACAACAGAAAGAGCAAACGAGTGTAGATTACTTTTTATTCTGCATAGCAGGAATGTAGATGTCGAAAAATTAAAATGGATTTAGATATATACGAAATAATAAAGAAACCGTACAATATGATTTTCTTTTCCTATATAACTTGTAAGCCAACTAAAAAATTTTAGTTTTTCCTATGCAAATGCTCTAACTCTTTTCGCAGTGCTTGTTTTAAAAATTTCCCAACCGATGTTTTTGGAATCTCTTCCATAAACACAATATCGTCAGGTAACCACCACTTTGCAAACTGCGGTCGTAAAAATTCATACAGCTCTTCTTTTGTTACATTGCTATTTTGTTTTTGTACAACACAAGCAACTGGGCGCTCTTGCCACTGCGGATGAGGAACCGCAACAACAGCCGCTTCAAATATAGCCTCATGTGCCATCAATGCATTTTCTAAATCTACAGATGAAATCCATTCGCCTCCACTTTTAATAACATCTTTTGTACGATCAACAATTTTAACACAGCCTTCTTCATCAACTGTAACAACGTCACCTGTATATAACCAGCCATCACGGAACCCTTCTACAGTACGCTCATCGTTATAGTAACTTGCAGCAATCCACGGTGCGCGTAAGCATAGTTCTCCCATTTCAGTTCCGTCCCACTTTACTTCTCCGCCTGCTCCAACTACTTTCATCTCCACACCCGGCACAAGATATCCTTGTTTTGATCGAATCTCAAGCTGCTCCTCATAGGATAAATCTGTCTCATAGCTTTTTAATCGCGCAAGTGTCACAAGCGGACTTGTTTCGGTCATACCGTATGCATGCACAAAAGGAACGTTATATTTTTGTTCAAATGCCGCAATCACACTTTTAGGTGCGGCAGCACCCCCACATAAAATTCGTTTTATACTTGATAAATCATAATTGTTATTTTCTAATTCTTGTAACACCCCAAGCCAAATTGTTGGTACACCGGCAGCTATCGTCACTTTTTCATCCTGAATCATTTTAAGTAAAATTTTCGGTGTAAACATCGGACCAGGTAACACTTGTTTTGATCCAAACCATGTTGCTGCAAAAGGTAGTCCCCAAGCATTTACATGAAACATTGGAACAATTGCCATAGCTGCATCACTTTCAGATAATGCTGTTGTATCCGCTAATCCTAGAGCCATACAATGGAGCACTGTACTACGATGTGTATATACAACCCCTTTAGGATTTCCTGTTGTCGCCGACGTATAACACATGCCAGCTGGTGTATTTTCATCAATATCTTTTAAAAATTGAAAATTAGGATCCCCTTCCGCAAGAAGTTGCTCATAATGATAAATAGGTTGAAGTGAGGTTTCTGGAAGGTCTTCTTTGTCAGTCATAATAATATAAGCTTGTACAGTTGATAATTCATCTTGTATTTTTTCAACGAGAGGTACAAGATCTTCATCAACAAGTAAAATGCGGTCTTCGGCATGCCCAATAATGTAGGAAATATGCCCGGGAGACAAGCGAATATTAATCGTATGCAATACAGAACCAATGCTTGGAATTGCAAAATATGCTTCTACATGCCTATGGTGATTCCACGCTAACGTTCCAACTCGCTCCCCTTCCTTTATCCCTAATTTCTTTAACGCACTAGAGAGTCTTCTTGTCCGCTCTCCCATTTGTTTATACGTTAAAGTTGTAATTGTATCATGTGTACGCGAAACGATTTCTTTCTTTGGAAACAGTTTTTCTGCCCTTTCCATCATAGAACTAATTGTTAATGGCACATTCATCATCATATTTGTCCCAACCTCCCGTTAAAGCGTTTTCATTTCATTCATTATATCAAACTTCTATCAATAATAAAGATTATTATTCTGTATTTTCTGAATTATTTCCGTAGAAATAATTCAGTTCCATGAAAAATAGAGAGAATCCTACTATACAAATTAGACTCTCTCTGTTTTGGGATATATGTCTCCCATGAAATAATATATTTGTTGGTAAGATATAATTCTTTAAAGCATATAAAAAAACGCTAATGCAGCTTCTGTTCCCAATCCTTTCCCCCATATTTCCGCTTTATATTCTTTTTTTTATATGAAACACACACATTCCTATGGGGTTATGTCCTTCTTTTAACTCCATATCAAAGACAACCACTTCTCCTTTTGCGTATTGACTGATAATTGAATTCATAAAATTTGTGGTACCCTGTAATGTTTTATGTACTCCCTATACAGTAGTTAATTCTTCACCTGGAGTATATTCGTTTATATCGATTCCCCTTACTATATAAATCCATTTTAATTTTTCGGCATCTAAATTCCCTGCTATGCAGAATAAAAAGTAACCTACACTCGTTTGCTCGTTCTGTTTTTACTTCGCATGTGGCAGAAAAAGGCCCTGACCGCTTCTATACATGGCCAGATACTCTCTCCCACTTAAAAAGAGGGATTTTATGTCGTTTTTTTAAGTGATGTATATATAAGGCGATTTATATACAACCTTGGATACTTCTCTTTTCCGTCTATCATAATGGCTTCTGCTTAAACTTTTGATAGTTTCGCACTTTTAGCAGCAGTACACTTCCACAATCCGTACAAATATAGGCATCCACTGGGGAAGACGTAAACATCGTCTCTTTTTTTCTTATTTGCGCGTATCCAACAAACTCGCCTTCTCCAATATTGTTAGAACCACAATAAGAACATGTATGTACCTCTTTCTTTTGCATGAGAGCACCACCTTTGATCTGTTTCTACTCCCTTCGACAGTAATCTTCCATTTTCCTTCCATAAAAAAACCTAATTTCCAAAAGGTAAAAATGTTATAAAACTCGGATCAATACAAATATATCCATTTTATGACAATTGCCTTTCTATACCATTAATCATTTGAATATTCCATTCATTCCCTATAAACTAATAATAGATACATCATTCAACTTGCACTATGAAGGATCAATCTCAATCAAACTACAAGGAGGAAGAATGTATGATAAAGCCTGAACATGGATTAAAAGAAAAAGTAGAAGGTACTATTGATAAAGTAAAAGGTGAAGTAAAAGAAGTTGTCGGAAAAGTAACCGACAATAAAAAATTACAAGCTGAAGGCAAATGGGATAAAGTAAAAGGCACCGTGAAATATACTGTCGGTAATATAAAAGAGAAAGTACATGAACATAAAGAACGTAAATAAAAAGAGCCTATTTAAAGCTCTTTTTATTTACCATCCTGTTTCTCTAATACATATAAATCCTCTTCTATATTAGACAATTTATCTGTAATTAGCTTTCTTGCATCACCGATTGCCTGGTTATATGCATATGGTCCAAGTAATTTTATCATTTCTTCTATTAAACGTTCTGCTTGAAAACGCCCGATTGCTTCTAAGTCTTCTTCTTCAAAAAACTGCTGGATTTGTTCTACAAGCTCGTCTTTTTTTTCATTTGGTATTTTTACATTCATCATGAACCATCTTCTCCTCTATTTTTGAGATAATACTTCCCTTAACTCTACCATAGAAAATCGTGTTCCTGGGCAAGTTTTTGTAACACCTTTTAATTCACGATGACCAAGTATGCGTTCTTCACATATAGAAAATCGCTTCATAAAATCTCTACATAACAAATGTAAAGAATCGATTTGCGCTAAAGTCGGATCGTATTTATCAAAATTACCTGTCATACAAATTCCTATCGTTTCACTATTATATCCTTTTGCATGAGCTCCAATGTATAATCCTCTACCTTCAAACACTGTCCCATCTTCTTCAATAAAATAATTATACCCAATACCACTCCATCCTCTTACCTTTTGATGAAACTCATGTGTTTTATACACATCCCATCCATCTTCAGCTGTGTGATGAATGATGAGTTTTGTTACATTTTGTAAAGGCTGCAATTCATCTTGAAACGTTAATTTTGCTTGTTTAATTTCCATTCCAAAACCTCCTTTTACAACTCAATCATAATTACCGTTTTATCATCTGGCCGAATCCTCTTTTTGTCTTCCAAGGCTTCTATTATAGAAATATATTCCTTCACGCTATTTCTTCTTATATACTGTACAGTTTTCTCAAGTGACCAGTCCGAGTGAAATAATCCATCCGAACAAATAAAAATCCCTTTCACTTCAGCAAGTGGTAATTTCCCTTTTTGAATCCATGTAATTGCTTCCGGCATTCCATTGGCTACTGAATACCCACCTGGCACGTTTGCAAGATAGCGATTATATTTCAGCTGTTCTCGAATGTCATAAAAAATATGTTCCTCAGGTACAGGTAAACCCTTTTTTCGATCTTCTTCACGTTTTCTTTTTGCTCGCGTACTTATTCCCTGCACTGTATCTTTTGTTAATACTTTCATCGTTTCATCATGCAATATAGCTACAATCATACAATCACCAAGCTGCGCATATTGAATGACTTCATCTTCTATAAGAACTGCTGCAACACATGTACACCATACATGATCTTTCTTTCTCGTATCAATCTTATACTTTATCATTTTTTCTTGTAATGTTTTATTTGCAATTGCAATTTCATTTTGCAAGCTAGATTTTTCTTTTAAAAATGTAAAATGACTTGCAAATAAATTTGAAGCTAGGTAAGCTCCGTTATGCCCTTCTTCATCTTGAAAGGAGATAAGTGGTGTTGCACCATCACATACCCCATAGATTTTTAATCTTTCATTACAAAAAAACGAATCCTCACATTCTTGTTTCAAGGGGCTTTTCTGTTGATATGTTTTAATTTCCATCTCTTTACACTCCTTTAATGAAGCTTGAAAGGTAATTTATTTTTTCTGATTAGTCTAACTTTACAAAATAAACTATTTTCCCCTAAAACTTTTAATCTCATATATAATTTTGAAATAATATGATTTTTTAGTGAAGGACGGGAAAAAGATGGTCAGATTTCTTGGAGTTATTATTGGTTCTATTATTATTGCAATTGCCTTTAATCTTTTCCTTATCCCCCACAAGATTTTAAGTAGTGGAATTGGCGGAATTGCTATCATCTTAGGAATTGTAACCCCTGTAAACACAGGAATTATTAACTTTTTATTAAACATACCTATTCTTATTTTAGGATACATAGGTCTTGGAAAAAAAGTAATTTTTAATACAATCGTCTCTGTAGTTGTATTATCAGTAGCATTATACTGGATTCCAGTACAAGTCGTTGCAACAGATCCACTTCTATCTTCTATATTTGGAGGCGTAATTGCCGGAGCAGGAGTCGGCCTTGTCTTTAATTGCCATGGTTCAACAGGTGGATTTGATATTATCGGCATGCTGTTATCTCGTAAAAAAGATATTAAACTTGGTGGCTTTCTCATTCTTTTAAATACAGTTGTTGTTGTCATTGCTGGATTTTTCTTCAACTGGGATGTGGCATTAACGAGTTTACTTTCAATCTATGTAACAGGTAAAGTAATTGATGCTGTTCATACGAAACATCGTAAAGTTACACTTATGATTGTAACAAATCAAGCAGAAGAAATGAAAAAGAAACTCCTTTCCACTGTTGTACGTGGAATTACACTTCTTGATGGTGAAGGTGCCTATTCAAGTGAAAAAAAGCGTGTACTTATGACTGTCGTTTCACATGAAGAACTTGCAAATATGAAGCAAA
Source organism: Bacillus sp. NPDC094106 (assembly GCF_044764345.1). NCBI lineage: Bacteria > Bacillati > Bacillota > Bacilli > Caryophanales > Bacillaceae > Bacillus > Bacillus sp. NPDC094106. Next base: position 96,549 of record NZ_JBIWHY010000013.1, on the reverse strand, counting down.
CTATTTCTGAAATTGATCCGCAGGCATTCGTTAATATTACAGAAACTGTTGAGGTATTAGGATTGTTTAGAAAAGGGTAAAAACTAGGTGAGAATCCACCTAGTTTTTTATTTATTTTCCATAAATTCTATTCTGTTTCCAAATGGATCTGAAACATAAAATCTGATTACATCTGCACGTGCATGATCATCTATTACTTGAATCCCTTGCCCGATCAGTTTTTGTTTAAATTCATCAATCCGCTGTACATAAAAAGCCGGATGCGCTTTTTTGGCCGGAGAAAATGCTTGTTCAACCCCAATATGGATTTCTTGATTCCCACAACGGAACCAACAACCGCCACGCTTTCTTAATTCTTCTGGTTTCGGAATTTCTTCTAGACCAATCTTATTCCCGTAAAATTCTCTTGCTTCTTCTTCACAACCTACTGGTGCAGCTACTTGTACATGATCAATTCCTTGAATGTAACCTGTCATATTCCTCTCCCCCTTTATATTTTCATTTTATTGTATACTGCTAAAAAAATAACTTATATGATTGTTATAAAACTCCATAAGATATACTTAATAGCCACATGTATATTATTTGTTTTATTAATAAAGATGATGTTTTCATAAGAGACCATTAAAAAGATTGAAAATAAACACTATTCTGTAACTTTGTTTTTTATGGAAATATATGATGTTTTTCATATATGATATCTATTATAGGTTGTTGAATCTGTTTTAGATGCTAGTTGCACGGAGGAAAAGTTATGAGTCGGAAAAAGTTCTCATCCATTCAAAAAAGGCGTCAGGTGACCAAACCTCGTCGTTTTGGAAGACAAAATTGTTCTTTAACAGAAAGGCATGTATCTCTTTTTGAACATAATCCTGATGGTATTATCTCTTTGAGCATACAAGGAATCATATTGCACATCAATCCCTCTGCGGAAAAAATATTGGGATATGCTTCACATGAATTAGAAAGAAAGGTAATTACCTCTATTGTTGAAACACATATCTCTGATCAAGTGTTGCAATGTATAAAAAATACTACGTCTGATAATCAAAAAGAATATATACTTTCTATCTACCATAAAGAGGGACATAAAATAGATGTCGTCACAAAATTAGTCCCTATTTTTGTTCAAAATCGTATCACTGGTGTATATGCAATTATGAAGCCACTCGCAAAATCTGAAAGAATCGAAAAAATATTGCAAGAGAGTGAGAAACGTTTGCGAACATTAATGAACTCAATGCCTGCTTTTGTCATCTTTAAAGATCATGAAGGTCGCTGGCTTGAAGCAAACGATTATGCCCTTTCTTGTTTTGATTTTCATGATGTTCCTTATCACGGAAAAAAAGATAGTGAACTCATCCAATATAACGAGGCATATCAAGATGCATTTTTACATTGTGAAGAGATAGATGAACTCGCATGGAAAAAACGAAAAACGATTCACGGTGAAGAATTTGTTATACATAGAAGCACGTCTAATCTGATCTTGAATATTTCAAAAGTCCCACTTTTCCATTCTGACGGTTCAAGAAAAGGTCTCATTGTTATGGGAAGAGATGTTACTGAATTAAAAGAGACAGAAAAGTTATTACGAAAATCAGAAAAACTAGCTGTAGTGGGACAGTTAACAGCAGGAATTGCTCATGAAATAAGGAACCCATTAACTTCTTTAAAAGGATTTTTAACATTATTAAAACCTGAAATCACTGAACAAAACAAGTGGTATGTAGACGTGATGTTAAGTGAAATTTCACAAATGGAATCCATTACAAGTCAATTTATGGCAATGTCTAAACCGCAAGTTTTATCTATCCATTCTTGTCAAATCGAAACATTAATCGAAGAAGTTGTGACCTTCATTTTGCCTACTGCGATTATGCATAGTGTACATATAATTATGGATCATTCTTCTGCTATGCCCAAAATTCAATGTGATGGGAATCAATTAAAACAAGTCTTTATTAATATTTTAAAAAATGCGATTGAAGCAATGCTAGATGGCGGAAACATTTTTATTCAAACTCAAACATTAGAAGATGATTTCATTTTAATTCGCATTATCGATGAAGGATGCGGTATTCCAAAAGATCGCATTTCCCGTTTAGGCGAACCTTTTTATAGTTTGAAAGAGAAAGGAACTGGTCTTGGTTTAATGATGTGCTACAAAATAATTGAAGAGCATCATGGCAAGCTACACGTTTCAAGTGAACTAAATAAGGGAACCACTGTAGAAGTTCGATTACCCATTTTCCCAGCGCAAAATAATAATGAAGTAGAAAAAGAGTAAATGGAAAACCATTTACTCTTTTTCTTATACACTAACTTGCTTACTATATATACATCAATTAAAAAGCCGACATAAAACCCCTTTTTTAGGTGGGAGAAAGGATCTGGCCATGCATAGAAGCTCTGCCACATGCGAAGTAAAAACAGAAAGAGCAAACGAGTGTAGGTTACTGTTTATTCTGCATAGCAAGGATTTAGATGTCGAAAAATTAACATGGATTTATATAATCGTTTCTCTTGCTAACAGAAAACTCATAATAACCTGAGCAGCTACCCGGCTCGTCATATCACGAAAATCTAGCGTTGGATCAATCTCTACAATGTCCATACCTTGAACAAGCGGTTCTTGGCCAAGTACTGTAATCGCATCAAATAAAGTTGTACTATCCATACCACCTGGGCCAATTGCTGGACAACCTGGTGCAAATGCTTGATCTAATACATCCATATCTACAGAAACATAAATAGTTGTAACGCCTTGTCTACGTAAAATCTCAATGCTTTCTGTAATGATATCTTTCATCGCTCTCTCTCGAACATGCTTCATTGTATATACCGTCACACCATGCTCTTTTGCATATTCATGATACGTTCGCGCGTTTGAAAAATTGCGTATACCAATTTGAACAAGCTGCTTTCCTGTAATCACATCATTCTCTAGTAAACTACGAAATGGCGTCCCATTAGACGGTCCTCCATCTTCTAAATTACGTAAATCATGATGTGCATCGAATTGGATAATGCCAACTTTCCCTTTACTGCTTGCAAAACCACTTATACTAGGAAAACTAATAGAATGATCGCCACCAAGAACAATTGGTACCATTTGTGGATTTACTTTCGTCAAGTGACCGAGCGTCTTAACAATACGATTGTGACTTTCTTTTATGTCTGTCACATGCATCGTAATATCACCGCAATCATACAAAACACTTTCTTTCATATCATGCTCTTCTGTAATTGCATATGTGCTATACGCATCTAGCATTGTCCGAATGGTTTTGGGTGCAAAACATGCGCCTGAATGACTAATAGACGGCTTTGAGAGCGGTGCACCAATTAATGCTGCACCAAAAATTTCTTCACTCTCATCCCAATTTTTAACCATTTCACTCCATTTCGTTACTTCACGATCAATAAACTTTGCATTTTTCTTTAAATAGTGGCCTTGCTCCACGATTTGTCACCTCTTGTATATGCAATATTACCATTCTTCCATACTGTATTTACATGGCTTACTCCGTAATGATACGGTACATACGCATAATTATATGCGTCCCATAACACTAGATCTGCCTTACGTCCAACTCGAATTTTTCCAGCAACATCACCACGATTAATTGCATAAGCTGAGTTAACTGTTACAGCATTCCAAACTTCTTCTGGTGTCAGTTTCAACTTCAACATTGCAATACTCATGATAAGCTGAATATTTTCAGTCGGGCAGCTACCTGGGTTAAAGTCTGTCGCCAAAGCAACCGCTACACCCTCATCAATCATTTTACGCCCACGAGCAAAACTTTCTTTATTTAAGTAGAAAGTAGTTCCTGGGAGTAACGTTGCAACTGTATTAGAATTTGCAAGCATTTCAATTCCTTTATCAGATGCCCCAACTAAATGATCTGCTGATGCCGCACCAATTTCTGCCGCTGCTTCAGCACCGCCAAGTGGGTCAATTTCATCAGCATGAATTTTCACATCAAAACCAAGTTCTTTCGCTTTTAATAAAAATTCTTTTGATTCTTCCACAGAGAATACTCCTGTTTCGCAGAAAATATCAACGAACTCAGCTAATTGTTTTTCCTTCATCTCTGGTAATAAATCTAGCATCCATTGTAAAAATTCTTTTGATTTTCCTTTATATTCTTTTGGAACAGCATGCGCTCCTAAGAATGTTGACACTAAATCAATTGGATGCTCTTTTTGCAACTGTGCCGCCGCTTCTAGTTGCTTCCACTCTGTTTCATCATCTAATCCGTAACCGCTCTTTGCTTCCACTGTTGTCACGCCAAATGATAACATGCGGTCCAAATGAAATTTCGCCTTCTGCACAAGTTCTTCTTTCGAAGCTTGCTTCGTCGCATTCACAGTTGAAAGAATACCGCCGCCTTTTTCTAAAATTTCCAGATACGGTACTCCCTGTAACTTAAGAGCAATTTCATTTTCACGAGATCCACCAAATACAAGGTGTGTATGGGGATCAACTAGCCCAGGAGAAACCATTTTTCCTTCGCAATCAATGATTTCTTTTGCTTGTAAGCCTTGTGCTTCTTCAGCTGTTCCAACGAAAGTAACAACTCCATTTTCAATACCCACTACTCCGTTTTCAATAACAGGAAGCGTGTTCATCGCTTCCCGTCTTAACAAGCCATCTTCTTGATCCATTGTTAGCAATTGACCGATATTTGTTAGTAAAGTGTCCAGCATGTTTCTTCCTCCTTATTTCATCATTGGAATATTAACGCCTTTTTCTTTCGCTGTTTCAACAGCTAAGTCATATCCTGCGTCAACGTGACGAACAACACCCATTCCAGGATCAGAAGTTAATACGCGTTCAATACGTTTTGCTGCTGCTTCTGTTCCATCTGCAACGATAACCATTCCAGCGTGAAGTGAATATCCCATGCCAACTCCTCCGCCGTGATGTACAGATACCCAGCTTGCACCGTTTACACTATTGATTAATGCATTTAAAATTGGCCAGTCTGCCACTGCATCACTACCATCTTTCATCGCCTCTGTTTCACGGTTTGGTGAAGCTACTGATCCGCAATCTAAATGGTCACGACCGATAACAATTGGTGCTGACAATTCACCACTTGCCACCATTTCATTAATGATACGACCAAATTTTGCACGCTCCCCGTAACCAAGCCAACAAATACGTGATGGAAGCCCTTGGAATTCAACTTGCTGACGTGCCATACGAATCCAGTTACATAAATGCTCGTTATCCGCAAACTCACGTAAAATCACTTCATCAGTTTTATAAATATCTTCTGGATCACCTGAAAGAGCTACCCAGCGGAACGGCCCTTTTCCTTCACAGAATAATGGACGAATAAATGCTGGAACAAATCCTGGGAAATCAAATGCATTTTTTAATCCTTCATCGAAAGCAACTTGGCGAATATTATTACCATAATCAAATGTAATTGCACCTTTTGCCTGCATTGCAAGCATTGCTTCTACATGCTTTTTCATACTTTCTTTTGATAATTGTACGTAACGCTCTGGATCTTCTTTACGAAGTTTTGTTGCTGCTTCTAATGAGTACCCTGCTGGAATATAGCCGTTTAACGGATCGTGTGCAGACGTTTGATCTGTCACTAAGTCTGGTGTAATACCACGGTTCACTAGCTCCGGTAAAATTTCTGCAGCATTTCCTAATAATCCAATTGAGATTGGTTCTTTCTTTTCTTTGTATTCTTTCGCAACAGCTAGTGCCTCTTCTAAAGATTCTGTATACCTATCGCAGTATCTTTTCTCAATACGACGGTCAATACTACGCTTATCAACATCAATCGCAATCACAACACCACCGTTCATCGTAACAGCAAGAGGTTGCGCTCCGCCCATACCACCTAAACCAGCAGTAAGTGTTAATGTACCTTTTAATGAACCGTCAAAGTGTTGACGTGCTGCTTCTCCAAATGTTTCATATGTTCCTTGTAAAATCCCTTGTGTGCCGATATAAATCCAGCTGCCTGCTGTCATTTGCCCATACATCATGAGGCCCTTTTTCTCAAGTTCACGGAAGTGATCCCAATTTGCCCACTTCGGTACTAAGTTTGAGTTTGCTAGAAGGACGCGCGGTGCATCTTCATGTGATTTAAAAATCGCAACAGGTTTTCCAGACTGAACGAGTAATGTCTCATCACTCTCCAATGTTTTTAACGAATCAACAATCGCATGATAGCTATCCCAGTTACGAGCTGCACGACCAATTCCGCCATATACAACTAATTCTTCTGGTTTTTCAGCTACTTCAGGATCTAAATTATTCATTAACATACGAAGTGCCGCTTCTTGAATCCAGCCCTTTGTTTGTAATTCTGTTCCTCTTGGCGCGCGAATTGTTTGTTTTACATTTTCCATTTCAATCTCTCCCTTTTCTTTTTTATAGTGCTGCATTTACATCCATTCGTTCCATTGTCCAGCGACTTATTTTTAACCAATGCGCAATATTTTCAATATCTGTTGAGAAAATACGATCGTTTGTAATGGAAGGCACGTGCTGACGACCTTGATGATAAAAAGCCTTCGTTACTGTACTCATTTCTTGGGTACCACGATATTCCGCCGCTTGCATTGCACAAATCATTTCAATTGCAAGAACACGTCTTACGTTTTGAATAATTTGATGTGCATGACGCGAAGCAATTGTTCCCATGCTTACATGATCTTCTTGATTAGCTGATGAAGGAATAGAATCCACGCTTGCTGGATGCGCTAACGTTTTATTTTCTGAAACGAGTGACGCTGCTGCATATTGCATAATCATTGCACCAGATTGAAGTCCTGGTTCTGGACTTAGAAATGGTGGTAAATCATTTAATTGAGGATTCACAAGACGCTCGATACGACGCTCAGAGATATTCGCAAGTTCCGCCATTCCAACCTTTAAAAAGTCCATTGCAAAAGCAATTGGTTGTCCGTGGAAGTTCCCACCAGAAATTACTTTTTCTCCACCATCAAAAATAAGTGGGTTATCTGTTGCTGCGTTCATTTCAATTTCTAATTTTTCTTTTACATAATTTAAAACTTGCCAGGAAGCACCATGCACCTGTGGGATACAGCGAAGCGAGTATGCATCTTGTACGCGTTGTTCCCCTTGCTTTGTGACAAGCTTGCTATCATGGAGGATATCTCGGATACGCTTAGCAACTTCTACTTGTTCTTTGTATCCACGAGCTTTATGAACATTTTCATCAAATGCATCAATAATGCCGCGTAATCCTTCAATTGTCATCGATGCAATTAATTCTGATTGATAAGCAATTGCTTCAGCTTCTATATAAGAAAGAATTCCTTGTGCTGTCATCGCTTGCGTACCATTGATTAATGCAAGACCTTCTTTCGCTTCTAATTCAATTGGTTCTAGCCCTTCTTCCGTAAGAGCTACCATCGCATGAACACGTTGCCCTTTATAAAACACTTCACCTTCTCCTAATAGAACGAGAGCAAGATGAGATAATGGAGCCAAATCACCACTCGCTCCGAGTGAACCTTGCTGCGGAATAACCGGGTGAATTTTCCGATTCACAAACTCTAGTAGCATATTGACAACAAGAGGACGAACACCAGATATCCCTTTTAACATCGTATTAGCTCGTAAAATTAACATTCCGCGGGACACTTCTTCCGGGAAGGGATCACCTACTCCGCATGCATGTGATTGAATTAAATTATGTTGAAGTGCTTTTACATCATCTTTTTGAATAAATACATCACTAAACTTCCCAAAACCAGTTGTGATACCGTAAACAACCTTTCCATCTTCTACAATTTTTTCAACAACTTCGCGGCACTCTGCTACTTTTTGCATGCTGTTTGAGCAAGCTGTTACTCCTTTCCCTTCAAACAACAACCGTTTCATTTCTTCTACTGTCAATGAATGTCCTGTTAACGTAATCATTATTGTTCCTCCTTAAAAAAGCAAAAGGGGACCTTACCTTTTTAGACAGACTTCTGTCCTAAAAAGCAAGGCCCCCTTCTAACTAATAGACTATGGGCAAATCATATGTGATTAATTCCTAAACCAATCGCCTCATGCTCAGATCCTTTTACAGGCGCACCTATCGTTCCATAAAGTGCAACAGCAACCCATTCGCCTTCTTTTTCGCCGTCGTATGGTGTACCGCGCACAATCGCAAACCGAAGACCTACTGTACGAAGAACGTCTGCTAACTGAATTTGTCCTCTCGTTACTCCGTACAACGCTTCCATGATTGCATGATAAAGTGCATGCGTTTCTCTGTAAACGTCTGTTTCAATAACTTGGTTGCTCTTAGCCGCTGTTTCCATTGCTGCGACAACCTTTTGCGAATTCATAGACCCAACTTTTCCAGTACAATATTTCCAGCCTTTTGGAATTGATAGTACGGGACTTTCATTCTCATCCGCAAGCGCCAACAACATGGCCATACGACCAATTCGATGTGTTCCTTGAAGAAGCATGTGACTCTCTCATTTCTTGTGAATTATTTGAATATTACTTAATTTAAGAATATATGAAAACGTTTTAATCGTCAATAGTTTAAACGATTATTTGAATGAATTTTTTCAATACTCTGTTACTGTTGTGTACACAGTTTATTTACAGAAATTTTTAAAGCATGCTATAGTCTCACTAACAGCTGTAAGGGGGACCCAAAATTGGTTAAGAGAAAAGATATTCATTTTCGAATTGACGAAAGATTACTAGAAAGATTTGAAGCAGCACTTCATTATGAAGGTCTAAATAAAACAGATATTTTAACACATGCTATTCAGCAATTTTGTGTAAAGGTGGAATTAGAAAAGATGAATGATGTAAAAAGGCAATACGCTGTAAGTAACCATCTGCAAACACGGATCGATACTCATAAAAAATATGAGGAAAAACGAGTAGACTTAGATGAAGTTGTAATAGATCATCTACAATTACAAGGAACGGAAAAGATATTAGAAGTTGGATGTGCTAACGGAAAATTCCTTGCACTACTGCAAAAAAACGGTCATACGGGGCATCTCACCGGTCTTGATCAATCTACAACTATGCTGCGAGAAGCTGCTATGAATACAGCAAAACAACATGTAAATATTGAATGGAAACTTGAAGACGCTACTAAACTTCCTTTCCCAGCTGATTCTTATGATTGGATAATCGCAAGACATATGCTGTATCACATGACGGATGTTGAAAAAACAATTCAAGGATTTCATAAAGTAATTTGTCCTGGAGGCAGATTCCTAGCCACAACAAATTCCCAGGTCTCATTACCCCGTATGGATGAGATGTGTAACAAAATGTTAGCTGCATTCGATTTACCTGAAAAATCGCCAACAGCTACTCCATTTTGTTTAGAGAATGGAAAACAACTATTACAATCTGTTTTTCAAACTGTAGAAGAAACAAGCATCCATAATTCACTTGTATTCCATAACGCTACGCCTATTGTCAATTATATCGCTAGTATGTTCCCGTCATTAAACATACCTGATGATATGCACCTTCATTTAGAAATGAAGGAATGGCTTACAATCGAAATAGAAAATGAATTATCTCTTCATGGGGGAGTATGGCGTGACCCAAAAACACTTGCTATTTATCGTTGTACAAAATCAGCATAAATTCATCTTATAATATAATCTCTAAAATCCACATAAGAAGATTATATAAAATCTAATTAACAAAATTGGAGGAATTACATATGAATACAGATTGGAAACGCAATCGGATTGCTTCAGCTAATCGAAATGAAAAAAGAAAGTTGTACAATTATTCATTTTTATGAATCAAATTCAATAAGATAATCATGTATCTACACCAATAATGAATAATTAATCCACAGATTTAAATCTAATTGAAGCAACCTTTCCTATTTAATACATAACAAAGAATGCAATACTTTCGAGGCACGTATACTGTAGGTAACGTCCCCACCTTATATATATTATTTTTATATTCAGATAAAATAAAGCAACCTTACTTTCAATAGCAGGGTTGCTTTATTAGTGAGGATAAATCAAAGTTACATTATCAAAAGTTTCAAATACTCTTTACCAACCTGTACCATGTTCAGAGTATTGAATGATTTCAGTTTGAGATGTAATCTTTTGTTTAGCCTGTTGTGTATCTTTAGATACATTCATATTTAGTACCACAAGAATTGCTAAAAAGCTCACTATACCAATTTTTTTCATTTTAATGCCTCTCTTTCTTGTAATTTTTTATCTGCTTGGTATGCTATATGATAATATTCTCCAGCTTTAGATACATTATGTTCTTCATAAAATTGAATAGCTAGTTGCTGTGAATAATCCTTCACATACCCTATTAATCCTTCTTTTTCAAACACAGAAATTCCTTCTTTGATTACATTTTCTAATATTTCAATTGAAGATCCGTTATTCATGGTATCTAAAATTTTAAAATGATACTCATACTCTTTATTGCCTAAATATCCACATATTTTTTGGCCTTCTCGAATTATCTCTCCTACTGTTTCCTTTTTACCAAGTTTAAAATATTCTCTAGCTAGTAGATATTTTGCTTTTACTAGCGGTAATTCTGTAAGACTAAATGAATCTGATTTAATCACTTCCAATAAATGCCTTACTGCTAATTCAGACATGTCTTGATCCGCATACAACAATCCTAAATTTTGGCGCGTTTTTAAAATTAAATTTTGATGATCTGTTTTATTTAAAATGTCTAAAGCCGAAAGAAAATGTTCTTCTGCTTTTTCAAACTGTTTTATCGTATTACAAGCAAGTCCTATAATATTTTCACAACCTGCAATACTAATGTCATAGCCTGTATGTTTTTCAAATAAACCTTTAGCGTGCAAAGCATCATCAATAGATTGTAACGGCTTCCGAATTTGCCAATAGAAAATTGCTCTCTTATATTGAAATTCTGCTTTTTCAATTTCATCATGTACAAATTCTAAACATTTTTCTGCATTACAATAGGAATTTTTTGCTTCACTATAATCTCCAACCGCTACATCATGTAAGGCCTTAAAATAGTAATAATAATAACTTAGCAAGTTATCTTTAGGAATTGGAAAGGATTGCACTGATTTAAAACTTTCTCTTATTTCACTTATGCTATCAAATAGTAAACGATATCGAAGATTAATAAGTGTATAGTATAAAAGTGTATCTTGATCTTTGATGGTATCAATTTTATTATTAATAATTTGCTTTTGTTGTTTTGATTTTTCTATATGTCTCAAAACAATTTCTTGATTCCATTCATGTAACAACTTTTCAAGTTCTTCTTTCGTGACCACATCTATACTCATAACAACCACTCTCCCTTTCGCTGAGAATTAATGCAATTATAACAAAGTATTACAAGTTAAAAATATAATTTTAAGAATTATTAATTTTCTCAACAAAAAACTCACCCTGTATGATTTGAAATAGCACCAAATAACGGAATAGGATCACTTCAATATAAAAAGCTAGCATTTTGCTAGCTTTTTATCCTCTTCACATGCATTGTCAATCTTCAACACAGCTGTGGTCACGGTAATCTCAAATTCAGCAAATGTCGGATATATAAATAAAAGTATTTTCTTCATATTCATTTCTCCCATCCCTTTTCAAAAAAAAATACTCCTCTCCCTTACGATAAACAGAATTTTACAAACAATCAACAAAATACTTCTCACCTTGTTTCCTATTCCTATCTCACTTATAATAAACATAGAGACGATTATGGACGCATTTTATGTAAGCTTGGGTTTCCAAGCTTACATTATTTTTTGCTTTCCCTTTCCTTATAAAAGGAGTATACTGATATAGAACGTATGTTCTTAATAATTACATACAGTAAGGAGATAGAACAAATGGTATACGACACAAAAGTAATTTCTTGGAATGAAGCTTTAAAACAATTACAACGTCGCTACACAAATCAACCAGTGAATCGAAAACAGTTTGAAGATGTTGAACTCATGGAATTCTTCCGCGATAATGACTACATTTCCCTTCCTACACATATTAGTGGCTTATCAACAAAGCGTTTTACTTCTTACTCTATTTTCACAACTGAAGATAAAGATCGTAAAGTCGGCACACTTATCATTGAATATTTAGAAGATGATACTGATGTATTACATATCGAACAATTATACTTCGTTTAATTCATAACGCTTGGTCAAAATGGCCAAGCGTTCTTGCTTTCTATCAATCTCACTGCTTATAATACTAGTAAGGGAAAACTGCTATCGTAAAGGGGGTATACGGTTGCTTGAAGGATGGTTTAGTTGGTTTATTATTGCTTGGACTGTTATTTTGCTAAGCCTTATGTCTATTGGTGGATATTTCATGTTCCGAAAATTCTTAAAACGATTACCGAAAGAAGACGGCATGTCCATTTTAGATTGGGAAGAGCATTACATTAATCAAACACGGCATTTATGGGATGACAAGCAGAAACAATTATTAGAGGAACTAGTAAGCCCAGTACCTGAACTATTTCGTGATGTTGCAAAATCAAAAATTGCAGGGAAAATTGGAGAACTTGCGTTAGAAGAAAAAGCCACAAAAATAACTGAAGATTTAATCATTAAAGGATATATTGTAGCAACGCCAAAGCGGGATCATAAATTTTTAATTAAAAAATTACAGGAAAAACAAATTGATTATTCTCCGTATCAATCACTTTTGGCTAAATAAAAAACCTCAAGAATCTTGAGGTTTTTTACGTTAACTTCATATCTTTCTCATTATAAAATTCATCTTCTTTTTCCATTTCCTTTTGCAATTTCGTAAAGGAACGATACATTGCAATTCTCCATGATACAATCATTGCAAAAGCAAGTAAGAAGAACATACCGCTCAGCTGCCCTAAATCAACCGATTGACTCAAATATGTTCTAAAGACAATACGCACTACAAGTAAACCAATTAAAATAAAGACGAATGCTTTTGAACGCTTTAAATAAATTTCTTGTTCACGTATTTCAAATTTAGATGTTTTAATAAGAAAAATCGAGAAAAACAACCCAACACCAATTGCTTCTAACATTTCAGTTGAAGTTAATCGAAATTCAGGAAAAATATACATCATTGCCCCTGTACTCATAAAAAGCGGCGGGAGAATAATTTTTTTCAATGTTGCTGGTTTCTTTGCTGCTTTTAAACGGATAAACATCACACCAACAGCCATACAAACCGCAATAATACTTGATAAGACCGCTATGTTCATACTTTCTCATCCTTTTTGTGGAAATATAAAAATACAGTTTGATTATATGCTTTCTTATCATTATTATTTCCAACATTTTCATGAAATAATACTAAAAACCAGTAAAACCTCCAAATAAACTTGAGACATACACAATGATTTTTGTCATCCAGTTAAAGTACAGCAAAATACCCATAACAATCATAATGTACCCCCCTACTTTTACAAACATTCCACTATGTCGCTTAATCCAAGACATTTTCGTAATAAAGAATGAAAGTATAAAAAATGGGATAGCAAATCCAAGTATGTAAGCAATCATATACAGCATTGCAGATTCTGGATTCGTGGTAGCTAATCCAATTACAGCTACTAAGATTGGTCCTGTACATGGCGTCCATCCAGCTGCAAATGCCAAACCAATTAAAGTAGAGCCGATATAGCCACTCGGACGACTTTTAAATGTAAACTTACGATCTTGCATTAAGAACTTCGGCTGAAAGACCCCTACGATTACAAGGCCAAACACAATAATAAATAGTGCCCCTAACTGCCTAATTAAATCTTTGTAATCTTGGAAGAATGACCCAATAAAGCTTGTTCCAAACCCAATCGCAATAAATACAATGGAAAATCCCAGCAAGAAAAATGCCGTATGTATCATACTTCTCTTACGAAGCATTGCATTTTCTTCTTTTAATTCAGAAACCGACATTCCGGTTATGTAAGATAAAAACGCTGGATACAGCGGTAAACAACAAGGGGAAATAAATGATAAAAATCCGGCCCCAAACGCTAAAAAAATATTAAGATCTTGCATCGTTTCACTCCTCTCCTCTTCAATATTGTAGCAAAAACGACCAAAAATACTATGAACAATTGATGAATTCACACTTTACAACGTGCCAATAAGAAAAAATTCTATTATCACTACTTACAACCATCTTTCTCTAAAACGTTTTCACTTTCCTTCTATTATAAATACATTCCATTCATCATTCACATAAAATGAAACTTTAATCAGTTGGGGTTTTCTTCATCCCCCACTGATTATTAGCCCTTACCAATCGGGATAACAAAGCTTTTCTATTTCACAAACTACTTGTATGCTGTTATTCAGTATTCGATACATATCTTGCAAAAAAATATTTTTTTCAAATGATAGCTTTATACAAGATAATCCTTATTTTACAATACTTCTATAATTTTAAATTTCAATATTATGCATAAATATCATACTTTTATTATTATTCTATAAAATGTCGCACTTTTCTTTTATTTGACCCTTCATTTTTAATTTTGTATACTTCCATCTAGTTGTATATGTCCGTTTGGGAACAATTTAATATAGATGGGAGGAATTTTTCATGCTTCGTTATTCTCTTTTAGTCTTATTAGGAGCATGTAGCTATGGGATTTTAGCTATTTTTGTTAAACTTGCATACGCAGAAGGTTTTTCACTTGGGGAAGTCATTGGGAGTCAATATTTGTTCGGCTGGTTTATTTTACTTGGTATTACACTCCTATTTTCTAGGCATCGTGTTCCACTTAAACAAATGCTTATTTTATTTGTCGCAGGAACGTCTGCAAGTTTGACTGGGATTTTTTATTATGCTTCATTAAAAACGGTACCAGCTTCCATTGGAATAATTCTTTTATTCCAGTTCGTTTGGGTTGGTATTATCATTGAAGCTGTTGCAACAAAAACATTACCATCAAGAGAAAAAGTCATTTCTGTTATCTTTTTAGTTGCTGGTACATTCTTATCGAGCGGATTATTAGAAAAATCAACAGGTAATTTCGATACAATGGGAATCCTATTAGGTTTATTATCTGCTGTTACTTTTGCTACCTATATTTTTGTCAGTGGTAAAGTTGCTGTTGAAGTACCATCATTACCACGAGGAGTTCTTTTAATGGCTGGTGCTTTAACTTTAGTAATGATCGCATTCCCACCAACATTTATTTTTAATGGTGCCATTTCTCAAGGTCTTTGGAAATATGGCTTAGGATTAGGAACATTCAGTATCGTTATTCCAACAATTGCCTTTACAATCGGAATTCCTAAAATCGGTTCTGGCTTAGCAACTATTCTTGGTGCAGCTGAGCTTCCTGTTACAACAATCATGTCTGTATTCGTTTTAAAAGAGGCGGTACTCTCTTCTCAATGGCTTGGTGTAGCACTTATCTTGGTTGGTATTGCAATTCCGCAAATTGCATATACAATGCGTGGACGATATCGTAAACACCATACACATAAAAAGGTTGCTGCCTAGGAAAAGAGGATTCTCTAGTTTTATCAAGACCAAAATTAAAAAACACTTAAAATATCAGGGCTCTAACATATTAGACATGAGTAATATGTTAGAGCCCTTTGTTTTTGCTAATAAATTTGAATAGTGTTTCGCTCTATTTGTAGTTTTGAAATAAAGTTTGATCAAAAATGCCTCATAAACCCATATTTTACGATAAACCAATTTTAATTCTTCTTCAGCAGAATTAAAATTGGTTTTTATAAAAAAGTTTAATCATTTTTTGCCTTTGTTATTCAAAAATCGTACCCGATTGTTGAATAATTCTCCTTTTATCTAATACTCTGGTCAAACATCCTACAAATAATCCAGGCTATTAAAAATCAGGATGAGTCCAACTATACACATAATCCACGAAAGAGCCGATCCTGTATTATTAGCGATTTTCACTCGAAGCTTCCCGAGAGATGTTTGCATCCACCGCCCAAACAGGAGGTAGAAGAGAAACAGCACGAGAGAAGGCAACACCATGATAAAGTTATATCCAGCTAAAATAGAAGACCATTCCACCCATGATAGATTAGAAGTAATCATTATGCCAATTGCTGCAAAATAAGGAAATGCAGTACCTACTTCAATTAATGAAGTAGTGAATCCCAGAGCAACCATTGAAAGAATGCTTTTTGATTTTGGTGCAGGTAGGTCTGAACTTTTCTTTGTTGGAACATAAAAACTTGCTATGAACAATATCACCCCAATAATAAAGAACGTCCAGCTTACGATTCGATTTTGAAATACGCCAGAAATAATCTCAAGCAAGAAATCTAATCCTAACATGAGTGAAACTCCAACAGCAAAATAAAATCCTGCTATCGTCAATAAATAAACCAATAAACGTTTGGTAAGTTTCTCTTTATCTGTTAAAAGCAAATATACTGTTACCCCTAATGTAGCAGGGCTTAGCGTGTCCAATAAGGCCAATCCCCCTATTAGGAGAAGTAGTTCTGTACTCATCATTCTTTCCCCCTTATTCCGGTTGGGGATTATTCTTTTCAGCCATAAAAATGGCATATGCCTGATTTATAAATTCAAGCACCTCCTGGTCAATTGGATATAATCTCAGTTTCTCTGATTGCTTTGGCGACATCCTTATTTCCCACAGCTTATCTAAAAATTCATCCTCACCTTCAAACTCCTCTAAGCGCTTTTCATCCATTCTTCTAATGATATTTTGGACTTTGGGTGCTTTTGGGCCGTCCTCCATATAACGTTTTAACTGACCTATCAGAGCAATCCATTCTAGTGAATCAGAGCTGTCACTTGTCATATTGGGAACCTTTTCCCATAGTTTTATTTCTCTGTCTTTAAATACAGATTCACGATAATACTGCTGTATTTCTTTATCTTTACTGGATAATTGCATAATCTTCTGAATCGCGATCCAGTTTTCTTCTCCTTCTATCGCGATTCCATGTATCATTTCCCGTAAGGATAACTCTATTTTCTTTAAATTTTCCTGTTCTTTTATTACAAAAGATAATTGATTCTTTAAACTATCTGACCAATCCCACGCACTGGAAGTGAGCATATTCTTAATCTCATGTAACGGAAATCCAACCTTTTTTAAAAATTGAACCTGCTGTAGTTTTTTTATTTCTTCATTGGTATATAAACGATGGCCACCCTCTGTTTTGGATGCTGGTTTTAATAATCCGATTTGATCGTAGTAACGCAGTGTTCTTACTGTAACACCTGTCAGCTCCCCAACCTTATTAATGTGTATCAACTGATAAACCTACCTTTCTGTACGTTAAGACTCTATCGTTAACAATTGTTTTATTCATTCCACATTTATTCTTCTTTACGAAAAAAATTTTTAAGTAAGTATCCTGCTCCTAAGCCAATCAGTACACCAGGAAATGCATTATCTAGTGTCAGTCCAATACCTGCACCTATAATGACGCTTCCATAAATAATAATATCTCCCTGTTTCATCTAAAAACCTCCTATTTTCCTAATCTCTTTTATCTAGATATCTCTAAATATATAAATTCAAATTAAAGAACCGATATAAAACCCTTCTTTTTAGGTGGGAGAGAGCATCCGTTCATGCATAGAAGCGGTTAGATCCTTTTCCTGTGCCCCATACCAAGTGAAAACAAAGAGAAAAAACGAGTGCAGGTCACCTTTTGTTATCCATAACCGCGACTTATATGTCGAAAAACCAAAATGGATATATATAGTAGTTACTAAACAGTATATAAAATGACGCAGCGTAAACTTCAAGTTTTTTTAGACTTTTTTCAATTTTTATTAATAAATCTATATAAAACTTGAAATTGAAGTGACATCACCTTCTATAATGGTACACAACGAGAGGAGTGTTGAAAGATGAAGAAATACTTTATGGTCATGTCGGTTATTCTTGCTGTAATGTTTTTAAGTGCCTGTACGGAAGGTTTGGAAAGTGAAGACTTTCAGTTAGGAATCCTCTTTTCTACTCCATATTATTTTTTACACGATTCGCTTTGCTAATCGATCAACTTTTACTATGGATTGCTCATTTGTCATTCTATACAACCTTTCTTCTTAACTCTTTTTAATCTTTTCACTACATCATGATTATTTACACGTGTAAAACCGAGGAAAAGGTATGATGATTCATGCTTTTTCCTCGGTTTTATATACACTTTCTTTTTTTAAATCGTATACAAATTGATAACATTGCCACATTGATAATACAATTAAAATCATAATAAGCAGTGTCGTTACTGATAATGCATATATTGTAATCAGTGCCCCACTTACCCCACGAATTCCTGCTACTTTCATAAAAATAACAATAAATAGTCTCAAAAATAACATGCCATGAACCAACCCGAAAAATAGAGCTCCCCCAAAAATCAATAACTGTTCCT
Organism: Bacillus sp. NPDC094106; assembly: GCF_044764345.1. Lineage (NCBI taxonomy): Bacteria > Bacillati > Bacillota > Bacilli > Caryophanales > Bacillaceae > Bacillus > Bacillus sp. NPDC094106. The sequence goes on along the minus strand of NZ_JBIWHY010000013.1, from coordinate 78,184 downwards.
GACATAACAAGCATACAATTTGGCTTTTTTTCATATTATTGGCTTCATATGATTGAAATTCTTGTCTTCTTGTTTTTAAGAAACCTTTTATCATTTGATATGTAGCGAAACCACACAAAAAAAACAACAGAATAGACACATAATAAAAAAACTCTACAAATAACGGTATATATTGTAGTTTCTTTATTATCACTTCATTTGATTGAATAGATATAATAAAGAAAGATAACATTGTACTCATTGCAATCCATATGAATTGCTTTAATCTTTGGGCAGCAAAATTTTGTATATTGTTTCTTGCTAATCGAAATAAAGACATCATTGATTCCCCTACCTAACTTCCTAACGTACTACATACTATACTACTAGTGTATAAAAATATGACATTTTGAGCATCGAACTACAATCGGAATCTTTGCTAGGTCTTAAGTCCTAGGAGTAAGACGATATTGATATATAAATACAAATTGAATAACCGACATACCCCCCTTTCTTTTAGGTGTGCGAGAGCATCTGGCCATGCATAGAAGCGGTCAAGGCCTCTTGCCACATGCAAGGATCAAAACAAAGGAAGAAAGTGATTGCAGGTCATGTTTTGTTCTACATAACAGCAACTTATATACTAAAAAATAAAAATGAATTTATATAAAGAAAGAGAATTCTTATATAATATCTAATAGGTTAGTATAGAAGTTATGAAATGAAAAAAAGCGAAAATGCATTATAATAGCATCTCCGCCTTTTTCTTTTACAACTCAAAAGTTGATTCTATTATTCACTTTCCACTTCTATTCGCTTTTTCTCTCTTGCAATTTTTAAAAACTCTAATAGCTCAGGATTACTATTTGCTTTCCGATATGCAACTGACATCTCTGCCACAAAATTAGAATCATATATATCCTTATATACAACTTCTGTTTTATATAACTTATTGGCCGAAACCGGAATTACTGTTATTCCAATCCCTGCTGCTACAAGCCCCATTACAGTTTGGTACTCCGTCGCTTCTTGTACGATATGTGGACTAAATCCAGCCCCGCGGCACAGCGATAATATTGTGTCATATAACGCAGGCCATACTGGTCTAGTTATAAATACAAATGGTTCATCTTGCAAATCCTCAATATGAATTTCCTCTTTCTCTGCAAGTGGATGCGCTTTTGGTAAACATAACGTACAGGAAAGCTTTTGAATTGGTTCTACTTCTAATAATTGCGTCGAAATAGGCGGGCGTAAAAAACCAATATCAATTCGATTATCATGAAGTGCATGAACTTGATCTGGTGTAGACAATTCATGCAGTGCAACGGATACTCTCGGAAACTTCTTTCGATATTCCCTAACAATGGACGGCAAAATATCATATATAGCCGCCCCAACAAATCCAATTGAAAGCGAGCCAACTTCCCCTCTTTGTGCACTTTGTGCAACCTCTACTGCTTTTGCAATTTGATCAAACGCTTTTTTCACTTCTTTTAAGAACATTTCTCCTGCTTCAGTCAGTTCAACCTTTCGCTTCGTTCTTGAAAATAACATAACTCCCATTTCTTTTTCTAATTGCTGAATTTGTTGACTAAGTGGCGGTTGTGTCATTTGTAAACGAGCAGCTGCTCGTCCAAAATGTAGTTCTTCTGCCACAACAACAAAGTATTGCAAATGCCGTAATTCCATTTTGGACACCCTTTTCCATTAATATGTATAATAAATTAATAACATATAATTTATATATTAGACAAATATTTTGAAAGAACGTATAGTAGAAATTGTTAATTCTTTTTTACAATTTTTATGTAAAAAAAAGAAAGAGGTGCTTATTGTATGAAATGGTGGAAGTTAAGCGGACAAATCTTACTATTATTTTGTTTCGCTTGGACAGGTGAATGGATTGCAAAACAGGCACACCTCCCAATCCCAGGAAGTATTATTGGTATTTTCTTATTGTTAATTTCATTAAAATTTAACCTAGTGAAAAAAGAATGGATACAAGACGGGGCAGATTTTTTATTAAAAGAACTTATTTTATTCTTCATTCCGTCTGCTGTCGCTGTCATCTGTTACAAAGATACACTTTCACAATATGGAATCGATCTCATTTTCATTATTATGATTAGTACCCTTTGTGTAACACTTGTAACTGGACTCTTAACAGAACTGCTATTAAAGCGGAAAGGATCGGCTCAATGATCGGCTTTTTATGTTTACTATTAACACTATTAACATACTGGATTTCTAAAAAACTATATCACCGCTGGAATTGGAGTATACTTTCTCCCCTCCTCGTATGTCCAATTATTTTAATTGCTTTATTGCTTGGATTAGATACATCTTATGAAACATACAATTCTGGTGGCCACTGGCTAACTGAACTATTAAAACCAGCAACAGTAGCTTTTGCATGGCCAATCTATAAGTATTTTGATTTATTAAAAAAACATGCGAGTGCTATTTTAATTAATGTAATTGTTGGTTCATTTTTATCAGTTATCACTTCAGCCCTACTAGCAAATGCCTTTAAAATCGATTCATCACTAGAACAAAGTTTGGCACCGCACATCGTAACAACACCAATTGCAATGGCAATCTCAGAAATGATAGGTGGTATGTCGCAATTAACAGCGGTATTTGTTGTACTTACAGCATTAACTGGAGCACTTTTAGGGCCTTCTCTTATCCGACTATGTCGCATAAAAACAGCAATTGCAAAAGGAATTATGTTAGGTACTAGCGCCAATGGGACTGGTACATCAAAAGCATTTGAAATCGGTCCTGTTGAAGGTACAATCGCAAGTTTATCTATGCTTTTAACAGCTGGAGCAAGTTTAGTCATTATACCACTCTTCTTACCTTGGCTACAGTAAAAAAGCAAGTGTTTTTGCCACTTGCTTTTTCATTTCAACTCCATATTCACATATTGACATAACAACTCATAATCTTTTGGAAAAGCTAAAGGAATTTCTCTTAATTCATAAATACCCTTCCAATCAATCTTATGAATTAATCCATCTGGATCTTGAATATTCATATCACCACCCGTTTGTTTCACAAGATAATAATGTACATAAACAGGGATCCCATATGTTACACCTTTTTTTTCATATATTTTATTTATAACTTCTACATGATAGCCCGTTTCTTCCCGAACTTCACGAACACAACACTCTTCAAGTGTTTCGCCTTCTTCCTGACCTCCGCTTGGCACAGACCACCTTTTCGGTTCGTCTTTTTTTCCTTGTAATACCATCAAACTTCATTTTTTTCATTCACACATATAGCTGCTGCTCCAATCCATCTCTTCATTTCTCTCTCCTCCCATATCTAATATTCTTTCTTCTTTTATTCTTTCCCTTGAAAATAGAGGAAAAAGCTAAAATCGTAACGAAAGATTATATCAACTTCAAAGACAGCCCATACCTAGAAATTCGAACGGAAGGATGAAAATATGATTTCTAAATATGTTGTGGAGTGTGTCTTTTGTGAAGAAAATCGAAAGCCTCGGCAAGCAATTGTCACCGTTCCTGCTACTTCTCATGCACTTGCTATTCAAAAAGTAAGAACTGAATGTAAGCGTCGTTTTGGAAAAACATTGCTATTACAAACAAAAATTACGGAAGAACTATTTTTACACAAAAAAGAAAGCTGACCATCGTTTGGTCAGCTTTCTTTTTCCGATCATATTTTCACATGAAGATTAGGGGCATCCTCTTTAAGGATCGGGATTTCACCATTATGTACGTTCCATAATGGGCATCGAACAATATATTTCTATACAATTAAATATTGAATAGAATAGGGCAAAATTTGTTCGCATTTTTAGAAAAGGGATAGGGATATAATACTAGTAATACGTCGAATACTCGAACGTTACACTCATTATATTATAGCAAATCCTTTTATATGAGAAATATGAATTACTTACATAATTCATACGTAAAACATATTAATGGATTTCTATATATTTTTCTTATTCCGAAAAACCATTATCGCTAGAATCGCTCCAAATAACGCAAATGTCATATCCCATTGTGTATCCCAAACATCTCCTTGCGTTCCAAGAAATGCTTCTGCACCTGTTCCCGTTAGTTTTGCAACTGCAAACTCCAACAACTCATATAGTGTGCACTAAATGCTAAACAAATTGATATTACAAGTAATTCTAACCATCCTTTTTTCTGAACCCCAACTACCTTTACAAGTACTTCCCTTGCTAATAAAGCTGGAACAAACCCCTGCATAAAATGTCCAACACGATCGTAGTAATTTCTTTCTAAATTAAACGTATCACGAAGCCAATTGAATAATGGTACCTCTGCATATGTATAATGCCCTCCGATAAGCAATATCAACATATGAATCCAAGTCCATACATATGTAACTGTTGAAAATTGAAATCGCTGATATGTAGTCATTAATATAAATACTAAAATAACTGCTGGGGCTACCTCTAAACACCATGTAAAAAAATCTTTCGGGTAGATTCCTGATATGAATAATGCAATCCAAAAACTTACACATAACAATTTATGAAGATGCACGGTCACATCACTTTCCTCCTCAATATTTCTTCACCTTATTCCATTAATAGCATACATCCAGCTAAAATAGGCGTCATCATCATCGAAACTTTCAATATCATACGAGGTGCATAATTTGTAAACTTCGCTCCGATATACGCTCCTAGCATCGTTCCCATTAAAACTTGTACTAGTAATAGATAATCTAAATATCCTTCGGAGCTATATCCAAATCCACCTCCAACGGCGATTGGTAGAATAATAAGCATTGTAGTTCCGACTGACTGTTGAATCGTTAAACCTAACAACACCATTAGTCCTAGTTGAATAAAAGGCGCTGATCCTATCCCAAATGCACCTGCTAATCCTCCAGTTATTAACCCTAACAAAATACATTTTCCTAATACAATGATAGATAACGGTTCTCCTATGTCCATAGACAACTTCTTTTGATTTTGAAAAAAAAGTAACCGAATGAACATAAATATTGCGGATAAAAACAACATACTAGCCATAAACCAATGAAGAAGATGTGCTGGAATCACCGCTCCAAATTTAGAACCAATATATGATCCAACCGCTCCAAATACCCCAACAATACTGCCAATTTTCAATGTAACATTCCCTTCTCTATAATGACTCACCACTCCAGAAAGAGTTGTAAATGCCATTGCGGTTAGTGATGTTGCAAGAGCTACATGAATCGGAACTTGAAATACGAGAGTCAGTACTCCAATAATAAATCCAGCCCCTCCTGCCCCAACAAAACCTAATAAAATCCCCATTAAAAACATTGTTATAATAATAGCCACTTTCTTTCCCTCCAGTAGCTCTATTCTAATATATTTCTTTTTTTACGCAAATAAAAAAACATCCGTACAGGATGCTTTCATTATTTCGCTTCACGTGAAAACTTTGTATATACGCCAATACCAGCAAGCAGTACTCCCAATCCTGCAAACACAGTACCTAAGCCTAAAAAGAATGAACCAAGTGTTTGTAAATCTTCCATATGTATCTCCCCTTTAATATCATTATCTCTATATTCAACAGACTAATTATATATTATTTCCCATTTTTGTTCCACTTATTTTCCAACATTACTATTGCACCTACAAAACTTGCAGCTCCTAATTTGTACAAACTCAAAATTGGTAGAAATTAAATACGTTCTGTATATTTTTATTCAAAAAATGCAGGTTCATAGGAGATTTCTAATCAAACTTTATTTCAAACCTACAATTAGGGCCACACAATTTAGATATATTTAAATTGTGTGGCCCTTTTAATTTCAATAGATTCACTTATCTAACCTAAATATAACTGTAGCGAGTGCTTTTTTATTGCCCCTCTATCACATGTAGCATTCTATTTATAAATGCTGCTGATTCTGCACGAGTTGCTGTACCCTTTGGTAAGAACTCATTCTTTTCATTCCCTTTTACAATCCCTAATCCGTAAACACGTTGCAGAGCTTGCTTATCATATGCTAGATTTTGATCAGGAAACGGTAGTTCAGCTAAATTCCCAGTAATTCCTTTATATTGTAGTGCACGGTCAATCATAATCACTACTTCATCACGTTTATATGTACAAGAAAATCTCCTTGCACTTCACTTGTAGTTCTTTGATCATCTCCACGCCCATCTTCATCTTTCATGTGATCTTCAATACTTCTCAGTGCTTGCTCATCAGTTGATATTTCCACTGTTTTTTCTACTGGAGATGCAAATGAAGAAGTTGGAATCATTACCACCTGTAGTGCAAGTGACATTGCTAAAACATTATAAAATCCTTTTTTCTAACATAATAAAAGTTATTTAGTAAGCTAGTAAACTTCTAAATTACTCAACTAGTTTAAAGTATAACGAAATTTTTCTAATTCGTATATACAGGAATTACCACCATTAACCTTATTTTTACATATATAAACAAAAAACAGAAGACCATCAATCCTATATGCCTTCTGTTCTTTATTTCATATCATTTTAGTCTTTTTGTATTGTATACTCTATCACCTTATCATCATGATCAAATTGAAGAACAAGACACTCACTATCTATAGAAATGAAGCCTCTTTCATTTCCAAGATAGTACAAAGTTTGAGTTGTTTCCTCAAGACGTCTCGTTTCAGTCGGATTCCCTAATAACTGTATCATTTCTTCTTTAGACTTTCCTACTAGTTTATGCTTCGCTAGAAGATCATCCACCATATATACTCGTTTCTGTTCATTTTCCAACCATCTATCTGTATGAAACTTCGAATTATACTCATTTACACCTAGTTGTACGATACAAAAACTAAATAATACTGCTCCAAAAATTGTAATTCCTTTGAATTTTTTCTTATATTTCCCCTTATTATCACCTACAGAAAAATGTAAAATTATCCACTGAATAACGAGTAAAAGAATAAACGGAATCGATACTGCTAAAACACTCACTATATTATAAGACGAATGAATCATGTCAATGATGAATATGAAAGCAAGATATACGAACAAATATAAAAAAATATAAACATATAATGTTCCCCACAATAAAAAATCTCTATATTTCCCCAATAAAAAACCACCTTTATCACACCATACTGTTTCTTTTACACCTTCACATCTTCCATGCGTTCGACCATTTCTTTTATTTCTTGTAATTCTTGTACTGTATATAGCACTTTTTCTTTTAACATTCCATTTCTGAAATAAGCAACAAGTTGTTCTTTATCCTTCAACCTCGGTAGTGTCTCATTAGAAATGTCGATGATTTCATGTCCGCTTCCATTTGTCTCATTTCCAAAATATACAATTGGCTTCACTTCTTCTTTTAAAACTTTCGGATTCATCCCTTTCAAATACTCATATAAAGTTGTTGAAAGGTGTTTTGCTTTATAAGCAGGGTTCCCTTCATTTACTACCTTCAAAGCTCCTGAATCCCCCTCCGTCGTAAAAATAAATGTTTCTTCTTTATCATATTCATGTTGATGTTTACCAATCTCATCAACCATAAATGAATATACCCCTGCGTTTTCTTTCGTTAGGCCATGTATCATCCTACCTTGCCATTCTGTTGTCTCAATTACATATATTCCTGTTGTCAATAACAACAAATGATCAATCCGACGATTTTCCATCTTACTTCTATTTCGACTCGATACTTTAGGAAAAAATACATTTGGAATAATATATAGCTCATTTTCTGTGAGGATTCCTTGTTGAACAAAGCCTCGTTTCATATCATGTAATATTTCATGCGTGTTCATTTCTTCTACATTTCTGGAATACGCTTTTAAATCTGTAATTAGATTTTGCAACCTATGTATCTCATGACTATGCTTTTGTTGCATTTCACTGCGTTCTTTACTATGCTGTACAACTAGTTGGTTCTTCATCATTCGCATATTTTCAACTTCTCTAGCTGTATTCACTTTTAAATCATTATATTTTTTCTTCTCTACGCTTTTTAGTGTTTCTTGCTGCTGTTCATAATTTGCAACCGTAGCCGCAATCTCACCTTGATGGTTTTCTATTGCTTGTGTCTTTTCAAATGCTACTTGTTGATTCTCTGATTCTAACTGTTTATTCTTATAAAACAGTACAAATACTCCCGCTAATAGTGCTAGGATTACACATATAAGTACATATTCCATTTTCCTGCTCCTTTATTCAATACTTCATTATTTCTTACATATTAAAAACGTATCTCTTCTATTATATGCTATTTATCAACTACATGTAAAAATTGAATAGTGTTAGCACTTTTTTATATTTCTTGGATTACGTATACTTTCACAAATTAATTTGATAAATTCATTCGTGCTGTAACACATACAAAGTCAGTTCTTTCATGAAATTACTTTTGTATTGGTTGTAGAAATAATATTTCTTACAAAAAACAGTTTATAAATTCAACTTTTTGTAAATTCATCATTTGAATTTATTATACTAACTATTGTGATTTTAATATATAGAGGGAGCACTATGTCAAACAAAACTAAAAAAAAGGAAAAAAGCCTTCAAAGGCCTTGATTACAAGGCTTTTTGAAGGCTTCCTTTATTCTGAAGTAAATACATATTATAGTATAACCCTTGTTTGCTAAGTAACTCTTGATGTGTTCCTCGCTCTACAATTTCTCCTTCATGCATAACAAATATTTGATCGGCATCTTGTATTGTGGACAATCTGTGTGCAATTGCTATTGTTGTTCTCCCTTTTCTCATGCGCTGCAGTGCTGTTTGAATCGCTTCTTCTGTTTCTGTATCAATATTTGCTGTCGCTTCATCTAATACTAGTACTTTCGGATTTGTCGCAATTGTTCTCGCAAAAGCAATGAGTTGACGTTGCCCACTTGAGAATGCAGCTCCTCTTTCTACTACTTCAGTATCATACCGCTCTGGTAACTTTTCAATAAACGTATTTGCCTGCACAAAGTGCGCTGCTTCTTCTATTTCTTCATCAGTAATACTTTCATTATACATACGAATATTTTGTTTCACATTTCCTGCAAACAAGAAAGCATCTTGCAGCACAAGACCGATTCTTTTTCGAATTTCCTGCTCCTCAAATTTCTCTAAGTTTACACCGTCTATTAGAATATTCCCTGCTTTAATATTATAAAATCGCATCAATAAGTTCATAATTGTACTTTTCCCGCTTCCAGTATGTCCAACAAAAGCAACCGTTTGCCCTGATTTTACATGGAAAGATACATTTTTCAAAACATCACGTTTTCCATCATAGGAAAAGGTAACGTCTTTAAATTCAATTTCTCCTTCACGTACTTTTGGCTCTTCATTTCCTTGTTGAACAGGTGCCAAGTCTTTTTCATCCATTAAATGAAAGACACGAGATGACGAAACGAGTGCTTGCTGGAAGAAAGATAGTTTCATCATCATTTCATTTACAGGTTGGAAGAAACGGTCAATATAGTTAACAAAAGCATATAACACACCAACTTCAACTGGACTATTCAAAGCGTCAATTCCAAATAAGGCAAGCACTAAGGCAATCGCTACAATATGAACAAGATCTGTGGCTGGGCGTAAAAATAATGCATCTAATTTTAACGTACGGCGCCCAGCACGGTAATGTTTATTATTTACTTCTTCAAATTCTTTTCGCATCCGCTTCTCTTGGCGAAACACTTGCACAATATTCATTCCTTGAATCGATTCATTTAGCTTTGCATTTAAAATACTCAATTGATTACGAAGTTCTAAATAAAACATAGAGCTTTTTCGGCGATACATCGCCATAACTGTCAACATAATTGGAATTAATAAGAGGGAAAACAACGCGAGTTTCACATCTAGTAAAAACATCGCTACTAAAATTCCAATTAAAAACACCACATTTTTTACAAATGTTGATAACACACTCACATAGAAGTCTTTAATCGCTTCTGTATCATTTGTTATACGCGATACAAGCGTACCAATTGGTGTACGATCAAAAAAGCTTAGTGACAACCTTTGTACATGTTCATACACCTCAACACGCATATCTTGCACAATTTTGAACGCAATATTTTGGAAATATAGTAAATTTAAATACGTAAATAAAACCTTTAACAAATGAGCAATCATGTATACAACAAATAAAGTCACAAGTGCCGACTGTTCAAAGTTACGCGGAACTAGATGTTCATCAAGAAACTGCTTAATTAAAAACGGCCCCATCATTTCTGTAACAGTTGCACCAACTAGAAATAAAAATGCCAATGATAATAAACCTTTATATGGTTTCATGTAAGAAAGCAATCGCCACAAATCACTTCTTTTTTTCTCAGTCATTATATGCCCCCTTTCTCAACTAACTCCTCTAACTGTTGACTTTCATACATCTCTTTATACCAGCCATTTTGTTCCATTAGTTGTTCATGTGTTCCTCGCTGTACAATTTTCCCCTCATCAACAACAAGAATCAGGTTTGCATGTTGAATGGCACTTAATCGATGCGCCGTAATAATCGTTGTTTTTTGCGCTCTTTCTCGTTTCAAAGCGGTTAAAATTGTCTCCTCTGTCTTTGCATCAACTGCGGATAAGCAATCATCTAAAATCAAAATTTCAGCATCCGTTAATAACGCACGTGCAATAGAAATCCGCTGTTTTTGTCCACCTGATAAAGAAACCCCTCTCTCCCCGACTACCGTGTCGTATCCTTCCGGAAATTGAACAATATCATCGTGGATACAAGCGATATCAGCAGCACGCGTAATTTCTTTATATGTAGCATCTACCTTTCCAAACGCAATATTTTCACCTATACTTGCTGAAAATAAAAAATGATCCTGCGGCACATATGAAATGGCAGATCGTATACCGTGAAGTGTCATATCGCGAATATCTTGATTCCCTACTTTTAATCCGCCATTAAAATGATCATATTCCCTAATTAAACATTTTAATAACGTTGTTTTCCCTGCACCTGTCCGTCCAACAACTCCTAATGTTTCACCCTTTTTTAAACTAAAATAAATGTCCGCTAAATGAAGAGTTTCATTTTTCTTATAAGAAAACGTATCAATTGCAAACGAAATATCACCGCTTGCCACATTATGTATTGCATCCTCTTTATTCACAACATCTGAAGTCTGTGATAGGATTTTTCCCACGCGGTCATACGATGCGCGTCCGCGTTCCATGATATTAAAAAGCCATCCAAACGCCAGCATCGGCCAAACGAGCGTCCCTAAGTATGTTGTAAATGTTATCAATTCACCAACTGTTAATTCGCCACGTACAACTAAGAACGATCCATAACAAACAGCAATTAAAAACGAAAAACCGACAATAAGAGCAATTGTTGGATCAAATAAAGAATCAATACGTGCTACTAGCATATTTTTATGTACAACATCTTCCGACTTCTTTCGAAACGCCTGTAAATCTTCCTTTTCTTGACCAAGCGAGCGAATTACCTTCATTCCACTCATACTTTCTTGTACTTTATCATTGATTTCAGAAAACGCTTGTTGCGCTTTATGAAAGCGTCTGTGTAATAAAGTACCATAATAATTAGTAGAAATTGCTACAATCGGCATGGGAATTAAACTTACCAGCGTTAACTTCCAACTAATAGTAAACCCCATAGCCACCAGTACACATCCACCCACAGCTAACGAATCAACAAGTGTTAATACACCTGATCCAGCAGTTTGTTGAATTGCTTGAATATCATTTGTTGCATGTGCCATTAAATCACCTGTACGATGTGATTGATAAAAAGATGGACTCATATTCGTAAAATGTTCATATAACTTCTTTCGTAATTGGCGTGCAAGCTTCAAAGAAGATCCAAAAATCATAATACGCCATATATAACGTAATATGTACATTGTAATTCCGACAGCTACTAAAAGAACAACCCATTTTAACAATTTTTCAGATGTCAATGTTTGATTGTTAATTTCGTCTACAACAATTCCAATTACTTTTGGTGCTACAAGCTCAAGAAGCGCTACACCAAACAACAAAATAATACCCGTTATGTACGCCCGTTTCTCTTGCTTAAAAAACCAAGCTAAATTAAAAAATACTTTCATTATATCCCCTCCCCTAAAATGAGCGATGTTTTCAGTTTATCGAAAATACAGAATTTTTAAAAGTTTTAAACACTTAATTCACCCAAAAGGAAAGGGCACTCTTATCGAGTGCCCTTCAGCGCTTATTTCGTTTGTTGTTTGTTCATTGCGCTCATCATTTGATTGATTTTCTTTTGGGATGGTTTTTGTCCCATTTGCATCATCATCATTTTTAACATTTGTTCATTAATTGGTGGATTTTTTTGTAAGTAATTCATCATATATTTGCGGGCGATGAAAAATCCTAACGCCACGCCTGCTACTAGTGCTAATACGCCCACTAGAACAACTACCCAAACTGACATATATTTTCCTCCTTCATGTTGTCTACCTTACAGTGTACTAAAACCTTTTCAATAAGACAAGATTGTATTCGACATTTTTACACATATGTTCGTACTTGTTTCAAAGGATTTAGCCAACCATACTTTTTATTTTCATAATCCATTGCTAAAAATGTCAATTCGCATTTCCTGAGTACTTCAAAAAAAGTCGTTTCCATTGAAGCATTTCCAGATGTATTCATTTGAATATATTGTGATTTTACCGTTATTTCTCCATATTCTGTCCCAGTATAAAGCATGTGTGTATGATGTGTTCTATCATATTTCCCTAGCCTACGTAAAGCTTGTTCTAATTTATGGTGAATTTTCATTACTTGTAATGGCATCGTAATATACTTCATCTGCTTATATAACACTTTCTTTTCCGAAAGGGAACCAGATTCTGAAAATCGAGCAAATAAATCGAAAAACAAATATTCACGACCAAAGTATGTCTTCGCAATATCTTCTTGAATTAAATACAATTCATATGTTTTCATTTTTTCCCTCCCGATCTGGACAACCTTTTTCTCTAAATTATATAGAAGAAAATATGCAATGATTGTCTGACTACGGAGAAAGAAAAAACTTTTTCTGTCGAATAAACTCATTTACATAGAAAAATCCCTCCATGCCGGAGAGATTTTTCACAAATCATTAAAGCATTTCTTTTACTTTGCGAACAACATTTTCTACAGTGAATCCATACTCTTCCATGATCTTTTCACCAGGAGCAGAAGCACCGAATGTATCGATACCTAGTACATCTCCCTCAAGACCAACGTAACGGTGCCATCCGAATGTAGCACCCATTTCGATTGCGAAACGTTTTGTTACTGCTTTTGGTAATACAGATTCTTTGTACTCAGCAGATTGTGCTTCAAAGCGATCCATAGATGGCATGCTGACAACAGCTGCATCAACACCATCTGCCGCTAATGCTTTTTGCGCTTCAATTGCTAAGCTTACTTCAGAACCAGCTGCAAGTAAAATTACATCAGCTGTTTCTTTCTTGCTTGCAGAAACGACATATGCACCTTTTGCTACTTTTTCATAAGTATCGTCTTTTGCACCTTCTAATGTTGGAAGATCTTGACGAGTTAAGACTAATGCAGTTGGTGTTTTTGTAGATTCTAACGCTAATTTCCAAGCTGCAACAGATTCATTACCATCAGCAGGACGAATAACAGATACATTCGGCATTGCACGAAGCGCTGCTAAATGTTCAACTGGTTCATGCGTTGGACCATCTTCACCAACAGCGATGCTGTCATGTGTAAACACATATGTTACAGGCAATTGCATTAACGCTGCAAGACGAATTGCTGGACGTAAGTAGTCAGAGAATACGAAGAACGTACCACCGTAAGTTTTTAAACCGCCATGAAGTGCAATACCGTTCATTGCTGCACCCATTGCGAATTCACGTACACCGTACCAAATGTTCTTACCGCTGTAATCAGCTCTTGTAAAGTCTTTTTCATTATTCATGTATGTTTTGTTAGAACCAGCAAGGTCTGCAGATCCACCGAAGAATGATGGCACAGCTTCTGCAATCGCATTAATTACAGCACCTGAAGAAGAACGAGTTGCCGTTTTTGATCCTAATTCATAAGTTGGTAAGTTTTGATCCCAACCTTCTGGTAGAAGACCTTTCATTGCTGTTTGTAATTCATTTGCTAATTCTGGATATGCTTGTGTATATTCACCAAACATTGTATTCCATTCAGCTTGTGCTGTTTCACCCACATCTTGTACCGTTTTACGGAAGTTCTCATATACTTCTTCTGATACATGGAAATCTTGCTCAGCAGTCCAAGCATATGCTTCTTTTGTTAATTTTGTTTCGTCTACGCCAAGTGGAGAACCGTGTGAAGCAGATTTTCCTGATTTATTTGGAGAACCGAAACCAATTGTTGTTCTTACTTCAATTAGCGTTGGGCGTTTTTCGTCAGCTTTCGCTTCCTCAATTGCTTTCGCAATCGCTTCCACATCGTTTCCATCCTCAACACGGATTACTTGCCAACCGTATGCTTTATAACGATCTTCTACACTTTCAGAGAATGAACGATTTAAATCACCATCTAATGAAATATCATTAGAATCGTATAACACAACAAGTCGACCTAATCCTAAGTGTGCAGCTAGTGAAGATGCTTCAGCAGAAACGCCTTCCATTAAATCGCCATCACCACAAATTGCGTATGTGTAATGATCAACTACATTGTACGCATCGCGGTTATACTTCGCTGCTAAATGTCTTTCAGCCATTGCCATACCAACAGCTGTTGAAATACCTTGTCCAAGTGGACCAGTTGTTGCATCTACACCTGCAGTATGACCATACTCAGGATGTCCTGGAGTTTTACTTCCCCATTGACGGAAGTTCTTTAAATCGTCCATTGTTACGTCGTAACCAGATAGATGAAGTAGACTGTATAATAACATTGAACCATGACCTGCAGATAATACGAAACGATCGCGGTTAAACCACGTTGGGTTATTTGGATTATGTTTCATAAATTGCGTCCATAATGTATAGGCCATTGGTGCTGCACCCATTGGCATTCCTGGATGACCAGAGTTTGCTTTTTCAATCGCATCAATGGATAATGTGCGAATCGTGTTGATAGAAAGTTGTTCGATTGAATGTGACATGCTATTCTTCCCTTCGCTTATATTAGTAAACGTTTTACACATTTATATGATAGCTTCCCACGCAAGATTATACAACATGTATCGACAAATATATTGATGTTTTTTTCGATTTTTTTGTGACAAAGCTTTGATTTCCAGCATGTATCGGTATTCAATCCGCGATACTTTTTCATTGTTTTTATCTTAGGAATAAAAGGAATTATCTGCATCTTCATTCATTAATATTACTGACACTCCATATCCTTATAAATAAGCCAAAAAGTTTTATTTTATACAACCCGTTTTCGAATTGAACTGGAAATAAAATCAATGATAATAACCATCATAATAATCCCAAGTAAAATGATTCCTACACGGGGCCAATTTCGAGAGCTTAATGCAAAAATAAGTGGTGTACCAATCCCCCCTGCCCCGATAACACCTAAAATTGTAGCAGAGCGAACATTAATTTCAAATCGATAGAGCGTATAAGATAAAAAGTCCGGTAATACTTGTGGCAATACTGCATACCAAAGTACTTGAAAACGGTTTGCTCCAGTAGCAACCAGTGCCTCAGTAGGACCTTTCTCTATATTTTCAATTCCTTCAGAATACAATTTCCCTAACATACCAATTGAATGCAATCCTAAAGCTAACACACCTGCAAAAGAACCAGGACCCACTGCTTTTATAAATAGAAGAGCCATAACTAATTCAGGAAACGTACGAATAAAACTGAGCACAAATTTCCCTGCTGACGATGTTACTTTTCCTGTGCTCATATTTGCCGCCGCCCAAAATGCAAATGGTATGGACAAAAAAGCAGATACAAATGTACCTAATATAGCAATTGCTAGCGTATCAATTAAACCGTGCAACAAATCCTCACCATCTGGCGAAGATACATATGCCCAATCTGGATTTACTATCCCAGTCATAATCGCCTTAGTAATTTGTCCAGCTGTGTCCTTTATTCCCTCAACAGGCACTCCTGAAAATGCCCATACATATAAGACCGCAAGTGCAATAAGAATAATCCAACGATATAAACTTAGTTTCTTCGGTTTTGGCACAATTATTGTCGGTTTACTCATCATAATTTCTCCCGTAATACTGTACTTATATAATCAATCAACAATACAACAACAAGCGTATAGATAATAATAGAAGCGGTTTGTTGATATTGTAAAAATCCAAGTGTGCGATCATAGTATAATCCGATTCCACCTGCCCCGACTAAACCTAAAACAGCCGCTGCCCGTACGTTTACTTCAAATGTATATAATACATAAGAAACAAAATGCGCCATTACTTGTGGAATCACTCCATATACGATCCACTGCACTTTATTCGCCCCTACAGCTGTCATCGCTTCTAATGGACCTGAATCAATTGATTCAATCGTTTCATATAATAATTTTGCAATCAGTCCAACTGAAAAAAACGTAAGAGCTAAAATACCTGGAAGTGGACCAATCCCAAAAATTGCAACAAAAATCGCTGCTAATAATAGATCTGGTATCGTCCGAATAAAATTTAAAATAAATCGAGCCGGACCATACAAAATAGGAGTTGAAAACACATTATTGGCCGCTAATAAAGCAAGTGGAATAGCCAGAATTGCCCCTAAAGTTGTTCCGATGATAGCCATTCGAATCGTATCCAAAATGGCAGGGGTAATTGTCTTGAAATAACTCCAATCTGGAGGCACCATTTCTCTAAGCAAATCCAACATATTTGGCAAACCTGTTACAAGCTTTGAAAATGATGCCTCCACTTGTATACTACTTCCCCAAAATAATAAAATGATAAGAATAAAAGTTAACAAATGCTTCAGTTTGCTCGAGGGCTTTGGTATTGTTTTCGTATTTATTGTTAGCTCACTCATTTAACCGCCACTCCTAAGAATTCATGTTTTTGAGCAGAACGACCATAAATTTCAGCAAATTTCTCGTCAGTTGCTTCTTCTACCGGTCCATCAAACACTATTTCCCCTGCATGCAATCCAATAATACGCGTTGCATATTCCCTTGCCAAATCAATAGAATGTAAGTTTACAATTGTCGTAATCCCAAATTCCTGGTTGATTTGCTTTAAATCATCCATCACTTGTTTCGTAGTAAGTGGATCTAAAGAAGCAACTGGTTCATCTGCTAAAATGATTTTCGCTTCCTGTGCTAATGCTCTCGCAATTGAAACACGTTGCTGTTGACCTCCTGATAATTCATCAGCCCTCGTATATGCTTTTTCTAAAATATTCACACGTTCTAGTGCCCGAAATGCAAGCTCTACGTCCTGTTTCGGAAAAAGTCCTAGTGTTGTACGCAGTGTAGAATGATATCCAACACGTCCAGCTAATACATTCTTTAATACAGTAGACCTCTTTACAAGGTTAAAACTTTGAAAGATCATGCCAATATCGCGGCGAAGACGCCGTAATCCTTTTCCTGTTGCAGCTGTAATCGATTGTCCATCAATTACAATTTCTCCTTCTGTAATTTCATGAAGCCTATTAATAGATCGAAGAAGTGTTGATTTTCCAGCTCCGGATAAACCAACCATTACAACAAATTCACCTTTATGTATCTTCATATTAATATTGCGCAAACCTTTTGTACCATTCGGATATACTTTAGAAACGTTTTGAAACTCTATCACACATCTTACCTACTTTCTAAATGTTATAAGAAACCGAAAAACGGCTAACTAACTGAAACTGAATAACATTTCAGCTAGTCCGCCATTTTTCATTATCATTCAAAACTCTCCTATGGATTACTGCGTTTTTACTTTCTTTCCGTAGTCACGAACGATATCAAATTTACTATCATCAGATTTCACATATCCTTCATGTGAATATACCTCTTTAATAATTTTATGACCTTCTTCACTCTTTCCAATTTCAATAAACGCATCTTGTAATTTTTTACTCCATTCAGCATCTAAATCAGAACGTACAGAAATCGTATCATTTGGAATTTTTTCTGTGAACTTCACAATTTTAGTCTTATCAAATACATCTGGATAATCTTTTTTAACAATATTACGAGCATCTTGGAATACAACCGCCGCATCAACATCACCGTTTAAAAGGGCAATAATAGATTGGTCATGGCCTTTTAATGTAACAGGTTTCACATCTTTTAACGGATCAATGCCCTCTTTCATTAACACTGCCGCTGGCCACACATATCCTGCAGAAGATGTTACATCTTGATATCCGATTTTTTTACCTTTTAAATCGTTAATACTATTAATATTGGAATCTTTCTTTACGACAAATTCAGATTTATAAAAGTCCACTAAATCTTTTGTAGGCTCTCCTGTCGAATCATCTACCCCAAAGCGTTGCGCCTGTAATATTACATTCGCCGCTTTCTTTTCATGCGCTAATACATATGCAGTCGGTGGCAGAAAGCCCACATCCACTTGCTTAGATGCCATCGCTTCTACAATTGTATTGTAATTTGTTGAAACACTGACCTTTACAGGAATATTAAGCTTATCACTTAACAATTTTTCTAATGGTTTTGCTTTTGCCTCTAACGTATCAGCATTTTGTGAAGGAACGAACTGAACATTTAATGTTTTGGGCACATACCCTTTTTTCGTATCTTCATCTTTACTTGCACTTGATTCTTTTGCTCCACAACCACTCAATAAACCGACCGTTAGTACAGCTGTTGCTCCCATTGCGAAAACCTTTTTGAACATATCAAAGCCTCCAATTTTTTAAGTTATAAAATGACAAGCCGTAAACATGTAGAAATATAACATAGATTTTTCCATATGAGAGTTTATTTACAGAATTTTTACACATTCTAAACATTCTAAACATAACCATCTAATATTATCTGCTATGATTAGTATTAGATAATTTTGAACGGGGATGATACTTTTGAACCAACATGATACTGTACACATAAATCTTCTATTAACAAGCGATGTACACGGTACTGTTTATCCACTGCACTATCGAAATAACGAAACAGCAGAAATAGGGTTAGCAAAAATAGCAACCCGTATCAAACAAGAGCGTTCCCAATATGAACATGTAATTGTAATCGACAATGGTGATTTCATTCAAGGAACTCCATTCACTTATCACTACGCTACATATGAGCAACATAAAAACAATCCAATGACTCTACTCGCCAATCACATCGGTTATGATGCAGCCATTATTGGAAATCACGAGTTTAATTATGGAATGGATGTATTAAACAAAGCGGTATCAGATTCAACTATGCCCTATCTATCCGCAAATATTTTAAATAAGCAGACAAAAAAACCTTACTTTGGGAAACCATATATCATTAAACATATACAACCTACTATAAAAATCGCTATCTTGGGAGTTACAACGCATTACATTCCGAATTGGGAATTGCCGCATCATATTAAAGATTTACTATTTGAAGATGCGCTAGAAACAACAAAAAAATGGGTTTCTCACATTCGTAAACACGAGCAACCAGACTTATTGGTCGTAGCATATCATGGTGGTTTTGAACGTGATTTACAAACTGGAGAACCAACGGAAATTTTAACAGGAGAAAATCAAGGATATGCAATGTGCCAAGAAATAGAAGGAATCGATATATTATTAACTGGACACCAACACCGCTATATTTCTAATACAAAAGTAAACGGTGTAACAGTTTTACAAACTGGATGTAATGGCCATTCATTAGGGAAAGTTCAAGTGGAGTTAGAACAAAATAACAATCGGTGGATAATCAAGAAATGTCATTCAGAACTGTTATCTGCACAAGGTGTTCAAGCAGACGAAGAAGTGCTTGAACTTGTATCTAGCTATGAAAACCAGACACAAAAATGGCTCGATCAGCCAATCGGCACCATCATTGGTGACATGCGAATTCATGATGCAATGCAAGTACGTTTACAAGCTCATCCCTTTATCGAATTTATAAATAAAGTACAAATGGAGGTAGCTGGAGTCAACATTTCTTGTACAAGCCTGTTTCATAATGAATCTTCTGGCTTTCCAAAACATATTACAATGAGAGATATTGTTTCAAATTATATTTATCCAAATACATTAAGGGTCATACGTGTTACAGGGAAAGATATAAAAGAAGCTCTTGAGCTATCTGCTGAATATTTCATGTTGCATACAGATGGGGAAATTATTGTAAACCCGGCTTATATTGAACCAAAACCGCAGCATTATAATTACGATATGTGGGAAGGAATTTCCTACATATTAAACATTTCACAACCAGTTGGTGAAAGAGTAGTTTCCTTACAATACGACGGGGCCCCTATTCAATTTGATCAAGAATATGATGTAGTCATGAATAATTATCGTGCAAGTGGGGGCGGAAATTATTTTATGTATCAAAATAAGCCCATCGTAAAAGATGTACCCATTGATATGTCTGAACTTATTGCGAATTACATATTAGAACGAGGAACAATTGAAGCGACAACTAACCAGAATTGGAAAGTTATCAAATAACTAATGTTTCTATTAAAATCAAAAAAGATGGGCTCTGCCCATCTTTTAATTTAATTTTTCATTATCTTGCTTCTTTAGTGCTTTTAATTTCGACGGGGTAATATCTTTCCCCTCTTCGTTAACGACTTTAATTCCTTTTAATTCGTTTAGCATATTTTGACGAAATCCTTTTAAATATTGTTCACGGAGCGATTGGCGCTCACGTTGTTCTTCTTCAGTTAAACCTTCAGCTTTTGCTTTTTTCGCTAAGAAGTTAATACGTTCAATGAGTTCGTGACTTAGCATCTCGAATCCCCTTTCTACTTAAAACTGATTATTATCATACAATAGTTAGTCCTGTTTATCAAGCAATTGCTTCGTATACTCCACGTATCTGCGGTGTACCGTAGCTTTTGATACATCATGCCCAAAGCCACGAAGTGTCGCAGCAATTTCTTCAAATGTTAATTCATTTCGGCGCAAACGTACAATCTCTTCAATTGGTACTTCTTTTTTCTCACGCCCTGTACTTAAATGACGATTTTTTAGATTTTTTTCTGGGCGAAATCCTTTTTCTACCGCTCTTTGCATACCACGTTTAATCTTTAAATTATGAATTTTTCTCTGATATTCTTCTACTATGCCAATAATATTGAGTACCATTGAATCAGAATCTGAAAGCTGTAATTCACCATTATGCGTATGTGTATACACTTTTACTCCTTCTTTATGTAAACAGTGCATTAAGGCAATCTTTGCATTCCCTCTACCAAGACGTGTTTCATCTTGAATAAGTAGTACATCAACCTGTTCATCCCGAATGATATCTAGTACCTCTAATATACCATCACGCTCAATTGTATAGCCGCTCGCCTGCTCCTCAATTACCTTGATAACATTCATTTGATACCGATCAGCTAAATGCAACAATTCATCTTTTTGACGTGCTAACGATGTTTCCTGCGCTTCTTTTGTTGTACTTACACGAGCATAAATGATTGCATTCATTTTGAAACCCTCTTCCTCATTTTGATTTTTCTATTAGTTTAGCATAAATTCAGATTCTGTTCGAACTTATGTTTGTAGAATGTTTTTTCGCGTGTTATACTTATTAATAAGAAAATTAAAAGAAAACGAGGTGTTAAAAAACATGGAAAAGTTAACAAAGCGCCAGCAAGACATTCTCGACTTCATTAAACTAAAAGTACAAGAAAAAGGTTATCCACCTTCCGTACGTGAAATTGGTCAAGCAGTCGGCCTTGCTTCTAGTTCTACAGTGCACGGACATTTATCACGTCTAGAAGAGAAAGGTTATATTCGACGTGATCCAACAAAACCAAGAGCCATTGAAATTTTGGGAGACGAAAGAATTGATACAAACACACAATCAGTTGTTCAAGTACCAATTGTCGGAAAAGTTACAGCTGGTTTACCGATTACAGCCGTTGAAAGTGTAGAAGAACACTTCCCACTCCCTGCAAGTATCGTTGCTGGAGCAGACCAAGTGTTTATGTTACGAATTTCTGGAGATAGTATGATTGAAGCAGGTATCTTCGATGGAGATTTAGTTGTTGTTCGCCAGCAGCATTCTGCATACAACGGTGAGATTGTGGTTGCATTAACAGAAGATAATGAAGCAACAGTAAAACGTTTTTATAAGGAAAAAGATCATTTTCGCTTACAACCGGAAAACTCTTCCCTTGAACCTATCATTTTAAAACAAGTATCGGTTATCGGGAAAGTAATTGGCGTATATCGTGATTTACATTAAAAAAATAGACCATCTCTGGTCTATTTTTTTAATTCACTTCAATTGTAACGTCTCCAGCAGACGTTTTCCCATTAATTTTCACACTACCATTTCCAAGCGTTACATCCCTATCTTCTTCCTTAAAAATTCTCACTTCCCCTGCATAAGTCTTTCCACTGACAGTCGCATCTTGAGGCTTCTCGAGTAAACGAATATCAATATCTCCAGCAGTTGAACTTGCTTCCACATCGTATTTAGAGTCATGATCAATAACATCCACATCTCCACCTGTTGTTTTCGCTACAACTTTCCCGCTTACTTGCTTTACTTTTATTTCACCAGCTTCAGAAGACCCTTCGACCTTTTTTGCCGTTATTTTCTCTAATTCTACGTCCCCACCAAGTGTCAAAACGTTTACATAATCACTTTTTACATCACTCACTTCTATCTTCCCTGCAGATGAATTCACCTTTAATTCTTGATATGCTCGTTCTGGAATAACAACCGTTATTTCAGGCGTTTTAAACCCAAAAGATAAAAATGAAAAATCAAATGAAATTCCTTTTTTCACTTTTCCTTGCACCTTTAATGTATCGCCTTTTTCATCAATAGTAACTTTTTGGTTTTCCAAATTACCTGACTGTTTTACATAAAAAGAGGAATCATTCCCTTTCTGAATCGTAACATCTCCAGCGTCCAAAGCAATTTCTACATTCTTAATTGCTTCATTTTTAATAACCTTTTCCGTGTCTCCCTTTTCCACTGCAGCTACTGTTTTTGTATATGTTTGCGATATACCAATCACCCCAATAATGATACACGCAACAGCCCCTAACAATATTTTTTTCAATTTCCCTACTCCCCTTTAATCATTTTGAGATTCCAATTGACATAGCGCACACAAAAATTTTTAAACCAGTTTGTACAGTAGTAAGCTCCTATGCACAACAATAACCCCACGCCAACAAACGTAATAGCAACAAATACATCCAGCCATAAGAAATTGCCCATTAGTATTTTAATAATTACAAAGAATGGTGAAATTACACTGGCAATTCCGCCAACCCAAAGCGCAAATATAAAACTTACAATTGCGATTAAAGGACCTAATACAATAATAAAATTTAATAAACTAAGACCAATTGCTGCCATTACAGCTCTTGTTATATTGGAAGCAGAAGGATCCTTTTTCATCTCATCAAAACGATATAAAGCTAGCATTTCTTTCGCAATTGTTTTTGGCGAACCGAGCCCTTTTACAATTTCAGATTCTGTCTTCCCCTCTTCGAATCCAAACTGAAAATGCTCTTCATAGTCATATAAAATATCTCGCCTTTCTTCTTCTGGGAGCTTTCTAAGCTGTTCCGATAATTCGCGAAGAAACTGTTCTTTATTCATCCCATTACACCTCTTCAATAATTTCTTGTACCCCTTTAGCAAAATCGCGCCACTCCGTTACAAGTAAATGGAGTTGTGCTTCCCCTTGATTTGTTAATTGATAATATTTACGCGGTGGCCCTTCCGTTGATTCTTTTAAATACGTTTGAAAATACCCCTCTTTTGTTAACCGACGTAATAGCGGGTACACCGAGCCTTCCGATATTAAAAATTTATTAGAGATTTGCTGAACGAGTTCATAACCGTAGCAATCTTTTCTTTTCACAAGTGCCAGTACACAAAGCTCTAGCACACCTTTTTTAAACTGGACGTTCAAAGACAATCCTCCTTCCCAGTCAGTACTATTCAATATAAGGTACTTACCTTAACCATAATATACCATTTACTATTGTTTATTGCAAGGTACTGTTGTCTATGTAATAAATGTTTACTCCCCTCTTTTCCTTACACTATATTAATTTAAAAACTCACATCTCATTGAAACATGAGTTTCTATATATACATCAAATAAAAAACCGACATAAAACCCCTCTTTTTAGGTGGGAGAGAGGATCTGGCCATGCATAGAAGCGGTCAGGGCCTGTTTCTGCCACATGCGAAGTAAAAGCAGAAAAAGCAAACGAGTGTAGGTGACTTTTTATTCTGCATAGCAGGGATTTAGATGTCGAAAAATTAAAATGGATTTATATACTTAAAAAGGTTCTTTTTAGTTATTACCTGATACCGGTTAATCTATGTTTCTAGTGAAATATTTTTATATCAAAACAAAATAATTAAAAACGTAGAGTAGGATTTCCTTAGATGACATAGAAATTATATAAAGTAATAAAAGGAGTAAATTCCTCAATAGTACCAACTATTTCAAGTAATTTTTCTTTCATCGTCCTTAGGTTTGCTTTCCCCTGAAACAAAAATCCAAAAAACAAATTTTATTTTACACGAATTATTTACATAGACCATATTTATCACAATAAAGTGAAACTTTAGTAAGTGGGTTTTTCTTCATCCCCACTAATTATTAGCTAAACCATCGATCTTTTACTGGCAGTTCATCCCCTCCCTAACTTCTTTGTTTTCTCCAGATTTTGAGATGGGGTCTTACTGCCCAGAAATAGCGGGATAGATTGAATGAACTAGAAAAAGAAATTGGGGTGGTACGATGACGCAACTTGATTCTTTGCATTCAGTTGTAGAAAAGATAATCCATAATATTGAGAAGGTGATGGTCGGAAAACGAAAGGAAATTACCCTGACCTTAGCGGCTCTCTTAGCTGAAGGTCATGTATTACTAGAAGATGTTCCAGGTGTTGGTAAGACAATGATGGTACAAGCCCTTGCCAAATCCATCGATGCAAATTTCAAACGGATTCAATTCACTCCTGATTTACTGCCATCAGATGTAACAGGTGTTTCTATTTATAATCCGAAAGAATTACAATTTAAATTTATGTCAGGACCTATTATGGGAAATATTGTACTAGCTGATGAAATTAACCGTACATCACCGAAAACGCAATCAGCCTTGCTTGAAAGTATGGAGGAAGGCAATATAACCGTAGATGGGATAACAAGACCTTTACCGAAACCATTTTTTGTAATAGCTACACAAAACCCAATTGAGTATGAAGGAACATATCCTTTACCAGAAGCTCAGCTTGACCGTTTCTTACTAAAGCTAAAAATGGGCTATCCCACACCGGAAGAAGAGTTTGAAGTTTTAAATCGTATAGAAAAAACAAAGCCTATTTCTCATTTACAAGCTGTTATTACAATAGGAGAATTACTACACTTACAACAAAACGTACGGGAAATATATACGGCCAAAGCCATCAAGCACTACATCGTAAAACTCGTTAATCAAACCCGCTCTTATAACTCCGTTCAACTAGGAGCTAGTCCGCGTGGTTCCATTGCTTTAATGAAAGCTTCACAGGCGTATGCGCTCATAAATGGCAGGGACTATGTCATTCCTGATGATGTTAAATTTTTAGCGCCATATGTTTTGTCCCACAGACTCATTTTAAAAATAGAGGCGAAATTTGAAGGGCTAACACCAGAAAGTATCATTACAAAAATTCTCGCCCGGACTCCAGTTCCGGCTCAAAAGGAAAAAAACTCCTGATGAAACAGCTATTACGAGCAGTTCATAATGTCGGAAAGATATCGTTGATTGTTTTATTCATTGCTTTAACATTTATATACACCATGTTACAAGGAAAATTCGTAAGTTGGTTTCTATTTTACAGTTTTATTCCTTTCGGTCTTTATTCATTATTGTTGCCCTTTTGTGCCCTATGGAACGCTGAAGTGAGGCGTATAACAAATCAAAAGGAGTACACCGCCGGGCAGCAATTTTTAGGTACTATTACAATAAAGCGGAAAATCCCTTTTCCCTTGCTTTATTTAATTGTAGAGGAAGTGCTACCCATGGAATTCAAAAACCGCAAACAATCAAAAAGTGCAAAAGTATTATTATTTCCAGGATTCAAACGAAATATTTCATACCAATATGTAATTAACGCAATCCCTAGAGGGGAACACACCTTTTCGAATGTGCGTGTAAAAACTGGTGATGTATTCGGGATTATTGAAAAAGAAACAATCTTTTCAGTTCCCAATAAATTTTTAGTGTACCCTCAATATGTAGACATAGCTTATAGAAAAGTGGAAAGCTATTTCGAACAAGGAACGCTTTCCTCAAATGTGAATATAGCAAGAGATACAACAGTCTCAGCTGGTGTCAGAGGTTATAAACCCGGTGACCGTTTTTCATGGATCGATTGGAAGACAACTGCTCGAAAAAACAATATTATGACGAAAGAGTTTGAACAACAGCGAAGTCATGATGCCGTAATTTTTATGGACAGAACGCCCTCTCCCATGTTTGAATTGGTTGTTACGTTTACAGCTTCTCTCATAAGATCTATCTTAAAACAGGATTCACAAGCATCATTCATATCCACCGGAAAAGAACAAACCATTTTCTCTTTACATCATGGAGAGACACAATTACAACAAATTTTCTGTCATTTAGCAAAAGTACAAGCAGACAATATGTTCTCGCTCTCTCAAACTATAGAAATGGAGTTAAAGAAAATCTATCAACCAATAACATTCGTACTTGTGACAAGTAATCTTTCTCCCGATATTCAAAAAACTGCTGAAAGTATGTCAATGAAAAACAGTAGGCTCATGATATTTGTCGTCAAAGAAAAAGCACATCAGTTCTCAAATCGGGAGCTAAACGTACTCGAAACACTGCGAAAACAAAAAATATTTGTGAAAGCGGTTTATGGGAATCATTATGCAAATGTATTTTTCGGGGTGAGCAAATGAGAACATTACCTTCAAATAATAAACGGAATATTAGTAGTTTCCTAATGCATATATTCGGTTTTCTCATTTTATTAGAATGGTTAAGGCCACTTATAGAAGTTACAGACATGGTAAGACTGAATCTCTTTACAGGATTTATAGGAATTTGCTTCGTTCTCTCTTTTTTTCAAGTGCGATTTCAAATTTCTATAAAGATTGTAGCCATCTTATTTATGATTCATTCAGTAGATTATAAGGGAAGCTTTATTCATCCTGCCTGGTTGATAGAATTCTTGTCTGATTTTTCTCGTAATATCACCCTCCTCTTTCAAGCAAACTGGTGGGATCTTTCCAAAGTCTTTCAGACCTTCTTATTTTTTCTAGTGCTCTGGTTTTTGTGCTTCCTCATCCTCTATTGGATTATTCGCCAAAAACGTGGGCTCTTATTTCTTACCTTAACCATTATTTATATCACAATTTTTGATATATCCGGATTACACGACATGAATAGAGCGATTATCCGTACAATTATAACTGGTTTTTTCATGCTCAGTCTTCTCCATACTGAACGCATAAAAACGTCCGAAAACCTACAAAAGTACACCAAATTTACACCGAAATTACTCGTACCGACTGCTGTATCTATTATACTTGCGATAACCCTTGGATATTTCGCTCCAAAACCTGGTCCTCAATGGTCTAATATTGATACTTTCTTAAAATTTGATTCGCCTTCAGCTAATAAGGAAACAGAAATCAGCAAATCTGGTTACAGTATGGATGACTCTCAATTAGGCGGTCCTTTTAAATGGGACGACACAATTGTTTTCACGGCGCAAATGCAAAACAGTCAATATTGGAGAGTGGAAACAAAAGACTTTTATACCGGAAAGGGTTGGGAAATTTCTGAAACTCCAAAAAAAGTTTCTTTTAAGAATAAAAACAACGTAGTGAGTTGGTATGAGCCGAATACAAAAACGGAAACTACCGAAGCGATTATCACCATGCAAAAAGACTATCCTCACCTTATTTATCCCGCAGGATTAATATCGGTTGAGGCTACTTCTAATGCATCATTCAGTGCAGATCCCTTTTCGGAAAAAATATATGTAATGAAAGACAATTATTCCATGACCTTAAACAAATACAAGGTGGCTTATGAGACTCCTTATTTTTCTATTGAAAACTTAAAAGCTGTAAAAGCAGCGGAGGGTCTAGAGGCAAGCCCTTATTTCATAGCAAAGTATACACAGCTACCCGGTTCATTACCAAAGAGGGTAAAAGATTTGGCGATAAATCTTACAAAAGATAAAAACAATCGATATGATCAAGTATTAGCTATTGAAAGCTACTTCGCAGATAATTCCTTTGTATATGAAATAGAACATGTTAAGGTTCCCGGAAAGGATCAAGATTATACAGATCAGTTTATCTTCGATACAAAAAGCGGATACTGTAATAATTTTTCAACATCTATGATTGTTTTACTTCGCTCTATCGGAATTCCCTCACGCTGGGTGAAAGGATATACAGGAGGCACTCTTGAAAACAAATTGACTGATTCAGAGTATAAGAACATTTACACAATCACTAATAAAAATGCTCACTCTTGGGTGGAAGTATACTTTCCGGGATACGGGTGGGTCCCATTCGAACCAACAAAAGGTTTTAACAACCCGTATAACTTCACACACGATACTTCAGCTCCCATCTCACAAAATAGCGCAACCACGGTACCTAGCAATGAAGAGATTCCCCAGCAAAACGAAGGAGTAAAACAAAAGAATGTAATAGAGAATACGGAAGTTCCATCTAACGGAAAGATCGTCGATTCAAAAAAAACGTTTTCATGGTGGTATTTGTTCCTTTGTATTATATCAATGAGCATACTTAGCTATGTCCTCTTTACTACTAGAATAAAGTGGTTCGCATTTTTTATCCTTTTCTTCTATAAATACCGAAAGGGAGATGCTGTTTATTCAAAGGCATACAACGCACTTTTAAAACAACTGGCGAGAAACGGCATTCCCCGCAATGAGAGCCAAACATTGAGAGAATATGCAATCCATGTAGATACCCTTTACAATTCGACTGATATGCAAAAACTCACTCTTAGTTTTGAAAATGCTATTTATCAAAAAAATCATGCCGCATCGGAATGGAACAAATCTGTACAATTATGGGAAAAACTCATAAAAAAAGCATCCTCTCCGCCCAAGTCAAATGAATTCGATACGGTAATTTGATTGAAAAATGCCCTGTTTGAATGAATCAGACTTTTATAAGCATCCCGATCCCCACCTAACTTCTTTGTTTTCATCAAATTTTAAGGTAGGGATCTTACTGACCGCAAATAGCGGGATAAATTGAAACTTTAATCGGTGGGGGTTTTCTTCATCCCCCCCTGATTAAAACTTTACTTTAGAAAAAGACTTATGTAATAATTTCAGCGTATCTCCCATATTAAAAGGCGCATCTTTTCTTACATACTCAGCAAATTCAGAAACTATGCGTAATGTTTCAATACTTTCAATCGGATGATCCCCCGCTGCACTTTCCGCAGAAAGCATGACAGCATTTGTCCCATCTAGTACGGCTTGAAACACATCGGTTACTTCAGCCCTTGTAGGAATAGAATTCTCCACCATAGATTGTAGCATTTGGGTTGCCGTAATTACATATGTATTTGTATGATTACACTCTTGAATCATTATTTTTTGTAGAAGCGGGATAAATTGATACGGTAATTCCACCCCTAAATCTCCTCTTGCAATCATAATTCCCTCTGCTTCTTTACATATAGCTTGAAAATTTTCGATAGCTTCCATTGTTTCAATTTTAGCAATTAAGTTAGGAGGAGTTTCTTTTTTTAGGTGTATAAATTCTCGAATTTCCTTTATATGAGAAGCTTGTCGAACAAATGAACACGCAATAAACTCTACGTCCTCTCCCAAAAGAAACTGAATATCTTTTTTATCCTTCTCTGTAATAGCTGGTAAATTAACAATTGTACCTGGCAAATTCACCCCTTTATGAGAGGCGATATCACCGCCTACCTGTACTTTCGTCTCTATTTTTTCCGCACTTATCTTTTCAACAACCAATTCAACTTCTCCATCATTAATTAGAATTCTACTTCCGCCCTTTACATCATTAACAATTCCAGCATAATCAACGCTTACTCCCTCGTTACTTCCTGAAACTGAATGCATGTATAAAGTAAAAGTGGCTCCTGTTTGAAGAGTAATGCGCTCTCCCTCAATCGAACCCAATCTAATCTTAGGACCTTGTAGATCACCTAGAATTTTGATGGAATCATCTAAAGATCTTACTAAACGAATTACTTCCCTATGACTTTCATGCGAACCATGTGATAAATTTAACCTAACAATGTTCATACCGTTTTTTATTAACTGAGATAATGTATCTTTATTATTACTAACTGGTCCAATTGTACAAATTCGATCAATTGTCATATTTCGCACCATCCTTTTTATTTATAATTCCCAATAAAAAGGAAAAAATGATACTTTACAGACATTAATCGCAGGCAGTTATGATACATAGAAAAATCTATCTTTTACTTCAAATTTGCCGACTACCCCTTGTTTTCTAATGTCATCAGGCATATCTAGATACCAGTCAGGATGCTTTCGTAAAGCAGCGAAATCAAACATGATACCATATTCCTTTTCCATATCTGTGATGACTTCTTTATAACGGTCTCTCCCTATTTCAATTTTTATAAGTTTCTCTTCACTATCAATTTTTTCTATTAGTTATTTTAGTTCTTTCCGCTTCTTATCCACGTTTGTTTCCCCTTTCTGATGATGCGCCTGCCATATGTTCATGTTTTTGTAACACCTGTATATAAAGTTCTTATAAATTACGTGTTAAACTTTTTACATCTAAGGAAGTCATTCTCTACCATTTGTCTTTTTTATTGCCCTGTTATTTGCTCTAGAGTCTCCCTCCAGGACTTTTAATTTGGACACATTTACCAGTCCTTTTACCAATAGATTCATGATATTATTACGATGTCGATTCGACAATTCGACAATACCCTTACTTTAGAGCCCTGAATCCAGACTCCCTCAGGACTCTTTTTTTGTTGTTAAAATTGTCAAAACGTCCGCAAATCCATGCAATCAGCCCGTGATATCATAACAAGGTCATGTATTCCCTTAACCGAAAACCTTTGTAATGCCCTGTACCCTTCACAGGGCATTTTATAGCACTCGCAAAATCACAATAAAAAAGACCCCGATACCGTAGTATCAAGGCCTCGAACTCTTAATAAAGAGACATATATTGATCGCGTTCCCATTGGTGAACTTGCGTTCTGAACATATTTGAGGTCATAAAAACGAATCGAAACCACTACAAAATGTTAATTTATCAACGTTTCGAAAATTCGATACCGCAAAACAAATCGAACTACACTAGGTAAAATCGGGCATCTTTCGGGTAATTACCGGGCAGTTTTCCAAATGAAAAACAAAAGAGCACAGCGTGTATAAGTAGTGTTGGTAGCACTCTTATACCGTCCGCCTACTCTGGATAGGCAAACACTTGTTGTACTCTTACGGACTATTTTACAGTACGTAAGGGCTCCTAGCAACAGTTTGCTTACATTCGGCATTCTGTTGCTTTTTTGTTTATACAAAGGAGCCCGAGTCTAATGAAAGAACGCATTGATGTTATCGCCAGTGAAGAGTCCTTCCACAATCTTTCTACATTTAAAGAAGTAGAAGAATTAAATAAAACTGTACGTGCATACAGAGACACTATCCGTATGTCTATTAAGCGTACTGACGTACAATCTAAATTAATTACATTACTTGAAATTTTAAAACGCCACAGCTGCAAATATGTAGGTGTTAGTTTCCTATGCAAAAATACGATTGCAGACAAGTTAGAAGTATCTTATAAAACTGTGCAACGTTTAATGAAAAAACTTGTAGACCTGGGCATGATCAAGCAGGTAGCTATGAAGCGTAAATCTGATATGCTTCAAACTGCTAATGCAATTATCATTCAACCTATTGTGGAAGAAGTGTCCAACAAGACACCTAAGAAAAGTCCTACAAAGTGTCCGACCAATAAAACAACACCTGTTTCCTTAAAACAAAATATAAAAGATATAAATATACGTAAAGAACACGAAATTCAATTTCATGAAAATGATAAAGATTTTATTGACTATCGTGTTCCAAAATCTATGCGTATGAGATTGGCAAGTGCATTTGGTCCAAAAGTCATTAATGAATCTTTCCAAAATGCCTTGAATATTACAAAGAAAGCAGAAAAGAAATGTAGTTTACTCGCGGACAAAGATGTATTTAACAACATTCTTGCAAATGCTGCTTCTACCCTATTCTCTAAAACTCATGAATTTGAGCATAACAGAACTCTGATGAAAAATCCGATTGGTTACTTTACAAGAACATTTAAAAGCATGGTCTACAACTACATTGATAGCTTTAGAGAAATCCATAATGTTGCTAAGCGTAAAGAACAGGCACAGTCTAACTCTCTAGCTATTTTCAAACAGTTTATGAAAGCATAATAAAAACTTTAGAAATGGGGAATAAATCGTGAAAACAACAGAAGAAATGTTACAAGCAATAAAAGATTTTCAAAATAACAAAGTAGAAGGTGTTACTCTTATGCATAATGATCAAGAGGCTGCGGATTTTTGTATCAAACTAGTTTATGAAATTCACATCGAAAAGAAGCATATATTCGAGTTCAATATTGATAAATAATACCAATATATCCAAGGTCTGATATAATGCTATTAGGATTTTGATAAAAAATAGCAAAAAGGTCGGTGTATAATATGGATCCAGGAACTTGGGGATGGAGAGAATGGAGAGAGCCCGTTCGAGAATCTGCGGAAGAAATAAATAGCGATAACCCGTCACAAATCAATTTAAAATTAGAACAAAAATTTGCTCACCCTCTCTATGAATACAAAATGCGAATTTCTAGAATTGAAGCATATAAAGACGAATCTGAAAATGGATATACATATGGTAACGCATCAGTATTTGTAAAACCATATTTTCAAAAAGACTCTAACAACATAGTTGAATTAGACGAATATGAGATAAGTCCCAAAGAGATTAACGATGGCAAATGGTTTTTAATTAACGAGAGAGAACGGTGAAAAGTATGGATTCTTTAATTATCGATAAAAGACTATCTGACAAACTGTTGTCTGAGTGGCATCCTACAAAAAATGAAAACATTAATTCTAATGAAATTACATATGGAAGTTATGAATATATTTGGTGGATCTGTTCGGAAGGGCACGAATGGGGCGCAACACCTGGAGAAAGATTAAAGAAAAATGAAGAATGCCCTAAATGTTTGAGATTAAAGAAGGCTGAACAAAAAACTGAAATCAAAGAAGCAAGACAAATTAAAAGCCTACAGGACATAGACCCTGAATTAGCAAAACAATGGCATCCCACTAAGAACGAAATTTCATCAGAAGACGTTTTGTTTGAGGAAGAGAGTAACTATATAATATATAGATGGTGGAAATGCAAAAGAAACCATGAATGGAAAGAGTCTATCAAGA
This sequence comes from Bacillus sp. NPDC094106, assembly GCF_044764345.1. NCBI lineage: Bacteria > Bacillati > Bacillota > Bacilli > Caryophanales > Bacillaceae > Bacillus > Bacillus sp. NPDC094106. The sequence goes on along the minus strand of NZ_JBIWHY010000013.1, from coordinate 44,624 downwards.
GTAGACATAATAATCAGAGTGCTTGTCCATATTGCTCAAACAAAATAGTGTGTGAAGATAACTGCTTCGCAGCTGTATATCCAGAAATAGCAAAGGAATGGTTCATCTTTAAGAATGACTATAACCAAAAATCAAAAACCCCATATGATGCACTCTATACTACTAATGAAGAAGTATACTGGATTTGCAAAGAAGGACATATTTGGTTAGAGAAAGCCAATCTACGAGTTAAAAACGGTAAAGGATGTCGTAAGTGTGAAAAGTATCAACAATCAATAGCTTTATTAAATCCAGAGATTGCAAAAGAATGGCATCCTACTAAAAATAAAGGGGTTTACGGGATTACTACTCCTGAAGAAACTTCTACAAGATGCAACGAAAGAATTTGGTGGCTTTGTGGTAAATGTGGAAATGAATATAAAGCGATGGTAAAAGCTAGGCATGAGGGGACAGCAAAATGTAATGTTTGCTATCCTCCAGAAACAACAGGTAGAACGACTTCTACCAAAAGAAAGGGTGAGTATCATACCGCTAGAAATTTAGAAGATCAACGTATTATATTTGAGAATAAATTACGAGAAAATTTAAGTAAAAACGATTAGGAACATGATATATAAAAGTAGATGTGCAAAATCAAAAACCGTTCTAACTTCATGAAAGTAATTAGATCTATTTTTAATGCGTATCGTATATTAGGTGAAATCATAAAACCTATATTACGCGCTTTATCTAAAAGTAAATTTTAAGTATTATAGCAAGAAAGAAATCCGCCTCATTTTTCTAGCAAAATACTTACTTTTAAATCTAATAAAAGAGAGGGCACAATAAATGAGTTCAAATAATTTCTTTCCTTCCCTAACTTCTATTAAGTTTCAATCAAATAAAGATTCACAATTAGCAAACTTAACATTGTACAAAGGTATAAATAACACTTTAAATGTCTCATGTACCATCGGAGGTCTTTCTCGTACTCAAAGAACCTTACCCTATATCCATGAAACTCTTGATTATGTAGCAGTATGGATTACTTTATATCATCAATTTGGAGGAAAAGAAACTACTATTGTTAGAAGATATGTTAGGGAATATGATCCACAAGAACAACAAGATAAAGAGTACGATCATGAATATCTTGAAGTAAACATCCCTATAGACGATGATTTTTCAGGAGTGGATTTTATAAATAATTATTACTATTTACAAGTGAGCTTTACCCACAAGCGTCAAGGAGAAATGGGGGTAACAACTTCTATTAATAACAACAAAGTATTTGAAACTAAAATTCCGTTTATAATTAAAGAGGTGCTATAATTATGGGAGAAATCGTAGAATTAATACAAGATAGAAATCGAAAAGTTACTGACAACGGTAATGGTGGAGGTGGTGGCGACATGAGCAACTATGCTACTCATAAAGATTTAGACAATCTTAAAGAACAGTTGAATACTAGTCTGAAACTAACCGAAAAAAACATACAGCTAATGTTCCATGAAGAACGTGAATATCATAGAAAGAATAAAAACGAATCAATAAAATGGATTGTAGGAACAGGAATTGCAGTTGTTGGTTTAATATTTACATATCTACGCTTTTTTACAACTTAAACTTAATAATGAGATACATTAAATCATTAAGCCCTTCTCACATGAGGGGGCTTAATAATTTAAATATGCAATATAATTATCTTCTAAATATCGAAGTGCCAGAGTTTCCTCTATTGTCATCGGTCTCACATAAGCCAATTCTTGATTCCCCTTTGCTTCTACTAATATCCAACCTGATAAACCACCATATCGTACCATATGTTTTTTATCTTCTTTTATTAATCTATACTTGTTTACTCCACGTTCAATTGCTGTAACTGGTAACATACTTAGAAACCTATCCTTATCATCAACAAAATTAACTTGCAGAAACTCGTTGTTTTTGCACAAACGGAAATGATATTTCTTTTCGCATTGAGATATTTCTACTATAGTGACCGTTACCTCTTGTTCATCGAGTACTGTCAGTTCCACTAGATTCATCTCCTTTAATTAGTTTCATATAAAATTTTAGCAAGAGATTATTAATGGACAGTAATTTATTTGTAAATTTATCTCAAATAAAACACGAACGCGTGTTTGTATTCGTTTTCTTTTTTTTGTATCATATAGTTAAATATTACCTATAAGAAAGAGGCTATATGATGAAACCGTTAAATAACAGACAAACTCAGATTTTAAACTTCATTCAACAAAAAGTACAAGAAGATGGTTATCCTCCAACTGTACGTGAAATCGGATTGGCAGTAGGACTAGCTTCAAGTTCAACTGTGTACGGATATTTAATACAACTAGAAGATAACGGTTATATTCATCGGGATCCATCTAAACCAAGAACAATTAAAATTTTAAAAGGAGGAATTATATGATAACGAACCAAATGGCAGCAGAAAGGGATAAATTGATTAAAGAGATTTATGCAGCTCAAAAACAAAGTGCCTATCTATTAAATCAACAAGATAACCAACAAGAGATTGCACATCTTATGTACGAATGGCAATCTTATAAGCTATTTTTAGTAGCCAATTCTGATATAACAAAAATTTCTTTGGAGGAATGGAAAGAAACACATAAGCAAGTAATGGATTTACTTGAACAAGTGAAGCAATTATAGGGATGAATTTCTTACTCTAAACCGATTTCTTACAACTATCCTTCCACAAAGAGGAAAATATGTGAAATTCCCTTTTGAAATTTGTTATACTAAATATCGGAATCAGTATATATTTTGCTAGGAGGATATTTATATGAAAATTTTTAAGTTTGGATGTTTAGGAGTTCTCGCACTAGTTGTAATTATCTTTGTTGCTGCTCTTATTGATGGAAGTAATGATCCAAAAGAAAAAGCTTCTACTGAGCCAAAACAAGAAACTAAAAAAGAAACACCAAAGCAAGATGCAAAAAAGGAAGAACCTAAAAAAGAAGAAACAAAGGCACAGGATAACGTTCCTGTAGAATATAAGTCCGCTTTGAAAAAAGCTAAATCATATGCAAAAATGAACATGTCAAAACAGGGAATTTATAATCAGCTTGTTTCTGAACATGGTGAAAAGTTTTCCGCAGAATCTGCTAATTATGCAATAAATAATTTTGAATTTGATTGGAAAGCAAACGCTTTGAAAAAGGCTGAATCATATGCAAAAATGAACATGTCAAAAAAGGGAATTTATAATCAGCTTGTTTCTGAAAACGGTGAAAAATTTGCTGAAGATGAAGCACAATACGCAATTGACAATGTGAAAGCCAATTTTAATGAAAATGCCTTGAAAAAAGCAAAAAGTTATCAGAAAACAATGAGTATGTCACCAGAAGCGATAAGGGACCAACTGACTTCTGAAAACGGTGAAAAATTCACACAAGAAGAAGCCGATTACGCTATTAATAATTTAGGTAAATAAAACGTAAAAAACACCCTCATCCTATTCTTTGATTGAGGGTGTTTTATAATGATTATTAAATCAAAAAAAGAGCCGACTCATAGGAGCCGGCTTCTTTTCCTTACTTAATAATTACATGTTCCTCTTTAACCCAACAGTTGCCGCCAATATCAATATAACCACCTTGACGATTATACAACTGATAAGGCTGACTACCATCCACATAACCGACATCATTTCCGTTTGGACCATCGAAGCAGCGAATCTGATACCCAGGCCAATATTTTGTGTAAGCGTGGAACCATTGAACATCGAAATGCTTGTTATACGCCCATTGTTTGTCACTACCTAGATTAATCATTTCTTCTTCTGGATTTTCGCTCCAATGTCTTTGAAGAATAAGATAAGGTGTGCGGTCAGTGATACGCCCAGTAAATTGTGGATTAGCAGGGTTTTCATACAAGTTCACACCGTATCCGTCAGGATACTTTGAGACAGCAATACCGATACCTGATTCTTTAATTGAATCATCGCCCGCTATCTGATTGCTACCTCCATTTTGAATAGATTTACCTGTAACAGCTTCAACAAGCGCTTTTGCAGCTTTGTCAGCGTTTTGGTTGTATTTTTGCATGTCACTTTCGTTATCTACGAAAAGTAATTCAAAATAATAATCTGTTTTTGTTTTATTTAACCAGCCAAGATCGGGACGAGACGGTACACCACGGAATTTTGTACCAAAGGCATTTGCTACTGTTCGACCTAAGGATTCGCATTTACTATAGTTACCATAGCTTGGATGATACAACACTTCTGTACCATTTGCTGTTCCATTAAAGCAGTTCAAATGGAATGTTGCATCAAAATCACTATTAACACGTAAATGATTATTAGCACAATTGCTCCATACGTCTGTTTTAGTCGTTCCCACATTATCCGAACAATCAACTACATCCCATCCAGCTTGACGGAAAAAACGAGCTACACGGGATACAAAATCACGGGCTACTAATTCCTCTCTTCCAAATATGCTACTAGAACCTGGGACTCTTTGACTATGACCTGCTGAAAGTGCTGCTGTTGGCATTACTCAACATCTCCTTTTTTATCTTCCTGTTTTTGTTTGCTACCTAAAATCTCAACTGCATTTGTTAATGCCGAAGGTAATTTAATCCCCATACGTCCGGCGTTCTCTAGGATTGATAGTAGTTCATTCCCTGCAAAGAAAAAGATTGTAGCTTCGCGAATAGCGCTATTACTGCCGAACATCATATCTAGCTGCGCTGCAACTCCAACCAATAAAAAAAGCACTACCTTTTTGGCAATGCCTCGAAATCCGATTTTGCTTTTTAATTCTCCAAGTGTAGTTGCTGCAATCATTCCAGTAATGTAGTCGATAACAGCCATTGTAACTAAAATTTTCAATGACAAATCCCAACCTCCTAAAAAATAGCCACAAAAGCCACCGAAGGCAGCTATAAATGATTTAATTAATATATCGATACGATCCATCGTTTCACCTCTTTGAGCAAAATAAAAAAGCCTACTATTCAGCAGTGCTTTCATCTAACTTTTTATATACTTCTTCACGCAAGTTCGATAATTTTGGTACTTGTTCACGTTTGTATCGTCCATCCTTCACCATGTCTGTCCAAATACCTACTAAACCAGATTTTTGATTAAACATTTGGCATTCCTCCTACTAATGTTGTTAATTCGACAATGGCTTGTTCATTTCTAATATTACGTTGTTCTTGCTCTGCTGCTAATGTGCTCATTTCTACAAGTCCTGTTTCTAATTGAGCTACACGTTCTGGCAACGGCATTTCACCTTCTTGATCTTGGTTACCTGTGCTTGTAATTTCTAATTTGAAACGTTCATACTCTTCTGTTGTTAAATTTATTAGGCTTTCATTTTTCACATTCTCCTGATTGATTACTAGGCAGTAATTATCTGCTTGTAAGTCTACAGGGTATACTTGACTGCCAGGAATATTAAGGTCTTTGTTAAGACCATGCCACGTTGCTTGACCAAAAGAGTTTATAAAGTTTACAACCTTGTAGTAGTACATAAAAACATCATCTCCTTTTTAAATGACTGATGCCCAAATAAACGGCTCGAAAATATTAATTTTATAATCTTTCTCCATTACTCCACTATCGATATCAAAAACTCTAAAACGTTTATTTGTATATTCGTAAATTTTTCCGTTCGTATATAAGAAGCTTGTAAAATACGAATTAATACTGTGTGTTTTTAACCTATTAAAATTAAAATCATACTCGTCCACAAAGTTACCCCTGCACCATATTAATCTATCTTTATGGATAAACATGGTTCCTTCGTTTTGGAATTTGTTATTGATCGTTGAAATTATGTTACCATTGATATCTTTTATAACTAATTTTTGATAACCTAATTCACCATAAGATAATACATATCCATAACTGGTTAGAACCACGTTATTTAAATTTGTTAAACTTGATTCTGTTCTGTTCATTATCAAATTCCCGTTTTTATCGTACTTATAAAGTTTAATCGTCGTTGGATAATGAGTAGTCGTTGTATCAAAATTACTTACCCTGGATGTAAAGTAATATTCGTTATTTGTTACTTCTCCCGTTTGTAATGAGGTAGCAAAAATATTCGATATTGACTCTAAAGTTGATAACGGCAAAACCATTTTCGTTGATATGTTAGCAATCTTACTCATGAGTGAATCAAGTGACTCTGTTCCACTTGCCGGAGTACCCTTTAATGTTAAGTTAGCAGCACCTTTATTTTTAGCATTTTGAATATGCGTTTTTAACTGGTCGAAAGTATCATTACTCGTTGCCGGAGAGCCGACAACGGTTGCTATTGCTTTCTTACCGTTATCGGCATTTGTAAAAAGCTCATTTAATGAGTTTACAAAATTCGATTTGTCTGTTGTTTTTAGCAAAGATAAGTTACCTTGATTTGCCTTCAATTTATGGAGTTCCTCATCCACAATATCCATATTGTCATTAAGATCGGTAACATCTACATAATCTTCAAATTCAGGCTTCTTTAAATTGTAATTCATTGTATTCTTCATTGATTCACCCCATCTCTTAAGTTGTTCCAAGTCTTACTCTTCACTTCACCCCATGTACTTCTTCTCCACATATCCCAAGGATTAAATACGAATGTATATGTCAATCCAAGATGAGCTGGCATGACTATATCCAAAGCTTGCTTTAAGCCATCTAAATTGTTTGGGATTCCTATGGTACCTACAAATTTAATTTCATAGATACCTGGGGTATCTGTTTTATTTACCTCTACCTCGCCATTTGAATAAGCGCTGGCAACTGATTTAATCGTTTCTTCGGTGGTTTGGTCAAAACTAGCCCGATATCTTGAAGAAATCTGTTCACGTCGCTGATCATAGCGCAATATTTTAAGCGGCTTTATTCCCAAATCACGTTCAAAAATAGGCAATGTTTCAATTGCAGTATCCAAGAATATGTTTCTATCCACTACTTCCAGACTCTGCTCTAAGTTCCTAAGCTCCCTGTCATACGAGGTCATAATGCCTTTAAAAACCTCTGATTTTCTTTCATACAGTGGTAGATACTTGAGCAGGTCCGTTTTATAGTCTCTCTTCGAAACTACTATACTTGTAATCATTTCAGTAATGGTTTGCATGATGGCAGGTGAATGCTCGATTCGAACCCCTTGCGCTTGCATTTCTGCTGACAATTCATTCACAGCGCCCGATTGAACCACATTTACACCTTGCACGGTTAAGTCCGTTTCGGACTCCATTAATGCCATTCTGAAGCATTCCCACTGATGAGCGTTTAATTCTTTCCAAGTGCGAACCTTTACTTGTCCCCACTGTTGTTCTTGTATAGCGTGCATTTACACCACCTACTTCAACCGAACAATTAAATAGTTTTTCGGGATTTTATATTGGCTTGAAACATCGATGTTCTTTACAAATTCTGCTGGAGACCTAAATAATAAGTTCCCATCTGTCAAACTATCAAAAATACCAATGTGAGTGATACTTCCCCAACTCTCAGTAGCTATTGGAAAAAGCACATCTGCATTGTTTGATGTTTGACCATCCACAGGTTCAACAAATGTTATTGTTTGCCTTACATAGCTTGCTTGTGAAACTTCCACATCGGCATTGAATAAGGCTACGTATACTGGATTTGTTCTTAAATTATCCGTGAGTACCTTATTCTTCAGATACACGCTCATATGATTCATTCATTCACACCTCCCATGATTGCTACCTCTTCATTACCTATTGCAATATTAGCTGCACCACCATTTACTAATAGATCTTGGTAATCCAAAACGCCTTCACTTGCAATAATGAGTGCACCCATTTTTGCATAGCTAACAAAGCTTGTTTTAAAAGCTATTTGCTGAAGATATTCCATACCATTCTTCTTGATATGAGTTTTAACCATTTCTTCCGTATATCCATCAGCCAATGTTAAAGTTACCGATAGATTGATAGGAACAGCAGCTGCCGATATTACACTTAGTTCTTCCACACCAAACGGCATTTCGTTTTCGATATGTTCACGTACCTCTTGCACTAATTCGCTCGATGCCGGCTGTTTATTCGCATTAATAATAACTACTTTCATTGTTAATGGACCATTAAAGCGCGGTACCACTCTTGCATCTCCAACACCCGTAACTTCTTTTGCCCATTCAAGATAGTGATATTTATTCCCTGCCTTTCCTGGCTTTTGAAGTTTGTCATAATATCGCTGCCGTAGATCAGTGTCTGATTCAGCATCATATCCATTTACAAATGGTTTCGGATTATAGACATTGATTAGACCCGGAAGGGTTACTGGGAACTTAGTAATACTATTGGCAGGCACATTACCAATTACACCAAACTGTTCACATTCAACTAACACATGCATGAAACCAGTCTCATTAATGACCTTATCCTCTAGCGATACAAAGTTAATTGTATCTGTTCCAACTAAGTCACCCTTTTTGATAGATGAACCTTGTGAACCAGATACGATGACTTCCTCTGTTGCTTTTGTTGCTGGTTTTCTTTCAATACCGGTCCTTTGATAAACAAAGCGCTCCAGCTCTTTATCATCCAAATTTTCTACATCTAACTTATCCTGGACAGCTTGGATTTCTTTTGATTTTGTTTCAAACTCAATTGCAGCTGGTTTTGTTGCATCATATATAAATGAACCGCTGCTTTTATCATGTTCCTCACCTATTTTTCCTAGCATCCGATTGTGGATGTCCTGTTCCTTCTCCAATTAGATCACCACCTCAAAGTTAAATGCGCCATCGATTAATTCCACAGTGAAATAAATAGAAGTATGGCCGCCTTTATATTCAAATCGCCAATTTTCAAGGCTCTGTATTTCACTGTGTGTGAGTATCGATGCTGTAACTTCACGTTTTATTTCAGATTCTACAAATGCACGAGGTAGTGGTGAACTGAATAAATCTTCAATCGTGACACCATACTGATCATCACTGGTTGCTTCATATATCCTGAATCTAAATTTTTCTGTACGAATGATTTTTTCAATCCAAACTTTCAACGCTTCAATACCTGTAACTTCTACAAGTTTGCCATTGTGCGTAACAAAGTCACCCTTTTTGAAGTCATAAAGAAAAGACTTGCCAGTATGACGAGCCTTTTTAAATTCCTTTTCTTCATTTGGTATATTTGATTCATCAACCTGTGGAAACATTCAATGTCACCGCCTTATCTATGACAATGTACGATTGGCCATTTTGCGACGGAACTAAAATGACTCTATCACCTTTTTTAATGGTATCAGTCAACTTTATAGTCCCATTGGTCATATTAGTACCAACTAGCTCGTATTCACGTGTATAACCACTTAAAAGATGTGCTGCGAATACTAAATGTGATACATCCAAATGAATGTTATCGTCAATTTTAATTTTCACATCTGGAAAGTCAGCCATGACTTCCCCTATTACATAACCTTCATATGGTTCGTTTTCTCTGTCTTTAAATAACTTAGCTAATTCTACAATTCCGTTCATTATGCCACTCCTAATGACAATGACATTTTGTGAATACCATTATTTACAGTATGCTTACAGCTGGTAATTAAATATTTACCACTCATCCCTGTGATTGGCTCATTTACCTTTAATATTCTTCCTGATCTAACGTCATCGTTCCCTAATAGCTCAATGCTATTATCTTCTTTGATTCGGTTTAAATCATTTAATACATTGTGAGCTATGTTTTGTGCTTGAGCCATTTCCTCTTCATTTACATTTCGTATCTCTTGCAGCAAACCATATTTTCTAATACTGTTACTATCCTTCGCTGTTGCAACAATACTTGTATCCTGGTCTTTATCTGAAATGATTATAATACTATTCTTCATTTCTTCAATCGAACGCTTGCGAGATGGGTTACTAATCAGATCCACCATAGCTGATACAACCAAGTCAGTCTGTTTTTCAATAAACAGGGCCCAACCGCGCATTTCCATTCTGTACTTCACACCTAATTCATTGGTAGCTTGCTCTAAAACATCCTTGATAATATCACTTACAACTTTGTCCTTATAGATAGTATTTATTTGAGTAGAAATATCCGTAACATTGTGCGGTACATTGAACTCTATCAATACTTTTCGAATCGCATCATCTGCGGTATGCCCGTTAAACTGAACAATAGTTTTACTCTTATTCAAGTAAAAAGCAAAATCAAAGCAAGTATAAGACCTCGGTGATCTACCAGAAGCACTTTCAGATACAACAATACCTCTGAAAATCTCCTTGTTTCCATTTCTTAATGTAACGATATCACCAATAGAAACAACGTTTCTTGGAAAACCTTTCACATCGGAATAAGCTAAAGTGAAATCAAGCTTAACACCAAGAGTATCAATACTATCTTCCCATCCAAGACCACCGACAAGTTGCGTGATATTCTTTGAGTTTACATATAACTGGTGCGCCATTATGTCACCCTCACTTGGATATACTCTTTTAGATCAAGTTTATATGGAATGTCTCCTGCTCGGTCTATTCCACACGTAAAGTTCTCGATGGAAACCAGGATATTTAACATTTCCAGGTTTGTTTTACTAATGATGATGATTCTGATAGGTTCACGCCTTTCTTTCCATTTCTTAAAAAAGGCAATGCTTTCATCTCCTTTTGCATTACTTTTAGCAAATGAATAATCTTTCATAGGAAAAAAAGAAGAGATATTTAAAGTGGTCAATCCTTTTAGACCAATTAAATTAATCTCTCCTTTTTGAATGGTATCAAACGTTTCATTTTTTTGTGGTGCATCCCATTGTTGATTTTCTGGAACAATAGGAAGTTGTAACATTTCCTCTCTATTATTAGCAAAGAATATAATATCCACTATTACACCACCCTACATATTTGCTAATACTAATTTTAGTTCCATTGCAATTTCATCTATTATTTCCCTCGCTGTTGTTCCTTGAGGATAAACATTTACTGTAACGTTATTTTTGTTAGTTGTATTGTTAGTACTATTTGCATTACTTGAATCTGTATTAGTAGTGATAGCACTTCTGCCTTGTGCATTTTCATCTGAAGAATTAAAGTTAAGTGTAGGAGTACCATTACCATTTTCTTTTAACATTCCAGCATCACGTAATGCACTCGACTGACTAGCTGTTAATACAGCTTCTCCTTTATGCAAGATAGCTTTATAACCATCAAATGGTACATTTGCCAATCCAGTAGCATGAGAGCCATCGGCTCCACCGCCTCCACCTAACCAAGATGGTAAGGATGGGAAACTAAAAGATGGCATTTTAAAGCTCGTTATTTTACCAACAAATGAATCCCAAGCACCTTTCGCACTGTCAATAAAATTTAAAAGCGGGCTAAAAAAATCGCTTATTGCATCCCCTGCACTGCTCATCGCGTCACTGATCGCTGTTTTTACACTATCCCAAGTTTCAGACGTCGATTCTTTCACAGAATTCCACTTTTCAACAATACTGTTCCATATGGATTCAGCTGTACTAACTACACTATCCCATGCCCCCTGAATAGCTGAAGATATATATTCTTTTGTTGCGTTCCAAGCTTCGGACGTCGCTGATTTTATACCTTCCCACTTTTCAACTAACCAGGACCATAATTCCCCTGCTTTTGCTTTCACAGTATCCCAGTTTAAATAAAGAAGTACACCTATCGCAATCAACGCCGCTATTGCTCCAACGATCCAGGTAATAGGGTTTGCTAACATAGCACTATTCAATAACAATTGTGACGCTGTTTGCATCAATGTACCTTCACGCCAAGCCATCATCAGTGTATTAACTACTCCTATGATTTCCATCCCAGCCATCGCTAGTTTAAAAGCCGCTACCCCAGCCGCTAAACTGATAAGAATATCAGATATCGGACCCCAGTTATCAATGATAGATGTACCAATATCGGAAATCGTCTGAAAGAATTCTTTTACTCCTTCTGAATCTGCAAGAAAGTTGGTGATATTTTGAAACACTTCTAATAACTTTGCCCCTAATGGAGCCAGCGCTACACCTACGTCCACAATTACATCAAAAACATTCCCTAAAATGTCCATTATGACTGGACCATTTGTTTTAGCATAATCGATAAAATCTTTGAACCCTTGGGTTTCTCCTACACTTGAAGCCCAATTCTTAAATTTTTCGGTTAAACTTAAAAGCCCTTCTTCCATACTGGCACCCAAAGGAGCAAATGCTTGAAGTAATGAGAATATCCCTGCAAAAGTATTTCCGAAAATATGTGCGAAACTATAAAGTGCCTCAGCTGCATTTGTCTCTAACCATTCAAAAAATGGTTTTAAACCACCAGCTTCTATAGCATTTGTCATTTCACCCATCAATTCAACAAAAACATCCGCAACACTTGATATCGTGGGAGCCATTTCTTTTAGTATTCCTTGAGTGAGCTTTAACCCCTGGCCGAACAGTGCAAATACAGGTTCTTCAAACTGTTTTGTGAATTCTCCCCAAAAACTTTTAAATTCTTGTAAGTTTTTAATAGCTTCTTTTTGCTTATTTCCCATATCTTCGTATACTGCAGCTAACTCTTTTTGAGCCGCCAGTTTCTCTTTGGCCGTGTCAGCATTCGCGATTTTCTCTTCAATTTTCCCTACTTCTTCAGCTTTGCTAAACACATCGCCTAACACAGATACAGATACGGCTCCGAAGGCAGCGGCACCAATACCGGCTGCTGCAAAAGAAGCACCTAACGCACCAATTCCAGCCACCGCTGGTCCTGCAGCTGCACTTATAGTCGCTACACCTGCACCTACAGCTGCAAGCTTTGCTGCTGACACTCCTAAACGGTTAGTCTGATCTTCCACCCGCTGTAATCTATTTCTAAAATCATCAGAGTTTTCGGCAGCCCTTCGCATTTGGTCTGAAAAGTGATCTCTCAATTCTAGTACTGCGGAAATAACTCTACCTGCCATCTATTTCACCTCTTTTCAACAAAAAAAGAAAAAGCTATTTCATAGAGAACTTAGCTTTTTCTTCTTCCAAATGCAGCTCCATACTAGCTGCCATAATAAGTTTTTCGTCTACTCTTAAATTTAATAAATAATCAACTTTGAATCCTTTTTGTATATAGTGATGAAGAAAATTAAAATCTTCATCACTTTTAATTAGTTTTTTAAATCCTTAACCTTTTTTAACGCTTTAGTGTATCCAGCTAATTCTAATGCAAGCTTAGCGATACCTGTAATTTCTCCAGGCTCAAAGATTTTATCAATAATATCAGTCGGCTCTACACATCCAAATTCTTTTTGTAATTCTTTATCTTTTAAATTTGGTTCTACAATAACGCTGTATGCAACAAATGCATCCGATTTACTAATCAGGTTTGGATCTTGTGCCATTTGCATAGCTTCAATACATAAAGACTTCTCAGGTTTTCTAATCGTTATACTTGCACCTAACCTATCAATAAACACTTCTTCAGTTACATTCTCTTTCACTTGATATTGCTCTTTATTCTTCATTAAATCCGTTACTGTTAACTTCGTAATCTTTTTCATTTTTATCTCTCCTTATGCTGAAATTAAATCGATTGGATCATAGTCCGCAAAGTTAAACGATAATTCTTCTGTGGCAAGTGTTTTTTGCTCAAATTGAAGCAACATGAATTCATTAAAGGTTACTTCATTTATGGCTACACGCTCAGCACCAAATGCATCTGGATCAGCAAGTTTTCCAACAATGTTAACATCCGGTACAACTCCTTCTTTCACAGATTTTGCTAATAATGTAGAACCACGACTGTATACCTTTTTAATAGTCATGGAACCTTCACCTGTCCATCCAATCATTTTCTTATGGGTAGCTAAGTCTTCGGCCATATTTACATCTTCATAATCGATAGTTACCTTTGCTTCAAAACTCTCAACATCTAACCATTTTTCACCATTTACCCAAACCGAGCCGAAGGTACCATTTATTTGCTTATTTCCTTTTAATTTACTCATCTATTAAACCTCCTTACATAGAAATTTGGAAATCTAAGTCTTCCATTGTATCGACTATTTTAATAGTGCCAGATAAAAACACATTTCGTTTAAATGCTGTTTCCTTCACCTTTTGATCGTCCCAATCGGACGTATCTACTCCAGCACCCTCCCAAGCTTTCCGCTGAAGAGATACGTTAATCCAGGCTTTGTTATCTGATTTATCATCTAAAATATATTCATTATTTAAGCCAGTAAAATATGCATTAAGGGCGGTAATGAATAATACCTGGTTATCGTACACATTGTTTACTTTCCCTACATATTGCTCATTGAAAGTGTTGTAAATATCGTCACGGACCATGTCCATAGTTTCCATGACTCTGATGCTCTTAAAGTCGTCGTTTTTCGAGTCAGTAGTAGTCCTTAGACTGTTCACACCACGGCCAATTTTTATATTCTCGCCGTCATTGATAAAAATTAGTTCCCCATTGTCTACCGCTTCATCTGGGTCTTCAATCTCAACAATAGAATCCACTTCAGGAAACACATAATAAGTAGCTGAACGAGTAAACGGTAATCCAGCTAAAATACCAGCAATACGAGCTGTATATTCTGCTGTTGTGTACTCTTTTTCACCAACTTTAATTCCACTAGTTGTGAAATTAATAATCCCTTCATGATCCGCTTTGATATTTGGTAGCACAGCTTTGAAGGTTTTCTTTTCCTTTTCACGTTGCGTTTTAATCCATGTTGAAATGGCGGATGTATCAGCTTCTTTAATTTGTGGTACAGCCAAATAGTTAAATTTTTTATACCTCAAGCGCAATAACACTTCATTATAATTCGTTACTGATGTAGCAATACGCTCACAGATCACTTTGCTAGGATTCCCTTCAAACGCCTTTTCAATATAATCCAGGTTGTCGGTGCTCCAATCTGTTGTTTTCAATTCATTAGGACTTTTATAAACAGTTGTAGCAACATCACTTGTATCATCTTGCAAAATCAATACAACAATACCCAATTTGCTTCTTTGCATTGCTGTTTTTGCTTTACCGCTAAATACAATTTTAATTTCTGGTAAACCCATAAAAATCACTCCTTCTCAAAATCTAATTCTTCCATCGGTTCCACTGGATAATCCACACCATTGGTGTTGTATTCAAATTCTCGACCTTCGTAAAATGCGATATCGAATGAGAAGCTTAAAACACCGTCAGTTGTGGTTGCACTTGTGTTATCGATGTTAAAAAATCGGTCAAGAACTTTTAATTTCAAATCAAATAGATTCTCTAATTGTTCTTGTACTTCCATTACTTCGATTGAGTAATCATAACGATTAGAAGGGAAGTAATAGATTTGAACAGTTAATGATTTGTACACCTGGCTCGCATCACCAGAACGCTCACTGTTCTCTAATTGCACGAAAAAAGAAGGCCTAGCAAAGCCTTCTTTGACATCATTACTGTTTATATCGATAGCAAACTTTTTTGTTAATAAGCTATTAATTGCCTTTTTAATATCCTTGTAAGTAATCATAATCCACTATCCCCCAGTAAATCATCCAACCATTCTGAAATCATTGCCTCCACTTTTCCGCTCGCCTCAAATTCTAACATTCCTCTATCGAGCACTTTTTTTCCAGGTACAAACCCAACCTCTCGACCATCTTTCGTAACTTGTCGATGGCCATTTTCAATCAAGTGAGCGTGTGGACTGGAATTAATAACACGAACGACTAAACCGCCAGTGTGACCTTTAAAGACTTTACCGCGTTTCCACTTCTTGTGGTAATTACCTGTCTTTCGTTTTACACTCGTTCTTGCTGTTCTTGCTACTTGGGTTCTCGCTTTACTCCCAATTTTACGCAAGATTTTTTTTCTTTCTTTTGGGATTTTAACGTTAGCCGTCACTAACAAGTCTCTTTGAAATTCTGTTAATCCATGAATCTCCATTATTCCATCACTTCCGTGCAAAATATTTCTAACTTCTCATTTGCAAAATAAGGGTTAAGAATGTATTTTATTTCAAACTTACTATTGCGGAAATGAATCTGCATATCTTTGGTAATGTCTTTACCGGCTTCATAACGAACAATAACTTTATGAGTTACATTTGTTAGAATCGTTTCAGCAACTTGTTTCTGAAGATTCCCAGTCTGTGGAATAACATTTGCCCAAATCGACTTGATTTTATCGAATTTGTAAGTCGTTTCATTCAATTCGTTTACTGTTTTGATATTCCCATAGATTGCAACTTTATTCTTTAATTTATTCGTTTGTCTCTTCGGCATCTGAATATACCTCCTGTACAAAGAACGGTGTCAATGCATCTAGAGCCTGTTCTAGTTCTTTTTCTGCTACACGATATTCATAAAAGATACCCGCACACATAATAACCAGGTATTCAGTTTGCTTGCCAGTTGCCTTTTGAACATAATTTTTTCCTTGTTTCAAATAAAATGAGAGCATAGAATCGTCCATACCCTCATCCCATCTTATATGTTCTTTAAACTTACTAATTAAATCATCCATTATTAAGCACCTGGATTAGTTGCACCAACTTCATAACGGTAAACAGCTGGCTCGAATGGAGAATAAACTAATTGACCATCTAATAGGTTGTAGATTTGGAAACCAACTTTATTTGTACCACTAAATTTCTCAATTAATTTTTGTAATTCCATTGCTCCGATAACATCTTGAATGTGGAATGCCTTGAAATCACCAAAATAAAATACTGGTTTCGTTGGATCAGTTGCACTTGCTTCATCAGTAAAGTCTAATTTATGGCCCAATAATGTATAACCCACACCATCTTTCGCTTCATGTAATAAAGGACGACCAGTTGTATCAGTCATTCCTTCTAATACAGTTAATGCTGCACGGTTTACAATCCACATAGATTTTTTTAGAACTTCAGTAACCGGTTGTCCCTTTAACTTAACTAATTGTTGGTATAGCTTTTGAGAATAACCAGCTGCATTAATATCAATTGTTTCTGATTCATAGTATTTCACTGATTTCTTAGCTAATGCACCAGGGTTTTCATTGTCCTTATCATCACCATTAAACATATAATTCGTTTCTTTACGCACATAAGCTTTTTTAAGTTCATCCACAACGATTTGCTCAATTGGAGCACCAGTCATTTTAAGTAACTTTTTCGTTACAGTAGCAAGTGCATCAAATTCAGCTGGACTTAATAGAATTTCATCAAATTCAATTGCTGTTTCTGGGATTTCATCGCCGTTACCACGTTCTTTTTTACGTACATTCGCATCTGCCTTTTTAACTAAGACAGGATATTTTACGTCACCAGCGGTTTTTACAACGGTCCCATATTTACGTAGTAAATTTTCTTCTTGCGCATAAGTGATGATTTCAGAAGCAATAACTTCAGGAATTGTTACTGATCCATTGCCAGCTTCAATACCAAGTGAACGTGCTTCAGCTTCTGTAATTTTACCAACTACAAAGTTAGCAAACGCGGAACGAATCTCTTTTTCTTTTGTTGGATTTGTTTTCTTTCCTCGAGTAGAAAGACCAGCTCTAATAGCTATCATTGCTGCATTTCGTTGTTGCGGAGTTACACCAGTTCGATTCTCGCCATCACCTTCGTCACCAGAACGCCCCTCATCTTCTCCATTTCCTTCATCACCGGAACCACCTTCATCACCTGCACCAGTTCCTGCTCCGTCTCCTTCGTCGCCTTCACCATCATCTTCAAGATTGGCTAACTCATCAGCAACATCTTGTAGTTCTTTATTAATTTCATCGATTTTTTCCTGAATAGCTGTTAAATCTTCAGCACGTAATTCTGGATTTTCAATCTGTGCACGTAATTCCATTAATTTCTCTTTATTTCGTTTTTGTAAAGCTAGTAAAAGTTGTTTGTTCATTTTACTTTTCCTCCAAAATTTGATTTATTTGTTTAATCATTTTCATTCGTTGTTCTACTTCTTTACCAATCTCTTTACTACGAACTAATGATGCTTCAGTATCGTCATAAGCTGGTATAGAAACAACTGATATTTCATAAAGTTCTACTTCATGAATTGTTCTTAGTGCTGGTTCAATATTGTAGTCCCACGTTTCTTCAGTTATCCAAAATCCAAAAGAACATTGGTTAATGTCACCCCTGGACATACTTTCTGCTAAATCGCGACCAGTAGATGTATTAGGTAATTCGATTTCGAATTTTAATCCTTTCTCATCTTCTTCTAGTCGCAAGGTACCACTTTTCGTTCTACCGAGAACATTATCCCAATTGTGGTTAAATAATGCTCTAATATCTCCATTTTCAGAAAGTGAACGAGCAAAAGCACCTGGTTCAATAATCTCTTCGAACCAACCACCAATAGATGTTTTTGAATTAAAAACAGCTGCATAACCAGTTATCATAGAAGATTGCTCTTCTGTTGCATCCCTAGTATTTAATTTGGTGATGTCAAATGTCCGTGTTTCCTTGTTCTTCGCCATTCCCATCACCTCCCTTCAAGCTATCATCAGTAACTCTTCCTAAGTCTTTACTATTGACCAGGTCCTTAGAGACATATAATTTACTAGATTCATCTGTATTAAGTCTGTCGAATCCTAACATTTCTCTTGCATCATCTGGTGTTGTAATCATCGTTCTAACCATGTTGTAAGCAATCTTTGTTTTCGTGCTGTATGGTACAAAATCAAGAATGTTGATTCTGAATTTAATACGCTTATCCGAATTTTTTCCGAAAAAAAGAAGACTCAAATGGTCTTCAAAGTTTTTCATGATTGGTTTAACAGCCTTGTTATGCAAATACATCATCGCTTTTTCAAGGTCCTCCTTGATTAAAGCCGTGTATGTATCCACATTTATGCCTAGAAACTTACCTAAATCCTTCTTGTATACATTTAGATATGCTAGTGTCTTCTCATCGTCTATCGGGCTTTCAAGCGTTTCTATCGAATACCCTTTTCCAAGAGGAATCATTTTTACTGAACGTGATTCATCGATAGCTTCCAGCTGATCTAATATCGCTTTAATGAGTTTGGATTGTGCTGCATTCTGTGGATTGATGTGAGCATCCAATTGTAAAAGGAAAGCTAACAGTCCACCCTTCTTATATTTATCTGTAAGAACCTTCTCAGCACTCATAACTCCTTCAAGCGTATCTTTTCCCAATTCAAGAATACCTTTTCCCTTTAAATGATCGGTACCGATATTTTTCACATGACGAATCATGAACCCCGGTATCTCTTCACCACCAACTTTAAAATGCTCTATTAACCTATCATCTAATTCAGTGTAAACATTCGACGCTAAATGTAATTGGTCACCATCCAAAACCGGAAAGACTTCACCTTGTAACAAATAAGTATTCGTCATCAATTTGATGAACTCAGATTGAGTTAAGTAATTGTTTGGATTCTGTAAAATCTTAAGATAAGGATGATTTTTGATTTCGTTTCCTTCTCCGTCTTCCACAGTGATATCAGCTAACATTATTTGATTACTGATGTCCTGTAGCAATTCATAAACATCGCTGGATTCCAGGATATTTGAATCACTTACATATTTTCCGCCATAACGAATCGTATTCGAAAAAATATCCTCAAACCAACCACGCTTTTCAATCTGTCGATACACAAAGTTTGAAAACCTATCTCGTAATCTCAATTTCTCACCTCCCCTTATCTATAAATTTCACTAATCAAGCTATCCATTCCATCACCATCTATATCATCCAGTAGCATCATTGTTTCTTTATGAGCAACTAAAAAGGCCACAAATCCATCAATCTTTTTCTTTGATTGACGTTTTGAAGGCCCCTTCATTCCATTCATATTTGTTACTACAACTAGATTTAAAGCACAGTATATAAAGAGTGGATTATCAGTAAGTAATCTCTTTTCATAAATTAGTCTCTCAGAATCATCGATCATGGCATTCATCACATTTGGATACTGATTAACTACCAAACATTCTAAACCTAAGTTTTCACACTTCTCTATTAGCTTTTGCGACATAGCCGGGTCATAGTTTAGTTGCTGCACATCGTATAATTCCATACATTCTTTGATGTAATCTAGCACTTGATCCTGGTCAATCATCTTCCCATCACAAAACTGAACAAAACCACGTTCCACTAAATCTGTGTATGGCACGTTGTCTTCTTTCTCACGAAATTCAATATCAGCATTCGGAATAAAATACATTTGTTTTACTTTTAAGATGGCTTTTCCGTCATCATCGTATGTTGGGAAGTTTAGTGAAACACAAGTTAAGTCGGTTGTTTTTGATAAATCCAATCCAAGATAACAAGTTTCACCTGTAAGATCACCCAAGTCATCCACAAGAACATGCTGCACCTGGTCTTGTTCGAAGTAATTCTCTGCCCCATTTACGAATACATTCAAATGCTTTGATAAGAATTCGGCTTTCTTATGTGCTGAACGTGACGCTGTGATGAATTCTGTTTCAAGCGCACTCATTGTCACTGAAATACCAATATTCGGGTTAACCATTGCCCAAACTTCGCGGTCTGTCCAATCATAATTCTTATTTGGCTCATAAATCATGACAAAACTTGAATCATTATCATCACGCTTCAATACTTCTTTAGCTTCACGATATACTCGCATACCTACTGAAGACGAACCTTTACCCGCTGTACTGATATTAAACATGATTGGTTCGGCACGCGCTACCTGTGCTGATTTGAAGTTATCGTACTGATCCATGTTTTCTTGTGCATGGAGCTCATCGTTTAGAATGAAGTGTGGATTGGAACCCTCAATAGACTGGATATTCTTACTCATAACAATAAATTGGTTCTGATAAGCTAAATCATCACGAAGATAATCATATGTTACACTGGAAATCGTCCCTTTTGGACCTTTATAGATGTGTGAGCATTCCATTAATACATCATGGTTCATTATTGTTGCTGCAAATGGCTTGGCTGCATATTGCGCCTGGTTAAAATCGCTCGCACAACAATAACAATCGGCACTTAGCACTCCTTCACCATACATCGCATAACCCAAAGCACCAACACCGATTAATGTTTTACCATTTTTCTTAGGAACCTGGATATAAGCCTCACGAGTAACACGAACCACATCATCATTTTCATTCTTATGCACCCATCCATATATCCACGAGTAAGCGAATTTCTCCCAATCTTCCAGGATAAAGGGTTGTCCAGCAAGGCTGCCTTTCGTATGACGGACAAATGTTTCAACCCAATCCATCATTTCATTGGCACGATCTACATCAAACCAAATGTCTTTACGCTTTTTCCATTTGTAATACCTATCTACCATCTTTTTAATGGTATCAGGGTACTTTTTAGGATTCTTTCTTACTTGTTTCGCATAAATATCAGCATAATTTACACCGCGCTCAATCATTTGGCATTCCGCCATTTCGTACGAAATTCATCCAATTCGCTTACCTTTTTTTCAGGCTTTTTCAATTCTTCATTTTTACCTACAGTTGAGCCGCCTGTGATAAATTTACTTGGTTTTGATTTATTAGTAAGCCCCAATAGATCTAATGCTTTTGTTTTCTTATCAGCCCATGTTTCCACTTGCTGCGCCAATGGATGCTTTGAATTATTTGTCGCACCAGCTTTATTAGTATGTCGTTGAGTAGGCGGAAATCCTTTTTCTTTCCACTCAATATACATAGTTTGATAGATTTCAAAGATATCAAGATAACTCTCAATCAACGGGTCCAAAGTGAGGGTGTAAATATCAGCATCCCTCATGACCTTTAAAATTCGCTGTTTTTCAGCTTCTGTTTTTTCAGCAACAATTTTTT
This sequence comes from Bacillus sp. NPDC094106, assembly GCF_044764345.1. Lineage (NCBI taxonomy): Bacteria > Bacillati > Bacillota > Bacilli > Caryophanales > Bacillaceae > Bacillus > Bacillus sp. NPDC094106. Next base: position 22,910 of record NZ_JBIWHY010000013.1, on the reverse strand, counting down.
GTCTTTCCTTTTTCGTGGCCAAAATTTACACCCCCTCTTTTATCGATTTTCACACCCCCCTTTGTTTTTCAAAAATGTCGTCTAACGAAAAAAATAACTGGGGGGGCCGGTCTTTTGAAAAAAATTTTTTTTAAAATTTTAAAAGGGGGGCTTTGAAAAAAAATTTAAAAAAACTTTTTCTTTTTCAATTTTATTTTCTTCAATGCTATGACAAACAGGACACAACAGCTTGAGGTTGTTCGGTTCTAACTTAAGCATTGGATTCTTTTTAATAGGTATGATGTGATGCACCTGTGCTTGCCTACCGAATACGAACTTCCCACATCGTTGACAACAGCCCTTCTCCCTTTCGTATATCTGACTCCGCATGTTCTTCCACACTAATGAATTATAGAATTGTTTATTACTGTTATGATAGATAGACTTGTCTACCTTTGGCTTACTCTTACTACGCCTATGCTCCTCACAGTATGAGCCTCGCTCTATCTTATTTGTACATCCATTAAAGTCACAATATTTCATAATAATAAATTAATGATGTCTTCTTTCTTTTTTACATCAGTTGGGATTTCAATATTTAATTCTTTAGCATATTCACGTAACTCATTTACTTTCATATCTTCCAAAGAAACTTCCTTTGGTTGTTCTAGTTCAGAATCAACGGTTAACATACTCTTAGGATTTTCAGTTACTTTGAATTTTGGTTCTTCACCAGTTGGAACAAAGAGACTTCTCTTTTCTTTTGTGTCCCAGTATTCTGTACCCGATACAGTCTTTCTAATTTCAGTAATCATTCCTTGTCACTCTCCTTTCCTATCGTAACGACACCATTCAACTTTAATTGACTTCCAAGATTGGACATCGCTTCACCTAAGTTTTCCAAAGCTTGTGTACATCCTTCAACCACTAACTTCAATGCTTCAATCTTTTCTTGTGCTTCACTTGTATCAACATGAATCTTAATCATTGGTTCATTTACTTTTTTCAACACCATCACCACCTATGTAATTTTTACATAATAAAAAGCACCCATTTTGGATGCTTAATATACTTATATTCATTTAAAAAAATATACAAAAAAACCAAAGAAATTTGCATCTTTTTCTTGATGCGCATTACAATGCGTGTTATAATAATTATAGAAAGTTGAAAGGAGGTAGTAACAATTCCAAGTAGTAGGGACGCAATAAAAGTGATTAAAAAGGATGGATGGTTTTTGAAGGACATTCGCGGTGACCATCATCAATTCATCCATCCGACCAAGAAAGGAAAGGTGACCATTCAACATCCTGTGAAGGATTTGCCAAAATGGATTTACCATTCCATTCTAAAGCAAGCAGGGCTGAAATAGCCCCTTGCTTTCCCTATTATATAAAAAATTGTTACGAAAACAAACTATGAAAAAAGATTATTATGTTTATCCCGCTATTCTATGTAGGGATGAAAAAGATTCAAAAAGTTATGGAATATATTTTCCCGACTTGTTAGGATGTGTTTCTCATGCCGAATCATTAGAAGAAGTTCTAAAAATGGGTAGAGAAGCATTAGGACTTCACCTTTCCGCTATGGAAGAAGACGGCGACGAAATACCAGAACCAACACTAATTGAAAATATAGATATACAAGATGATGATAGCCAAATTTCAACAACATTAATTGATGTTTGGATGCCACCATTAAGAAATAAAGATACACTTGTCTATAAAAGAAAAAATGTAACCCTTCCTTCATGGCTGGAAGAACAAGCAGCAAAACAAGATGTCAATTTTTCCGAAATGCTTGTAAAAGCATTAGAGGAACATTTGGGATATAAAGATAAAAAGAATACACCATAAAGGACGCTTGGAGCGTCCTCTTTTTTTATATAATAAGAAACACCTTTTATTGGTGTTTAATTGTTTTCATATGTTTTACTACACGTTCATTACCTAACTTCCAATAACCCTCATCTAATTCAAATCCAATATAATTACGATTCGTATTGATACATGCAATAGCAGTTGTGAAGCTACCCATACAATTATCTAATACTGTCTCGCCTTCTTTTGTATAAGTCTTAATTAGATATTCAAAAAGAGAAACTGGCTTTTGTGTTGGATGAAATGTTTTACTATCTCGTGGGAAATCTAAAATCGATTTAGGATAATTTGTATACTTAGTTACATGCACTTTACTTAACGATTCATTATTTCTCTTACCAAAGATTTTTAATTTCTTTCCTGTACTCTTTTTATAAATTGGTTTATCCAAAAGGATTAAGTCTTGAGGATAATATTTCGGTAATTTTTTATAAAATACTAATACATTTTCATGATTCTTCAGTGGCATTCTATTTGCATTTGGGAATCCGGTTGTATGATTTCCCTTCTTCCATATCCACTCATAACGAAATAACTTCATGTTAGAAGCAATTAATTTCGTTGTAAATGGCTGACTGGCAGTTAATAAGATAGCTCCATTGTCCTTTATAATTCGCTCATACTGTTCCCATAACAAGTCAAAAGGAATGATGCTGTCCCATTTACAAGATGTAGTCCCATAAGGTAAATCACATAAAATCATATCAATTGATTTATCCTCAATCATTTTCATTCCTTCTAAACAATCCATATTAAGAACTTGATTTAACAAATTTATAACCATCCTTTTTTACATAATAAAAAGAGCAACCATGCATCAGTTGCCCTTTCGTCAAAATCTTATGTTATTACTATAAATCATTTTTTCAATAGTTTCAGTGACCAAAAGGTGACCCACCAAAAAGTCACTTTTTTAACTCGTCAGCAAACTTTATTATTCTTGCTATAGTTGAATGTCTACGTTTAATATAATCCACATTATATTTTAGGCTACATGCTATACTGGATAACGTCATTCCTTCTATATATTTCATACGTACAATTTTATTATCTAATCCTGTAAATTTATTAATCAAATACATTAAATTATGCATTTCATTCATCTTATGAGCCAATTCATATTCGATTGCTTCTATACGACTTTCTACTTTTGCTCCTTCTGAATTAGCTGTTAAACGAACCTCTTGTAAATCACCATATACCCAGCGTTTCAATTCAGCTTTTGTTTTGTCTAGATTGTATTCTAAATAAGCAATCTCTTCTTCTAATTTCTGATAGTCTTTCAGCCAGTCAAAAATGATGATTCACCTTCTTTCCTTTTTGACCTTGAATACTTATTTCAAATCACCAGCTTCCACAACTCGTTGAGCATATCTCAATTGTTGACCAATATATTCATCATTTTCATCGCCACCACTTGCAAGCCAATCTCCCACACGTTGTTTGATATCTTGCAGAACTACCAAAGGTAATTGAGGTGCAATTTTATTTATTTCTTGCAAATATGTCATGTTATCAACCTCACTTTCTACCTAAAAACAACAAACCTCGTAATATACGTTTTTTTCCTCCCTAAGACGTTTTAACGTTCACAAGACCAATGACATTCGGAAAGAAAAACAACTTCAATTTACTATGATTCTGATAGTCATTTTTGTGTCGAAACATGTCGCTTTAGAATTTCAATAGCATTATTCAATTCGTTAACTCTTTTCTTAAATCGTTTATATCTATATTGATTACAATGAAGCAGCTTCATCCGTTCCTCATATTCAGCCTTTTCAACTGTTAGTGTTTGGATTGCATATGATACTTCTTTCAATTGTCCCACCGTCCACAATTGGTTATTACAATAACTATTTTGTTAAGATGAGCGCAAAATTGCGCCCATCTCTTTTATTTAATTAGCAACAACTTGTTCAAAGTTTGGAAAATGCTTCTTTTGTAATCTATTTAAGCCATCTTTAAATTCCTCACTTAATTGATTCTCTTTACTTATAAACTCCTTAAAATCATCTAAAAAATTTCTTACTCGTACATCTGTATGGGATCTAACCAATAATTCTTTTAGCATTGACTCAATTTGTTTTTTATTACTTTCTTTTTTACCATTATTTTGATTTCCACTCATTTCCTCGCACTCCCTGCCGTAATTGGTATTTTGTAGCATGATTCTTTTAACCGATCTAAAATTCTTCCGCCTTGTAACTCTCCAAGTCGTTCTTGTAATTCTTCACTGCTGCAGTTACTTGTAATCACCATTCTTTTTAAATTACTATTCCGATAATCTATTACTGTATATAGGAACTCAGCAGTATAGTCACTGGGCTTTTCCGCTCCTAAATCATCTAAAATCAACACATCGCATTTCATAAGCAATGCCATAATTTCTTGTTTACTTTCTTTATCACTATTAAAAGTTGAACGAATACGGTCTAAGAGCTGCGTTACATTGTATACAATGATACTTTTCCCAAGCTTGTCCAAAGCATGTTTAATGGAATAACATAACCGCGTTTTCCCTGCACCAAATCCACCTTGCAGAAACAATCCTTTTTCTTCTTTCTTAGATAGATTATCAATAAAATACTTTGCTCCATTAAAAGCTTTTTCTGTCCCCTTACGCATTTCAAAATTTTCCAGAGTAGCATTTACGTACCTTCCAGGTGTTGGCATCAAGTAACGCTTCCTTTCACCGTCCTGAAGTCGTTTCTGTGCGGCTTCAACAACATCTTGATATCTAATTTCATCTTTATCAGAAGAAGGCTTTCTGAAGCATTTAGGACACACTGGTTGTATTATCCCCTTCTTGTTAAGTCCTGGTACTTTTTTTAATGCTTTTATCATATGAACTGGTAATTGCACCATCGGTATATTAATCTTGCATGTTTGACACCAAGCTCCGTCATCAATGGATATAGCTTCTAAAATTTCATTCTCATTAACTGAGTTTCTAATCGCCCGATTACTACTAAATACCTTTTGAAATATCTCTTCTCTTTCCATTCAGTGTTCCTCCTTAGAATGGTAAGTCGTCTTGTTCTGCTGCTTCTTGCTCAAAACGTTTTAGTCGTTCTGCAGCTGACATTTCTTTTGTGGCTTTTGGTTTACTATTTAAATAACTTTCAAACTTTGTTCCAAATAATGTTTCAGGTCGTAAATATTCATCCCATTTTGGGTCTTTAAACCAATGGTTTTTCTTTATATCGATAACTTTTTTAAAGTCTTTAACTGTATAGCCCTCTTTCAATCTAGATTTGATTAAAGTCTGTGTCTTCTTAGAGGAGGTACGATATTTTTTTTCACATGTAATGTTGAGATAGTTCACTATCTCGACTACATATTCTGTAGTCTCTGTAGATAGTCTCTGTGTATTCTCTGGTATAGGTCGGGTCATATTGACCTCTTGCATTGGGTCATATTGACCTTCTGGTCGGGTCATATTGACATCATCGTCGGTCGATTTTAACCGACGGAGAACCGAATAATTAATCGTGTACCACTTTGTTTTATCAAACTTCGCTTTATTGTAATTACCAACAAGTAATAGTTTTTGAATTTCCAAGCTTTTTATGGTCCTCTTTATTGTTGACTCTCCCCAGAAAGGAAACTGTTCTTTCCACTGTGTAACGCTGTTGTATATCCAATAGTGCTCATCGTAAAAATGGTGCGATCTCTTCAACCAATAATGTATTTGTTGCAAAATGATAGCTTCATTTAATCCGATTTGCTTTGCTAACTCCGGGAGAACAAGTAAAGGTTCTTCATCTATGATTAAGTTACTCATGTAGACACCTCTTATTTTTTATAAGTTGCATATTTCAGCCCCTCTTTTCATAAAATGGACATGTATGATATACTTTCGTTAGATATTTTATAAATAGCATTTTTGTACGGTAACTTGTTGGCGCAAGTTACTTTTTTGTGTTCCAAAACCAAGTGCAGCTGATAAACAAGTAAGGCGTATATCCGCAAATAAACGAGCTTGTCCACCTTGCTTACGTGTATCAAGTAATTTAAGGTAGTCTACAACTGTAGCATTCTGATAATCGATTCTCATTGTTATTCCCCCCTTCGTTGAGCGCAAAATTGCGTTTATTATTCAACTGGCTTCAAATATCTCGGTCTAGCTTTCTTAACCTCTTGAGTTTCACCAGTACGATTATTTGTTAACTGTTGTTTTCCTTGTTGATCTGTGTGCATCGTATAAGTGTCAACTCCTAATTTTTCACAAAACTCTTCAGCCAGGGACTTTTTACCTTCGACTTGTCTAATTCTGCTCATAATAGTCATCGAACTAACTGTAAAGAATGTCATATCTAAATTTGTATAATCGTAGAGAAATTCTAAAACCTTCTCCCCTATAGGTGTATCCATACCAATTTCTTTAGCTCGTTTCATAGTGAAGAAGTAATCTTTCTCTCCCCATTTATCTCCGTCATATTCTTTTGTTATTGGGAAGATATTTATAAATTCCCTTGGAGTTAAAGCACCCATTAAATGCTGTAAGTATCCAATTAATTGAAACTTATTTATCAAATAGTCATAATTCAATGTATCATTCTTTGAATATCTAACAAATCTCACGCCAGCAAAGATTGCTTTTTTATACGACTCTTTACTACATACTTCTTTAGCGATTTTCTGCTCTTGTAATTCACGTACAGCACTAGTAAACATCCGTAAATATATATCAAAATAATCCGGATTTTTTTCTTCTATTCCTGCAATCACTTTTAACTTGTCCATTTTGTTCCACCTCTTCTTTGATAATTTGACTCCTGAAAATTTAGGAGTGATTAATTTGATATATGATTACTATTTCTTTTACTACCGTATTTCCGTAATGTTAATTTGCGAGTTTATCATATTGATTTCTTCACTTAAAAAAATTGGTAACTCATATTCTTCGATTTTACTTTTTGCTAACTCTAAATGACGACGCTTGATAGCTTTGTGGGTTTTTACATCAAAATGCCGATATAACTGACTGTAAATATCTTTGTACAATTTAGTTCTCAATCCACGGTCTCGATAAGCATTAGAATTCTTACCACCAAGCAACATAACACCGTAACGTTTCACAGCATTAGAGATTTCATCGCATTCAACTGCGAATAATGGCGCATTGTCTCGTAAATCTTTTACATCTGTTTTGAGACCTTGAATTTCTTGATTCTGTCCTTCTAACGCTTCGAATGTAAGCTTCAAAACACTCATTGGATCCGTAGGTATTTGTTGTTGTTTTCTCATATTGAAATATCCATCAACAAATTGATCATATAATTCCCAGGCTGTATCATCTTCAAGGATTTTCAAGAGCTTTGCATATCCTCGTTCGGAAAGAATGTAAATATTTTTTGCGTTTCCAATTTGAGACTGTGTGAGAATACCTTGTCTTTTTAAGCTTTCTAAAACGTATCCGTTAAACGGATGTGTTTTTAAATCAATAATGTCGATACCATCTTGAAATCTTTTTCGATTATCATTAATTCGTTCATTAATTTTCCAAGTTTCTCTGTTATGAATATCCGCAATTTCTTTAACTAACATTGCCTTTTTATCTTCACCGAAACCACCTTCAATTCCAGTGAATTCATAACCCGCGATATTTTGTTTTCCTAAAATATGTAGTTCGTTTGCTACAGTTAATTGATCCATTTTCCTTCCTCCCAAACTATGAATTCGGAATTACACGTTGTACGTTAGTGTAACGATGTACTAGATGTAACTCGCCTTCTACTTTTTTATAAATTAACCAATTGTCAGGGTTTAAGTTATTTAAGTTATTTAAGTTATTTAACTTGATTTGAATCTTCTCGCGTTTGGTTGGATTTTTACCATTCTTCATAATAATCACTCCCTCACAATTTACCATTCATTTCACGTAATTTTTGTTTTGCTTCTAACTCAATCACAAACATAACTGTAAGATTATTACGCATTTCAGCACATTGCTTACGTACTTCAGATGCTGTCATTAATTTGCTTGCTGATAAAACAGCGTTCATGCAAATTCACCTTCTTTCAAAGAATTTTTCCTCACAAAGTTTCTTATAAAAGAACAATTCGTTCTATATAAAGTTTCAAAATTCGACAATTAAATTCGAAAAAAATTTGAGGTCATCACCTCTTTTTTTAATGCATAGATTGTTCTTTTACCCACATGAGCAAAAAGGCTTCTGCTTCTAGAGCTGGAAAATACCACTTTCCGCCTATTTTGTATTTCGAAAATCGTTCATCATAAAAGAATTTTTCTTTTATGGTGTTTTCACTCATACTCGTTTGCTTGCAGAGTTCTTTCATATCCCATAAAGTTTTCCTTTGTTCAATTTGATCGAGACGTTTTCGTAATTCCTCTGAAAATCGCTGTTCAATGATTTTGTCATCTAGCTGAATATTAAGCATATTGTCACCTTCCTTTTCAGCATCAAAATTCGACAATTCACACTCTAAAAAAGGTAAGGATTTCTCCTCGTATTTTTCACACACTAACTACCTTTAAACGGTAGTTGTAGTTAAAAAAAAATCTTCATCGTACTTTCCATCATTTATAATTGGTAATCGAATGTAATCAGATGGAATTTTGTATAAAATAGAAGCTTTTTGTAAAACATGACCTGGAATAGCAGTTACACCTTGTTCATAATTACGAAGTGTTTTCTCTGAAATATCCAGTTTATTCGCCGCTACATCTTGTTTAAATCCAGCGTTTACCCTAGCAGCCTTTAATGTTATCTGAAACATCATATTAGCTCCTTTCGTTAATTTCTACACTCAATATACTACCTTTAAACGGTATAGTCAATACGTTAAAGTATGAAAAATACTTTTTAAAGGTATTTACTTCTTTACATCACTACCGAAAAACGGTAAAATATATATGAAAGCGAGGTGATATCAATGAGTAGTCAACAAAAAATGAAAGACATTATGGCTAGTAATTTAAAGAGCCACGCCAATAAAAAAGGCGTTTTTCAAACAGATATAGCAAAAGAATTAGAGTTACCGGAAACAACGGTTTCTAATTGGTTTAATGCAAAAACATATCCTAGACCAGATAAAATACAGATGCTAGCTGATTATTTCAATATTAATCGATCTGACTTAACTGAGGATAAGCCTTCTAATATATACGAAGCTCCTATTCATCCGATAAGAGTACCGATATTAGGAAAAATAGCATGTGGATTGCCTATATGTGCTGAAGAAAATTTTGAAGGATATCGTTATGAAATGCCTGATATTTTACCAAGAGGTGAAATATATTATTTAGAAGCTAAAGGTAATTCAATGGAACCAACTATACCTAATGGATCTTTTGTATTAATTCGAAAACAGGATGACGTAGAAAATGGAGAAATAGCAGCCGTTCAAGTTAACGGTGATACTGAAGCAACTTTAAAAAGGGTAAAAAAACAAGGTGATGTTGTAATACTAATGCCTGATAACCCTTCATACGAACCGCTAGTCATCACACCAAGTGTACCAGCGCGAATCATTGGTAAAGCAATACGATTTACAAGAGATCTTTAAATTTCTAGCGCTAGCAATTTAACATCGAAGAGTAGACGACGGTCTACTCTTTTTAAACAAATAAGAAAGGGGTTTTTAATATGGCTACCTTCCATAAGTACAAAAAGAAAGGATCCAATAAAGACTTTTGGGAATACCGCATCTATTATCAGGATCCAATCACGCGAAAAACTAGGGAAAAATCAAAGAAGGGGTTTACAAATAAGACAGAAGCCAAATTAGCAGCTGAAAAAATGGAGAAACAGCTACGTGACGGCTATCATCCGACTGATGAATCTTTGAAGTCATACCTTGAAATGTGGTTAAACGAATACAAAAAAGGGACTGTAGCAAAGAACACTTTTTCACTACACCAAAATAGTGTTAAAAACCACATCATCCCTTATTTTAAAAACATTCTTTTAAAAGATGTTAAACCTGTTCTATATCAAAAATTTATTAATAATTTAACTGAAAAAGGCTACAGTAGACGGACTATTGAGATTGTTCATGGAACCATGTATAACGCTATAGAGAAAGCAATAATCTTAGAAAAGATAACAAAGAATCCTTGCATTGGAGTAGAAATAAAAATCAAAAAGAAAAATCCAGAAATACAGTTTATAGAATCAGAACACATTGCTGATTTTTTACGAGAAGCGTATAAATATGATTATATTTACTGGATATTTTACAAAACCTTAATTGAGACTGGCATAAGAAAAGGTGAAGCCGCTGCTCTACAATGGACCGATATTGACTTAAAAGAAAAAACCATCAACATTAACAAATCATTAGATTTCAAAGAAGCATCTAAGAATCCAGATATGATGTTTGGAGACACAAAAAATTATAATTCAAAGCGAATTATTACAATTAGTCAAGGTCTTGCAAATGATCTACACTTTCATCAAAAATACCAAAATCAAAACAAACTTGCTTTAAACGATAATTATTACTTTAAATATAATTTAGTTTTATGTAGAAGTGATGGTAACTATATGCCAAAATCAAGCCTTTTTAATTCATTCTCTAGAATTTTAAAGAAAACTAATCTACCTTCTTTACCAATACATTCTTTGCGCCACACACATGCAGTACTTCAACTTGAAGCTGGTGTTAGCATGAAATATTTACAAGAACGACTTGGACATGGTAGTATGCAAATTACATCTGATGTTTATTCACACATCAGCAAAAAATTAGATAAAGAAGCAATGAACAAATTCGAGGAGCATATGAGAAATGTCCTTGAATAATTTTTTCAAATAAACCCGGGCAATTATCGGGCAGTTGATAAAACATACAACCGTCCAATAAAATTGCCCGAAAGAAAAAAGACCCCGATACCGTAGTATCAAGGCCTCGAACTCTTAGTAAAGAGACATATATTGATCGCGTTCCCATTGGTGAACTTGCGTTCTGAACATATCCCACTCAATTTCTTTTGCTTCGATGAAGTGCTCAAGTAAATGCTCACCTAATGCACCGCAGATGATTTCGTTAGATTGTAATGTAACTAATGCTTGCGCTAATGTTGCTGGTAAGTCAACGATACCTGCTTCTTCGCGCTCTTCTTTTGTCATTACATAGATGTTACGATCTACTGCAGCTGGTGGAGTTAATTTATTTTTAATTCCATCAAGACCTGCTGCTAATAATGTTGCCATTACTAAATATGGGTTTGCAGCTGGGTCAACACTACGTACTTCTACACGTGTACTTACACCGCGAGATGCTGGAATACGTACTAATGGGCTACGGTTTTGTGCAGACCATGCTACGTAACATGGTGCCTCGTAACCAGGTACTAAACGTTTGTAAGAATTTACAGTTGGGTTTGCTACCGCTGTAAATGCTGGTGCGTGTTTTAAAATACCTGCGATGAAATGACGCGCATCATCACTTAACTGTAAATCACCGTTTTGATCATAGAATACGTTTTCTCCATTTTTGAATAGTGATAAGTTACAGTGCATACCTGAACCGTTCACTCCAAATAATGGTTTTGGCATAAATGTTGCGTGTAAACCGTGTTTACGAGCGATTGTTTTTACAACAAGCTTGAATGTTTGAATGTCATCACATGAACGAATTGCATTTGCATATTTAAAGTCAATTTCGTGTTGACCTGGTGCAACCTCATGGTGAGACGCTTCAACTTCAAAGCCCATTTCTTCAAGTTCAAGAACGATATCACGACGACAGTTTTCTCCTAGATCCATTGGCGCAAGGTCAAAGTATCCGCCGTTATCATTTAGCTCTAATGTTGGATTTCCTTTTTCATCAACTTTGAATAGGAAGAACTCTGGTTCTGGTCCAAGGTTGAATTCAGTAAATCCTAGTGCTTCCATTTCTTTCAACATACGTTTTAAGTTGTTACGTGGATCACCTTCAAACGGAGTGCCATCAGCGTTGTAGATATCGCAAATCAAGCGAGCTACTTTACCTTTTTCAGCAGTCCAAGGGAATATTACCCAAGTTTCTAAATCCGGATATAAGTACATATCAGACTCTTCAATACGTACAAATCCTTCAATAGAAGATCCATCAAACATCATTTTGTTATCTAGCGCTTTCGTTAACTGACTAACTGGAATCTCTACGTTTTTAATACTTCCTAAAAGATCTGTAAATTGTAAACGGATATACTTTACATTCTCTTCTTTCGCTAAACGGAAAATATCTTCTCTAGTGTACTTAGCCATTATAAATTCCTCCTTAGTCCCTCTAAACACCTTCAGAATCAGTAATCTTTAGTGAAAAAACCTTGAAATATCACCTTGTCGTAATGATGTTCGATTAAATCTGCCTGTATGCTGCAGTTCATCACGAAGAATTTTACGAAGCTCGGCCTTTGAAATTTCTTTCGTTTCCTCTTTTACTTTCACTGCTTCTGTTTGATTTTCTTTCATTTGTAATACTTGTTTAATACCAGCCATATTTAAGCCTTGATCTAACAAATCTTTAATTTCTAACAACTTATCTACATCGTTAAATGAAAACAATCTACGATTTCCCTTTGTACGAGTTGGGAAAATTAAATTGTGCTCTTCATAGTAGCGAATTTGACGAGCAGATAATTGTGTTAAATCCATTACAATACCAATAGGAAACAGCGGGGCAGAACGTCTATCTTCTTTCATTGTTTCAGTTCCTCCTTCGCCTTAACTGCTTCTCATTCTATACCATGTTATGTTTAGTGTCAATAGATGTTAGCTTTTCTAACATCGTTTTTTAATAAATTTTTTATTCTTTTTTAGAAATGTCACAAATACCTGCTTCTATGCAAAAAAGCTGTCGAGATCGACAGCTTTTTCCTTACGAAATTGTTAATAGATTTTTTTCAATCAACGCATCAATTGCAGAGCAAATCGCAATCTTCACGTGAGAATAAGTTAATCCACCTTGTACATAAGCAACATAAGGCGCACGAATCGGACCGTCTGCTGATAATTCAATGCTTGCACCTTGAATAAACGTACCTGCAGCCATAATAACATCATCTTCATAACCTGGCATATAGTTCGGGTACGGTGTAAAGTGTGAATTGATTGGAGATGCGTATTGAATCGCTTGACAAAATGCAATCATACGCTCTTTATCATCAAATTGAACAGACTGGATCAAATCCGTTCTTGCAGCATTCCAAGTTGGTGATGTATTCATTCCTAGCTTTTCTAAAAATGCCGCTGTAAAAATCGCTCCTTTTAACGCTTGTCCTGCTACATGAGGCGCCAAGAAGAAACCTTGATACATTTCCTGCAAACTATATAAAGAAGCACCTGCTTCCGCTCCAATCCCCGGAGACGTTAAACGATACGCACAAGCTTCTACATATTGCTCTTTCCCAACAATATAACCACCTGTTTTTACAATTCCACCACCTGGGTTTTTAATAAGAGATCCTGCCATTAAATCTGCACCAACATGACATGGCTCTAACTCTTCCACGAACTCTCCATAACAGTTATCTACAAACACAACAACATCTGGCTTGATTTCCTTTACAAACGAAATCATCTCTTTAATTTCCGCAACAGTAAATGAAGGACGATTCGCATAACCTTTTGAACGCTGAATTCCAATCATTTTTGTCTTATCATGGATGGCAGCTTGTACAGCTTTAAAATCAACACGTCCTTCATCTGTTAACAGAACTGCATTGTAACCAATATTATATTCTTTGAAAGAACCAACACCCTTACCACGTACTCCAACAATTTCTTCTAACGTATCATATGGTTTCCCTGTTATATATAATAATTCGTCATTCGGACGTAATATGCCAAATAAAGCTGTTGAAATCGCATGTGTACCTGAAATAATTTGCGGACGAACAAGACCTGCTTCCGCTCCAAATACATCAGCATACACTTTTTCTAACGTGTCACGGCCGATGTCATCGTAACCATACCCTGTTGTTGGGATAAAGTGCGAATCACTAATTTTATGTTTACGAAAACTTTCTAGTACGCGAAATTGATTACTCTCAATCACTTCATCTACACGTTTATGTATATCTACAATTTGACTTTCTACTTCTTTTACAATAGGAGCGATTCTTGCTCCATTTTCTAAACGATCAAACATTGTTATTCTCTTCTCCTTTTTTCACTAAAAATCTCTTTAATTGTCCATTCAGCGGGGAATGAGCAAATATATGCCCTGTACACTCATACAAAAATTCATCTTCTTTAAATTCCATCCCGGTTAATACCGTTTCTGTTTTTAAAAGCGTTAGTAATCTACCTTCACTCGGAGGAATCATAGCCTTATACGGTTCCATCGTTTCCATCATCTTCGTTTCTACTGATCCTTTTAGCCTTACTAAATCTACTTCCTCGAAAGCACTTGTCATAAGAAAATCACTTTTTGGAAACGGAATAAAATTTTGATGTAATTTATCCTTTTTGTTATAAACTGTAATAATTGGAATACGATCAATTTCAAGATCTTGTAGTAATTGTTTTACCGTCTGTTCATGCCCTGCATAGTTTGGATCTGCCGAATCAACAACGTGTAAAATCACATCCGCTTCTCCGGCTTCTTCCAATGTAGAGCGAAACGCCGCAACCAATGACGTAGGTAAATCTTGAATAAACCCTACCGTATCAGTTAATAGCACGGTGTAACCACAAGGCAATTGCATTTTTCTTGTTGTTGGATCTAGCGTTGCAAACAGTAAATTTTCTTCAAACGTATCAGCTTCTGTTAACCTGTTAAACAGCGTCGATTTCCCAGCATTTGTATAACCTATTAACGCCACTTGAAATACTTGATTATTTTTTCGGCGCTCACGATATCTTTTCCGGTGTTCCACAACAACCGCGAGTTGTTTCTTAATTTCATCAATACGCGAACGAATATGACGACGATCTGTTTCTAACTTCGTTTCACCTGGACCTCGCGTACCAATTCCACCTCCGAGACGCGATAAGGCTAACCCCTGTCCCATAAGGCGCGGCATCATATATTGCAACTGAGCGAGCTCCACTTGAAGCTTCCCTTCTCTTGATTTCGCACGCTGAGCAAAAATATCCAATATCAGTTGCGTTCGATCAATTACTCTTGCATCTAATGCAGAAGATAAATTACGAATTTGACTTGGTGTTAACTCATTATTAAATATAATAACAGCCGGTTCTAATTCTTCAGTCATTGCAGCAAGTTCCTCTAATTTCCCTTTTCCTATATAAGTAGCAGGATGAAATTTCGGACGCTTTTGCGTTGTAGATACCAAAACTTCTGCACGCGCCGTCTTTGCGAGCGACACAAGCTCTGTCATAGAATGCATAAACCGCTCATCATCATCTTGCGGCAATTGGCAGCCAACTAATATGACTTTTTCTTTTTCTTCCATCAAATATGCTCACTCATCCTTTTCGAAAATTAAACCTTCTAATATAATAGCAGAGGAAGCACATTTCATCTAGTTAGCGGGGGAGAAAATTCATGGCATGGGAGATTTTTAGCATCATCGGTACAATCGCCTTCGCACTAAGCGGAGCGATTGTCGCAATGGAAGAAGATTACGATATTTTCGGAGTATATATTTTAGGAATGGCAACTGCATTTGGAGGAGGTGCCCTTCGTAATTTATTAATCGGTTATCCAATCAACGCTTTTTGGCAACAAGACATGTTATTTCAAATTGCACTTTTATCAATGACCATTATCTTTCTATTTCCAAATAAATTAATCATACACTGGAAACGATGGGAAAACATTACGGATGCCATTGGCTTATCAGCATTCGCTGTACAAGGAGCACTTTACGCACAAAAGCTTAACTTACCTATTAGCGCTACAATTGTCGCAGCTGTTTTAACAGGAATTGGTGGCGGAATCATTCGTGATTTATTAGCACGCCGTCAACCTCTCGTCCTTCGTGCAGAAGTATATGCATTTTGGACGATTTTAGCAGGATTTTTAATCGGCGCCAAGATTATTGTCAGTGACTGGGCTCTATACACCTTATTTATTTTTATTGTTTGCTTCCGCATGATTTCCATTCATTACAAATGGCATTTGCCGCACAGACGCTTAGAAAATAAAAAGCGTTCCTTGCATAAATAGTAAACCCACCTCTTTACATGACGTAAAGAGGTTTTTCTTTTCTAACGTTTTTTTCTGTTTAGAGTGTCCATACTAAATCTTAAAGCGAGGTGAACATAATGACAAAACACGTAAACAAAGGGGCCCAAAAAAGTTCTGTCAATCAATTTGGCCATGACCCTAATTCTGCACACGAAAAAAGCGAGAAAATGGAGCGATATCATAAAGCATATCAACAAAAAGCAAAAGAACAATAGAGGTGATATTAGATGGCAAAAGGAAATAACAACCGTAATCGTGGACAAAGTAGTAGTGTGAATCCACAAGGACTCGCTTCAGACGTAGCCGATCAAAGTCCAAAAACCAAATTAGAACAACGAGCAAAAACAAAAAACACGAAATAGAATACAAAACCTTATATCGCATTTCCTTCTATATAAAACAAACGCACAGTTTATGAACTGTGCGTATCTTCTTCAAGCGTTAAATCACTACTAGATATCCCAATCAAATCATACTTATCATACGTATCCTCTTGCAATAAACGCATTGCCTGTGTACGAATGGATTTCTCGACAATATTTCGTACATAGCGCCCATTACTAAATGATGTAATTTGGGATGAATATTTTACCGCATGTAAATGATCACGAAATTTCCACTCCGCCTCTTTTGATAATTGATATTCTCGTTCATCATACATTCTTTTTCCAATTTCTAATAACTGATTCACCGTATAATCCGCAAACTCAATAATAAACGGAAAACGCGATTGTAAGCCTGGATTTAACGAAAGAAAATGATTCATCTCTCTTGAATATCCAGCTAAAATTAAAACAAATCCATGTTGCTTATCTTCCATGTGCTTTACAAGTGTATCAATCGCTTCTTTCCCAAAGTCCTTTTCACCGCCACGCGCTAATGAATACGCCTCATCAATAAACAATATACCTCCCATAGCTTTCTTTATCAGATCCCGCGTCTTTTGTGCTGTATGCCCAATATATTCTCCCACAAGATCTGCACGTTCCGCTTCCACTAAATGCCCTTTCGATAAAATATTCATCTCAAATAATAATTTCCCAATCATCCTTGCAACAGTCGTTTTTCCTGTTCCCGGATTACCTTTAAACAACATATGAAGCACTTGCTTCTCCGATTTCAAACCGATTTCTTGTCGTTTTTTATTCACATAAATCCAAGCATAGATTTCTTTTATTATTTTTTTTATATCATCCATTCCAACCAGTTTCCCCATCTCTTCTTCAATCCTTTGCAACATCTCATGTTTCGTAGCCGTTTCATTTGAAATAACCGCTTTATTTTCTGAAGCAGGTACTGAAATTTTTTTTCGGTGATTTAGCACAATATTAATTTGATTATTATTTTTCTTTCGCATTGACTGTTCCATACAATCACCTCTTTTTATCGACTAATCAAAATATTATTATTAATATTTCCATTCCCTTTATAAATGACTATTTTCAGAAAAGTTTGCTATAATATAAGAAATAATTAGGGTGGTGGGACTATGGAAACAACGGAGCTTCACGATACAGTACAAGCCTTTTCTACTTTTTTATTAGATAAAGGTAGAAAACCTTCAACCATTAAAAGATATGTTTATGACATTGAAGATTTCGGGCATTGGTTAGAAAAAAATAAAAAACTGCCCTCTAGTAATATATGGGCAACACTTTGTACAAAAGACTATGAAGATTATTTTTTCGACTTAAAAAAGAAACGACATTACTCCGAAAAAACAATGCACCGTGTATTTATCGTTTTAAATAGATTGTATCAATTTTTAAACCTACCAAATCCGTTGAAGGATATGGAACTTGTCATCCAACCCGATCGAGCACTACGAAATGAAGATTTTATTTCACCAGAAGAAGAAAAACGCTTAAAACATATCCTTACTTCATTAGAAGGATTATCAGAGAAACAACGCCCTGTTCGTCCATTATTAATGGATCGTAACATCTCTATTGTGAACCTACTCATTGATTACGGTTTGTCCTTACAAGAGCTCGTATCATTAAATATGCATCATGTTCATTTTGAAACAAATACACTTTCTATCCCATCAGTTTCCGGAATTCAAAGAACCATCTTTTTGACCGAGGAAGATAAAAAACAATTATATACTTATTACAAAAATATCCCTGAACCCGTTCGTCCAAAATATCATAGTGATGATCCGCTTTTTGTTGCATTCGATTTTAACCGCGGCACCTATCGCTGGGTGTACGAAAACGATGCTCCAAAAGCACTAACAGAAATTGCAATCCAAAAAATGATTCGCCTGGAAGTAGCAAGAGCGAACTTACGTAAAGGTATTTCTGGCCAACATTTCCGAAACACCTTTATTTTGCGACTGATTGAGCAACACACTCCAGAACAAGAAATCATTAACCGCATCGGTTTCAAATCAAAGATTTCATTAAAAAGATATTATCATTATGCAAAACAAAAAGAAAACGCCTCAAAATAGGCGTTTTCTTTTTGTTTATAAAAATGGCTAGTCTCACCATTCACATTTATCTATAATTTGCATTTACTATGATGAATCGTGTTCACACTTCAATTAGAAAGGAGAAAAAGAATGCCTCACTTTGAAGATCGTCAAAACAACATTCCAGAACCCTACTTCCAAAGTGGTTCTGGACGTATCCCAACTACTACATCTATCCCTATTTCGAAATCTCAAATAAAAATTTTTCGTACAATTATAGCTAATTTAACAGAAATTATCCCAAGAGTCTTTCAAGATCCGTCTCCAAGTAATATCGAAGATTTTATAAATACATTAATTACATTCAAAAAGCTTATCCGTTCCTTAGATACTACATCCTTACTTAAAGCAATGGGACTTTCCATTATTAATAATTTAATAACCATATTAGAAAGCCCATCATTTGTTGCAAGTGCTGTATTTATTGAATTCCAAAATTTAATCAACTTTTTATTATATATTACAAAACTCTTCCGATTAAATACTAACACTTTCACAAATATTGTTGAACAGATAGAAGAACTACAACTTATCTTCATTCAATTTGCACCATGTGAAACAAAAGGTCCTACTGGTGCTACCGGCGCTACTGGGGCCACTGGCACTACTGGACCTCGTGGTGCTACTGGGGCCACTGGCGCTACTGGCGCTACCGGACCTCGTGGTGCTACCGGCGCTACTGGCGCTACCGGTGCTACTGGACCTCGTGGTGCTACCGGCGCTACCGGTGCTACCGGACCTCGTGGTGCTACCGGCGCTACCGGTGCTACCGGACCTCGTGGTGCTACCGGCGCTACTGGTGCTACTGGCGCTACTGGCGCTACCGGTGCTACCGGTGCTACCGGACCTCGTGGTGCTACCGGCGCTACCGGTGCTACCGGTGCTACCGGACCTCGTGGTGCTACCGGCGCTACTGGCGCTACCGGTGCTACCGGCGCTACTGGCGCTACCGGCGCTACTGGCGCTACTGGCGCTACCGGTGCTACTGGTGCTACCGGCGCTACTGGTGCTACCGGTGCTACCGGTGCTACCGGACCTCGTGGTGCTACCGGCGCTACCGGTGCTACTGGTGCTACTGGTGCTACCGGCGCTACCGGCGCTACCGGCGCTACCGGCGCTACCGGCGCTACCGGCGCTACCGGCGCTACCGGCGCTACTGGCGCTACCGGACCTCGTGGTGCTACCGGCGCTACCGGTGCTACCGGCGCTACCGGTGCTACCGGCGCTACCGGTGCTACTGGCGCTACCGGCGCTACTGGCGCTACCGGTGCTACTGGTGCTACTGGCGCTACCGGTGCCACTGGTGCTACCGGCGCTACCGGTGCTACTGGTGCTACTGGTGCTACCGGCGCTACCGGTGCTACTGGCGCCACCGGCGCTACTGGTGCTACCGGTGCTACCGGACCTCGTGGTGCTACTGGTGCCACTGGTGCTACCGGCGCTACTGGTGCTACCGGTGCTACCGGACCTACCGGACCTCGTGGTGCTACCGGCGCTACTGGCGCTACCGGTGCTACTGGACCTCGTGGTGCTACCGGCGCTACTGGTGCTACTGGCGCTACTGGCGCTACCGGTGCTACCGGTGCTACCGGTGCTACCGGACCTCGTGGTGCTACCGGCGCTACCGGTGCTACTGGCGCTACCGGTGCTACTGGCGCTACCGGTGCTACCGGCGCTACTGGCGCTACCGGCGCTACTGGCGCTACCGGTGCTACTGGTGCTACCGGCGCTACTGGTGCTACCGGTGCTACCGGTGCTACCGGTGCTACCGGTGCTACCGGTGCTACCGGACCTCGTGGTGCTACTGGTGCTACCGGTGCTACTGGCGCTACCGGCGCTACTGGTGCTACTGGCGCTACCGGTGCTACCGGTGCTACCGGACCTCGTGGTGCTACTGGTGCTACCGGCGCTACCGGCGCTACTGGTGCTACCGGTGCTACTGGTGCTACCGGTGCTACTGGTGCCACTGGTGCTACCGGTGCTACTGGTGCCACTGGTGCTACCGGTGCCACTGGTGCTACCGGTGCCACTGGTGCTACCGGCGCTACTGGTGCTACCGGCGCTACCGGTGCTACTGGCGCTACCGGCGCTACTGGTGCTAGCTTCCCTATCGCAACAGCCGTTCTACAAAATTCACAGCCGCAAACCGTTGCTCAATCTGAAACCTTCGTTTTTAGTACACCATCTAATCTAATAAATATTTCCTTTAATGGAACAGATGAACTAACCATTTTAACTACTGGTATATATGTAATTAGCTTTTCTATTTCCACAACCGCTCCAGGGTGTGCTCCACTCGGAGTCGGTGTTTCCCAAAATAGAGAAGCAGCAACAGATAATTTCTCTTGCAATGTAGTAGGAGATTCTCTTTCCTTTACAACAATTGAAACATTAACAGCTGGCACAAGCATATCCATTCAATCTACACTTAGCGAAATTACAATCCCTAATACCGGCGATACAAATATAAGACTTACTATATTTAGAATCGCATAGCATCTCGTTCCCTAAAAACATCTTATTTTAAATCAAAATAAAAAGAGCGAGTAACTCGCTCTTTTTTTCTATGTAACATTTTTACTATTCTAATTCAATCGAAACATTTTTTTGAGGTACAAATGTAGAAATAGCATGTTTATAAATAAGCTGTTGCTTACCTTCTGTTTCCAATAAAACAGTAAAGTTATCGAAACCTTTAATTAACCCACGAAGCTGGAAACCATTTAATAAGTACAGCGTTACAAACGTATTTTCTTTACGGAGTTGATTTAAAAATTGATCTTGAATATTGATTGATTGCTTCATGTCGAATCCTCCTCTTTTTCTCTACTTACTTATTATTCGACTTTAGTTGTAACTTTCCTTCTGTGTATCGCAAAATTTCTGCCGTTTTTTCACCATCCGTAACATCAAACCATGCTACATCCATCTTATTACGGAACCATGTTAATTGACGTTTTGCATAGCGGCGTGAATTTGTTTTCAATTGCGATACTGCTTCTTCTAGAGAAGCGTGACCTTCAAAATAATTATATAACTCTTTGTAGCCGATTGCTTGAATAGATTGGCAATCTCGAACACCATTTTCATATAAAGCCTCTACCTCTTGCAATAAACCTTGTTCAATCATATGATCAACACGTAAGTTGATGCGATCATATAGCATTGTGCGATCCATTGTCAAGCCAATTAATGAAACATCATATAATAATTCATTTTCTTGTTGCTCAAGTTGATCACTCATTTTTTGTCCTGTCGTATGGAAAATTTCCAATGCACGAATGACACGCCTTACATTATTTGCATGAATACGATTCGCACTTTCTGGATCTACCTCTTGTAATTTCTTATGTATATATTCCACACCATGTTCTATCGCTAGTTTGTCCATTTGTTCTCGATATACAGAGTCTCCAGCTTCATCTGTAAACTGATAATCATATAGAACAGATTGTATATAAAGGCCAGTGCCACCAACAATAATCGGTAATTTCCCGCGTTCTGTAATTTCTCGAATATGACCGCGAACAAGCTCTTGAAATTCCGCCACAGAAAATGACTCTTCTGGATTCCTTATATCAATCATATAATGCGGAATTCCTTCCATTTCATCTGTCGTCACCTTAGCGGTTCCGATATCCATCGTACGATAGATTTGCATCGAATCTCCACTAATAATTTCACCATTTAACGCTTTCGCAAGATCAATACTTAACTTTGTCTTCCCTACAGCAGTCGGTCCAATGATGACAGCAACTTTTTCACGTTGCATTTCTCCCATATACTTCAACTCTCTTTATGTAATATACTCCATCTAGTTATTATATCCAATCTTACCAATTTTAATGGTCATAATGCAAGTTCTTTCAATATGGTAAATGAAATTATATTAGCAAAAATAGAAAGTAGACATAGTTTGTCCATTTTTACATATATATGATAAAAAATAAGATCGGGGAGGACATTATGGAAGTTACACAAGCTCCTATTAATTTTTCAACTTTAACAAAAGAACTCATTTTAGCTACATCTATAAAGGAAAAAAATTGTTCACAAGAAGAGTTATATTTCGCTTTAAACTGCCTGCTTCGTTCCTTTCATTCCATAGTAGACGAAAAAACATTAGATGAATCTACTCTACAATATATACAAAACCAATTTTGCAGCGCTTATAAAATCATTACTGGCCGAACAGTATATCCTTTTTAACAATCCAAAAATGGCTGTTAGGAATCTCCTAACAGCCATTCTTCATTACATATAGATTATTTTAAAATTTTCACTTTAACAGATTTACGTCCCCACTTGTCAGCAGCAGAATCTGAGCCAACTAGAACATCGATACGGTTACCTTTAATTGCACCGCCAGTATCACCAGCGATTGCTTCTCCGTAACCTTCTACCCATATTTTTGATCCAAGTGGAATCACTTTCGGGTCAACAGCAACCATCTTCATGTT
>NZ_JBIWHY010000012.1:15535-179865 GCF_044764345.1 Bacillus sp. NPDC094106 | reverse complement strand
TGTCCAAATATGAAAACTTGTATTCTATATCTAACAAAAATAACCCAGATGCTTTTCAGCATCTGGGTTATTTTTGTTAACTTGATGGCTATGGGGTTTTATGTCGGTTTTTTAATTGATGTATATATAGAAAAGACAGGGAATTGTGAAATCATGTAGAATAAAGGGTGTGAATGTGAATAAGGGAGGAATATAACAATGAAAGTATCTTATCATGGACATTCAGTTGTAAAGATTGAAGCGAATGGAAAGGTCATTTTAATTGATCCGTTTCTAACAGGGAATCCGAAAACGGATTTAAAAGCTGAAGATGTAAAAGTAGATGCAATTATTTTATCACATGGACATGGCGATCATGTCGGTGATACAGTAGCGCTTGCGAAGAAAAATAATGCGGTTGTTGTAGCACCATTTGAATTGGCAACATTTTTAGGGTGGCAAGGTGTGAATACACATCCGATGCATATTGGCGGATCACATGTATTTGATTTTGGAAAAGTGAAGTTTACACAGGCATTCCATGGTTCTAGTTATATTGATGAAGAAAACAAGACGATTACATATACGGGAATGCCAGCTGGAATTTTATTTACGGCAGAAGAGAAAACGATTTATCATGCAGGGGATACGGCTTTATTTTCTGATATGAAGTTAATTGGATCTCTTAACAACATTGATTTAGCATTTTTACCAATTGGTGATAACTTTACAATGGGACCAGAGGATGCGGTTTTAGCTGCAGAATGGATTGGTGCAAAAACAGTTGTGCCAATGCACTATAATACGTTCCCAGTCATCGAGCAAGACCCGCACCTTTTCGTTCAAAAACTAACAAATCAAACAGGGAAGGTATTAGAAGCGGGAGAAAGTATTACACTATAGAAAAGAAACCCTTCATTTGAAAAGACAAGTGAAGGGTTTTTTATGTGTGTAGTATAGGTTTGAAAGTATGTGTTTGTTTTGTTGATTCTGTAACTTCCGGTACTGTTTGTTCTGGTGCTTCATTTAATTCCATTGCAACTTTTTTTCCATCAATGAAAGCTAAAAATACAGCACCTACAACTTCTAACAATTTTTTCATTTTCATTCGCTCCTTTGTTTGATTTCTTGTCTTCATTGTATCTTGGAACTGGCGGACAAACTATCGAATGAGATGACAATCACATTACACTGTTGTAATAATTTTACTGATGGGATGTAATAGTTATTTTGTTATAAAAAAAATAGTACAGATATATAAAGAGAGAGTGTAACAGTTTCGGAAATATAGTATACTGAAAATACAACACATGAAGAATTTAGGGAAAAGAAAGTATGGTGAAACCATTTGGCTACCAAACATAACCAAATTTTAGAACATATTAATAGCCTGCCAGTAGGGCATAAAATTTCTGTACGTCAAATTGCAAAAGACTTGAGTGTAAGTGAAGGAACAGCTTATCGTGCGATTAAAGATGCAGAAAATAAAGGATATGTTAGTACGATTGAACGTGTGGGAACAATCCGAATTGAGCAAAAGAAGAAAGAAAATATAGAAAAACTTACATATGCAGAAGTGGTCAATATCGTGGATGGCCAAGTACTTGGGGGAAGAGAAGGGTTACATAAAACATTAAATAAATTCGTGATCGGTGCTATGAAATTAGAAGCGATGATGCGTTATACGGAAGCAGGGAACTTACTGATTATCGGGAACCGTACCAACGCACATCAACTGGCGTTAGAAACAGGGGCTGCAGTATTAATTACAGGTGGATTCGATACGGAAGATCATGTGAAAAAATTAGCAGATGAATTAAAGTTGCCGATTATTTCAAGTAGCTATGATACATTTACTGTGGCAACGTTAATTAACCGTGCGATTTATGATCAGCTTATTAAGAAAGATATTGTGCTTGTTGAAGATATTTTGACGCCAATTGAAGAAACATTATATTTAAAACCTACTGATACAGTACAACAATGGCATGCGTATAACGAAGAAACGATGCATGGGCGTTATCCAATTGTGGATGAAAACAAAAAAGTATTAGGTATTGTAACTTCAAAAGATATGATCGGTGTCGTTAAAGAAACGCCGATTGAAAAGGTGATGACAAAACATCCGATTACAGTAAACGGAAAGATGTCTGTAGCAGCTGCAGCGCGTATGATGGTGTGGGAAGGGATTGAAATGCTTCCTGTTGTCGATGAAGGAAGTAAACTTCAAGGAATCATAAGCCGTCAAGATGTGCTTCAAGCGTTGCAAATGATTCAGCGTCAACCACAGGTCGGAGAAACGATTGATGATATTGTTACAAATCAATTTGTAACGCCGAAAGAAGCCAAGAGCGAACACAGTTATCAATTTTCTGTGACACCACAAATGACGAGTTCATTTGGAACATTATCATATGGTGTATTTACAACTGTTGTCACAGAAGCAACAAATCGCGCAATCCGTGCACAGAAAAAAAGTGATTCGATTGTTGAGAACTTAACCATCTACTTTGTAAAGCCTGTTCAAATCGATAATGTTGTTTCTGTACATCCGCAGGTGTTAGAAATTGGGCGTAAATTTGGAAAGGTCGATGTGGAAGTGCGTCACGGAGGAGAAGTTGTTGGGAAAGCGCTATTAATGGTGCAATTAATTGATCGATAAGCATACAAAAAGAGCGGAATGAAGAATCCTTTTAAAAAGGAGATTCGTTCCGTTTTTTTATTGTAAGTGGACTAAATTGTTGAACAAGAGAAGGAATGAAAAGGAGATCAATCGAAAGAGAATACCATACTACATTATCTTAACTAGGGGGAAAATATGGATCTTTATAAGAGAAAACAGTTATATCAACATTATGATTTAGATAGTTCCGCGACCTTTTCTCTATTGCATGGAGGGGAGAATCAAACATATATAATAGATTCAAACAAAAATAAATTTGTTGTACGTCAGTATAGGAAAGAACGTTATACCTATCATCAAATATTAGCTGAAATCAATTGGTTAATGGCTTTACAAAAACGGATGTTAGTACCAGATGTAGTTTTAAATAAAAATGGTGAATGGATAACATGTGTTACTGAAGATGGGGAGTCTATTCATTACTTTGTTGTCTTCAGGTTTATAAACGGAAGTAGCATTTTAACACCAAATCATACGGATTATGAAAAGCTTGGGTCTTTGATGTTAGAGCTGCACGAAAAAGCAAGCTATGTACTTAAAGAAGCTCCGAAAGATTGGATCGGATATAGAAGGCCTATATACAATGAGCAAAAAATGATTCAAGAGCCCCTTGAGCAATTACTAAACACTTCATTCCTTTCTTATACTGATAAAAATAACTGCATGAAACTTGCAGAAAGAATACAAGAACTTACTAGCTCAATTGAATTAGGAGAAAAACAATTCGTTCACGGAGATATTCATTTTGGGAATATCCTTGGAGCTAAAGAAGGCTGGTATTTGCTTGATTTCGATGAATGTGGTTTTGGATATAAGGAATTTGATATTGGAGTTCCTAGATTGCACTTACTTGCTGCTGGACAGCTAACAGAGGAGTGGGGACATTTTATGTCAGGTTACCAAAAAAATATTTCTGAATCGGCTATCCGAGCGGGAACGTCTGCAAGAATTTTCTATATGGCTGGAAAAATTCCATTAAGATTGGATATTGAAAATATTAGAAAACAACCTGCGAATTTTATTCAGCGTTATATTCGATATATTGAAGAGGAACTATCTGGAGAAACGATTATATAACGGAAGTAGTTAGAATAGAAATGGATTTTTATAGACGGTTCAATGCTGCTTTAAATCCGTAGAGAATCCCTTTATTTGGTATTTTAGTCGTGATGTAATTAAATTGTAAGATAATGGGTATAAAAAAGAGGAGAGGTGGTATTCAATATGTCATCAAAATTACTCTTTTTTGCTGGTGTTGCATTGTTTTATTTTCTTGCAATGATTCCTATTCAATATTTGTACATTGAAGGGTTAAATGAACAAAAGAAACGGATAGGAATATCGCAGCAAGAACGTTATAAAAATATGTCCTTTGAAGAAGAACAATTACATTTTCATATACAAGGAAACCCTTTCAATATACCATCTGCACTTGTTGCATACATGATTTTGAAAATAAAGGGACGTACAAAAGCATCAGCATAAATGTCTGATGCTTTTTGCAGTGTTACATTGTTTTGTAGGCTTCTGCTTCTTCGACTGCAAGAGGTAAGAAATGCTTATACTGACGGAACCCATTAAAAATACTTGCGCCGCCAAATAAGAGAAATAACATACCAACGATAATACGTACAGTTGAGAGTTCTAGGAAAAATTGATTTACGCCAAACAATGCAACGAATAGGCCAAGTGCTATTGCTGATTTTCCTGAAAGCCATCCTTTCTCCATTGGACGGTTTGTACGGAAATATTTTGTTTTATAGAAGAGATATAACATAAATGAGACGATAATACAAAAGACTAATACTGGCATGATACAGTCCTCCATTACTTTGTATATAGTGTATCTCCACTCATTATGAGAGAGTAGCAGAGAAAAAGAAGTGATATTAACAGAACTTTCACACTATTATTATAAAGCAATTGTCCACATGTATAAAATGTTTTCAGTTATAATGGAGGATAAAGTGAGAAAATTGATTACAGAGGCAGGAATGAATAAAAAGGAGACTATACATATGCACGAACAAATTTTAGCAGCGATTAAAGAGTTTGATACGATCATTATTCACCGTCATGTGCGTCCAGATCCAGATGCACTTGGTTCACAATGCGGGCTTGGGACCATTCTTCAAGAATCGTTCCCAGAAAAAAAAATTTATATGGTTGGATACAGTGAGCCTTCCTTATCGTATTTACGAGTAATGGATGAAATTGAGGATAGCGTATATAAAGATGCGCTTGTTATTGTGTGCGATACAGCAAACCAAGAGCGCGTTTGTGATCAGCGTTATACAAAAGGGAAGATGCTTATTAAAATTGATCATCACCCAAATGAAGATCCGTACGGAGATATTACGTGGGTTGATACGACATCAAGTTCTACAAGCGAGCTCATTTATGAGTTTTATTCTTATGGAAAAGATAAAGGCTTAACAATTACGAAAGAAGCGGCTCGTCTTATTTTAGCAGGGATTGTGGGAGATACAGGGCGTTTCTTATTCCCAAACACATCAGCAAAAACGCTTCGCTATGTGAGTGAGCTTGTGGGAATGGGCATTGATTTTCCAGCGTTATATAATGAAATGTATAAAACGCAAGAAAAAATTGCTCGTTTAAATGGATACATTTTGCAAAACTTTACGATAACAGAAGAAGGGGCAGCGTATATTAAGCTGACAAAAGAAGTGCTGGAAGAATTTCATGTACTTCCTTCTGAGGCATCTGGTGTTGTGGGAGCACTTGGTAATATCGATGGATTAAAAGCTTGGGTTCTATTTTTAGAGGAAGACGATGTAATCCGTGTTCGCCTTCGTTCTAAAGGACCTGTTATTAATAAATTAGCGATGCAATATAACGGCGGAGGTCATCCGATGGCTTCTGGCGCGAAAGCCTCTTCTTGGGAAGAAGCCGATCGACTTTTTGCAGACTTGCGTGAGATTTGTAAGTAAATATATTTGTATCAAAAATAAGAAAAGTAGAGCCGAGAAGCTCTACTTTTTTTGCTGTATATCGATGCTAATTTCGAGTACGGTATCAAAAGAAATTGTGTCAACTTTAAAGCGATACGTTCGGTCATAATGCTTGTATGTTTTATTCTCAATTACTTTTTTTAGTAGCTCTTTATTTTTGGCAATGCTTTGTATGTTTTTTGTTAAGAGGTGCTGAAGGTCATTATGAATCGACGTTGTAATGTTTTCGAGAGTAAGATTGTCTAAATCATATTTATCCCGGTTTTCAATTTTAATTTTAATTTCTTGAATTGTTAAGAGCTGTTTATTTTCTTCATTTAATTTGTCGTGATCTTCAAGAAGAACGCGAAGCTTTTCTTCTTGTTTCTTAATGATTTGTTCTTGTTCCTCTATTGTACTAGCTTGTTCTTGTTGGAAAACACCGTATATGTACAAAAAAATAAACCAACTCAAAATCCCTCCAACAGCAGCTCCTGCTAAAAACAAATACCATCGTTTAGCTGTAGAAGCACTTGGTACTCTCATACATGATCCTGCGTAAGCCATTTAATAATAATAAGACCGGTTTGCATGCCGCCTGTTGCGAAAAAAATAAGTAGAATTTGTTTCACAATATCTTTCATATCTCCTTCAAAAAAACTTCTTTCAAAGCTATAAAAGGTATCGAAAGTTCCGCCGATTGCCGCAACAAGCGCCCAAATTCTTAAATTTTGTGCGAATTGATTAATATAGGTGAGGGCTGGTTTTCCGATAAGAAAAGCACCAATACCACCAATTAATGAGCCGCCAAGCATAACCCCAAAGGCAATAAAATAACTCATAATAAGAAGAGAGAAAAAAGTATGTTCTCTTACATCCATCGTCATTCCCCTTTCTTCTTCATATATATGGACAAAGTATAAGAAGTATGTTTTGATTTCCGCTTTCCTCATCACCTATAATGAAAGTAGTCAAATAGGTAAAGAGAGGGTACAACAGTGAAGTTTGTGCATTTACAATGTCAAACCGTTTATAGTTTGTTACAAAGTGCTTGTAAAATTGATGAACTTGTCATTCGTGCGAAAGAGCTTGGATTTTCATCTCTCGCAATTACAGATGAAAATGTGATGTACGGGGTAATTCCGTTTTATAAAGCATGTAAGAAAAATGGCATACAGCCTATTATTGGATTAACGGCCTCTGTTTTTAGTGAGGAAGAAGAGAAGGCCTATCCGCTCGTATTACTGGCTGAAAATGAAATAGGTTATCAAAACTTATTGAAAATTTCTAGCACCATTATGACTAAGTCAAAAGACGGAATCCCGAAAAAGTGGCTTGCTCATTATGCAAAAGGGTTGATTGCGATTACTCCGGGGAAAGACGGGGAAATTGAACAACTGTTATTACAAGGAAAAGACGAAGTTGCTGAAGAAGTAGCTCGGATGTACCAAAATATGTTTGGCAGCTTCTATATGAGCTTGCAGCATCATGCGATTCAGGATGAATTGTTTTTACAAGAAAAGGCACCGGAATTTTCCAGTAAGATGAATATCCCAGTCGTTGCAACAAATGATATTCGTTATGTGAATCAAAGTGATGCACTTGTACAGGAGTGCTTATTATCTGTTCAGAGCGGAACGAAAATGACAGATCCAGATAGGCCAAGGCTTAAAACAGATCAGTATTATTTAAAATCATCAGCTGAAATGGCAGCGTTATTTTCTCACGCAGAAGAAGCGATTCAGAATACAGTCCGTATCGCTGATGACTGCCACGTAGAAATCCCATTCCATGTCAATCAATTACCGCAGTTTCCTGTACCATCTAATGAGACGAGTGATGCTTATTTACGCCGTATTTGCGAAGAGGGATTGCGGAAACGATATGGTGTACCGAAAGAGGTGCATGTTAAACGTTTGAATCATGAACTTGAGGTTATTTCTCGCATGGGCTTTAGTGATTATTTCCTCATTGTATGGGACTTTATGAAATATGCACACGAACATGGCATTTTAACAGGTCCAGGCCGTGGTTCAGCAGCGGGTTCACTTGTTTCTTATGTACTGGAAATTACAGACATTGATCCAATTGCATACAATTTATTATTTGAGCGATTTTTAAATCCTGAACGCGTTACGCTTCCAGATATTGATATTGATTTTCCAGATATAAGACGTGATGAGATGATTCGTTATGTAAAAGATAAATATGGTCAGCTCCGGGTTGCGCAAATTGTTACGTTTGGAACGCTTGCTGCAAAAGCAGCGATTCGGGATATTGCCCGCGTAATGGGGCTGCCGCCGAGAGATATTGATCTATTTTCAAAACTTATTCCATCCAAGCTTGGGATTACACTAAAAGAAGCGTATGAGGAGTCGCAATCCCTTCGTGAATTTGTACAAGGGAATCTCTTACATGAGCGTGTTTTTGAAATTGCAAAGCGTGTAGAAGGCTTGCCGCGTCATACGTCTATTCATGCAGCTGGAGTCATCATGAGCCAAGAGCCGTTAACAGGAAGTGTTGCGATTCAGGAAGGGCATAACGACGTGTATGTTACGCAATATCCAGCAGATGTATTAGAAGAACTCGGTTTATTGAAAATGGATTTCTTAGGATTACGTAATTTAACGTTACTTGAGAACATTCTTAATTTTATTATGACGACAACTGGAAAACAAATTGATATAAGAAATGTATCCCTTCAAAATGAAAAGACATTTCAATTACTGGGGAGAGGGGATACAACAGGCGTATTCCAGCTCGAGTCTGGGGGCATGCGGAATGTCCTTCGCGGGTTAAGGCCAAATGAATTTGAAGATATAGTTGTTGTTAACTCTCTGTATCGTCCAGGACCGATGGAGCAAATTCCAACATTTATTGAATCAAAACATGGAAAGCGTCAAATTCAGTATTTACACCCTGATTTGAAACCGATTTTAGAGAGCACATATGGCGTAATTGTTTATCAAGAGCAAATTATGCAAATTGCCTCAAAATTGGCCGGATTTTCACTTGGAGAAGCTGACTTGCTTCGCCGCGCAGTAAGTAAAAAAAATCGGGATATTTTAGATCAGGAACGAAAACATTTTGTCCAAGGGTGTTTACAAAATGGATATAATGAAACATCTGCAGAGCAAATTTACGATTTGATTGTTAGATTTGCAAATTACGGTTTTAACCGAAGTCACGCAGTAGCATACAGTATGATCGGATATCAACTAGCTTATTTAAAGGCAAATTATCCGTTAGAGTTTATGACAGCACTATTATCAAGTGCAATTGGGAATGAAGATAAGATTGTGCAATATATACGCGAAACAAAGCGCAAAGGTTTTCGTGTTTTACCGCCGTCTCTTCATAGAAGCAGCTACAATTTCCGGATAGAAGGAAATGCAATTCGCTATAGTCTACTTTCAATTCGAAATATTGGGATGGCTACAGTGAACGCCTTGATTGAGGAAAGGGAGAGAGGCCCATTCCAAGATTTATTTGAGTTTTGTCTACGCATGCCGGCAAAATTTGTTACAGAGCGCAATTTAGAGGCGTTTGTTTGGGCGGGGTGCTTTGATGATTTCGAAGTTTCACGGACAACCTTGTTTAATAGTATTAAGGGTGCTTTGGAGTACGCAAACCTTGCGCGTGAATTAGGGGAAGAAAGTGTACCGAAATCAGTATATGTACAAGGAGAAGAACTATCTTTTATCGAACAATTGAATAAAGAAAAAGAAGCGCTCGGTTTTTATTTGTCGAGTTATCCAACCGCGCAGTATGCAACTCTTGTGAAAGAGCTGGAAATTCCGTCACTGGCACAAGCAATGAGACAGAAACGGAAAGTACAAAGGGCAATCGTATATATAACAAGTGTGAAAGTCATTCGGACGAAAAAATTGCAAAAAATGGCGTTTGTAACATTTTGCGATCAAAATGATGAAATGGAAGCGGTTGTATTTCCAGAGACGTATATCCATTTTTCGGAAAGGTTACAAGAAGGTGAAATTGTTTTAGTTGAAGGGACAATTGAGCAGCGAAACCATAAATTACAATGGATTGTGAATGGCCTTTATCCATTGGAGCAAATGGATGTATACGATGAAATGAAAGAAGCATCCATCTATGTTAAACTACCGTCACAGTATGACAAGAAGTTGTTAAATCAGGTTACAAAAGTATTGTTTAACTATTCAGGTTTTGCGAAAGTACTAATTTATTATGAAAAGGAACATAAGATGGTACAATTATCTCGTAGTTTGTCAATTCATCCAAGTGAAGAATGTTTAAGAGCACTTCGTGAAATTGTCGGTGACGAAAATATCGTAGTGAAAATATAATGGACAATTTCCCTATATTTCGATTATTATAGTAGTAGTGTTCGTGGTCAGACCACTTGGAGACGATGATATCAGCAAGAATAATTTGAGGAGAGTGGATAGTTTGTCAACACTTCGTGAAGAAGCACTTCACATGCATAAAGTGCACCAAGGAAAATTAGAAACTGTATCAAAGGTAAAAGTAGAAAATGCAAAAGATTTAAGTCTTGCGTATTCTCCAGGGGTTGCAGAACCTTGTAAAGAAATTTATGACGATAAAAGTAAGGTATATGAATATACAATGAAGGGAAACATGGTAGCAGTTGTGACGGACGGAACAGCTGTACTTGGTCTTGGTAACATCGGACCAGAAGCATCTCTTCCAGTAATGGAAGGTAAGGCGGTATTGTTTAAGAGCTTTGCCGGCGTAGATGCATTCCCAATTGCCTTAAATACAAACGATGTAGATAAAATTATTGAAACTGTAAAATTAATGGAGCCAACATTTGGCGGTGTAAACTTAGAAGATATCGCAGCACCAAACTGCTTTATCATTGAAGAACGTTTGAAAAAAGAAACAAATATTCCGGTATTCCATGATGATCAACATGGAACAGCTATTGTAACGGTAGCAGGTCTTGTAAACGCGCTTAAGCTAGTTGGAAAGAAAATGTCTAATATTAAAGTTGTAGCGAATGGTGCAGGTGCAGCGGGTATTGCAATCATTAAACTTTTATATCGCTATGGTGTACGCGACATAATTATGTGTGACCGAAAAGGCGCAATTTATGAAGGTCGCCCTGTTGGTATGAATCCGGTGAAAGACGAAGTTGCAAAATATACAAATAAGAACCGTGTAGAAGGTTCTTTAGCAGAGGTTATACAAGGTGCGGATGTATTCATTGGTGTATCTGCAGCAGGTGCATTAACTGAGGAAATGGTTCGTACAATGAATGACGATGCAATTATTTTTGCAATGGCAAATCCAGTTCCAGAAATTATGCCGGAACTGGCAAAAGCAGCAGGCGCAGCTGTTGTTGGTACTGGCCGCTCTGACTTCTCGAACCAAGTAAATAATGTACTAGCGTTCCCTGGTATTTTCCGTGGTGCACTTGATGTACATGCAACACAAATTAATGAAGAAATGAAGATGGCGGCTGTAGAGGCTATTGCAGAGCTTGTATCGGCTGATGAGTTAAATGCGGATTATATCATCCCAGCACCGTTTGACGCGCGTGTGGCGCCTCAGGTGGCAGCTTATGTAGCAAAAGCCGCGATGGAGACAGGAGTAGCTCGCCGTCAAGTAGATCCAAATGAAATCGCTGAGAAAACAAAACAATTAGCGTTGATTGGTAAAGAATAAGCGAGGAATTTCCATTGACACCATCAAATACAAAAGTGTATCTCGAAATTGTAAAGAAAATCCGTTCTATTATGGAAGAGGATGGCTTAGTAGCAGGGGATCGTTTGCCGTCTGAACGTGAGTTAAGTGCGCGTTTAAACGTCGGACGTTCTTCTGTACGTGAAGCATTGCGAGCTTTAGAACTTGTAGGGTTAATTGAGACAAGACGCGGTGAAGGGACGTTTATTCGAAACTTTTATGACAACGGACTTGTTCAATTAATCGCACCGTTTCTGCTTCAAGATGAGAAGACAATTCGTGATTTATTACAAACGAAACGATTGCTTGAAAAAGATATGCTTCGAATCGTATGTGATTTACCGCAAGAAACGTTCTCTAGCGTGTTAGGTAAATTAAATCAAGTGCTTGAAGATAACGAAAGTTCAATGCGAGTCCTTCATCAAACGTTTTTTAAAACACTTATTGAACAAGTAGATAATTATTTGTTATATCGCATTTGGATGATTGTAAATGATTATGTTGCAACTCTTTCTTGTGAAATCTCGTTAGATTCTATAGCGCTTTATAAAAAACTTCATGAAGCGCTATACGCGAAAAAAGAAAAAGAGTCGCTAAAAATTTATGATGAATTAGTAGAAAATATACAGTTTCATTCGTAGTATATAAAATTTGTCGAAATGACCATGACACGTTATGACAAACAATTTATCGCATAGCCGTTAAAGTTAAACGTAAAGAGAGAGGTTATTAGACAGATTGGAAGATAAGGCTAACATCAAACTTTGGTGTTAGCCCCGTTTTCTTCCTACGCTAACCTTAGCTCTCAACAAAGGGGGTCAAAATGTGCTAAGAGATTTATTCGTGAAAAAGAAAAAGTACGCTGCAATTCCTTCAGAACAAGTACGAAAAGATGTGCCGGACGGTGTTATGACAAAATGTCCGAAATGTAAAAAAATCATGTATACAAAAGAGCTTCTTAAAAATTTGAAAGTATGTGTGAACTGTGGGTATCATCACCCGATGAACGCATGGGAGCGCCTTGATAGTATATTGGACGAAGGTTCATTTCGTGAGTACGACAAAGAAATGGTTTCTTTAAATCCACTTCAGTTTCCAGACTATGAAGAGAAACTAGAGAGTGATCGCAAGAAGACAGAATTAAATGAAGCAGTTGTGACAGGTGAAGGAACAATTGATGAAATGCTTGTTGTTGTGGCAGTAATGGATTCTCGTTTTCGAATGGGCAGCATGGGCTCTGTTGTAGGTGAAAAGATTGCGCGTGCAGTTGAAAGAGCATATGACTTACAAGTGCCATTTATTATCTTTACTGCATCGGGTGGTGCTCGTATGCAAGAAGGTATATTAAGCTTAATGCAAATGGCAAAAACGAGCGTAGCTTTGAAGAAGCATAGCAATGCTGGCGGGTTATTTATTTCTGTTATGACTCATCCGACAACAGGTGGTGTTTCAGCAAGTTTTGCTTCACTTGGTGACTATAATCTTGCAGAGCCAGGTGCACTTATTGGCTTCGCTGGTAGACGTGTAATTGAACAAACAGTGCGTGAAAAACTGCCAGAAGACTTTCAAACGGCAGAGTTTTTATTAGATCATGGTCAATTGGATGCGGTTGTGCATCGTGATAATATGAAAGAGTCACTCCGTAAGATTTTAGAAGTTCATCAAGGAGGGGAAATGGCTGTATGGCAGAGCTAGAATTTGAAAAACCAGTTGTTGAGCTAAGAAATAAGATTCATGAACTGAAAGACTATACGAAACACAGCCAGATGGATTTCAGCGAGGAAATTCGTATTTTGGAAGCGAAGCTGGAAAATTTAGAGGAAGAAATATACGGCAATATGAAAGTGTGGGATCGCGTTCAAATTGCTCGTCATGCAGAGAGACCGACGACGCTCGATTATATTGAACACTTATTTACTGATTTTTTTGAATGTCACGGAGATCGTCTATTTGGCGATGATGCAGCGATCGTCGGCGGCATTGCGAAGTATGATGGAATGCCTGTAACTGTAATTGGGCACCAGCGCGGGAAAGATACGAAAGAAAATATTCGTCGTAATTTTGGAATGCCTCATCCAGAAGGATATCGTAAGGCACTGCGTTTAATGAAACAAGCGGAGAAATTTAATCGTCCAATCATCTGTTTCATTGATACGAAAGGTGCTTATCCTGGTAAAGCAGCTGAAGAACGTGGTCAAAGTGAAGCCATTGCTCGTAATTTATTTGAAATGGCAGGGCTTACTGTACCTGTTATTTGTATTGTTATTGGTGAAGGTGGCAGTGGCGGTGCGCTTGGTCTTGGAGTAGGAGATTACATTCATATGCTAGAAAATTCTACTTATTCTGTTATTACACCAGAGGGTGCAGCAGCAATCCTTTGGAAAGATGCAGGAAAGGCGAGGGAAGCTGCAGAAGCGATGAAAATTACGGCAGCGGATTTGAAAGAATTAGGTGTAATTGATGAAATTATTCCAGAAGCGCGCGGTGGTGCACATCGTAATATTTTAAAGCAATCAGAAAATATTGATTTGATGCTTAAAAAAACATTCCAACAATTAAACGGTATTTCGAAAGAGGAATTAATCGAAAAACGTTATGAAAAATATATGAAAATTGGGCAAGTTTCGTTTTCAAACGCTTCCATTTGGATAAAATAATAAAAGCGTGCGTTCCACTTCGCGAATGCACGTTTTTATTGTGAAAAGACACATCTTCTCCATTGTATTTTTATATTTCTTCATGTTATTTTATTATAAGATAAATAATCTTTATGAGGTGAGTACAAATGAAACGTATTGGTGTATTAACAAGTGGTGGAGATTCACCTGGTATGAATGCTGCCATTCGTGCAGTTGTTCGTAAAGCGATTTTCCATGATATTGAAGTATACGGTATCTACCATGGATACGCTGGATTAATTTCTGGTCACATTGAAAAATTAGAACTTGGTTCTGTTGGCGATATTATCCACCGCGGTGGTACAAAATTATATACAGCAAGATGTCCTGAGTTTAAAGACCCAGAAGTACGACTAAAAGGAATCGAGCAGTTAAATAAATTTGGTATCGAAGGACTTGTTGTTATTGGTGGCGATGGTTCTTACCAAGGCGCTAAGAAATTAACAGAGCAAGGATTCCCATGTGTGGGTGTACCAGGTACAATCGATAATGATATTCCTGGAACAGACTTCACAATTGGTTTCGATACAGCGTTAAACACTGTTATTGATGCAATTGATAAAATTCGTGATACAGCTACATCTCATGAACGTACATATGTTATCGAAGTAATGGGGCGCCACGCTGGAGATATCGCATTATGGGCTGGTTTAGCCGATGGTGCAGAAACAATCTTAATTCCAGAAGAAGAGTATGACATGGATGACGTTATCGCTCGTTTACAACGCGGTAGTGAGCGTGGTAAGAAACATAGTATTATTGTTGTGGCTGAAGGTGTTGGAAGTGCGATTGACATC
The DNA here is from genome assembly GCF_044764345.1 of Bacillus sp. NPDC094106. Classification (NCBI taxonomy): domain Bacteria; kingdom Bacillati; phylum Bacillota; class Bacilli; order Caryophanales; family Bacillaceae; genus Bacillus; species Bacillus sp. NPDC094106. Next base: position 165,089 of record NZ_JBIWHY010000012.1, on the reverse strand, counting down.
GGTAAGCAAATCGAGGAAGCAACAAGCTTTGATACTCGCGTAACTGTATTAGGTCACGTACAACGTGGTGGATCACCAAGTGCACAAGACCGTGTATTAGCAAGCCGTCTTGGTGCAAGAGCGGTTGAACTGTTAATCGAAGGCAGAGGTGGACGCTGCGTTGGTATCCAAAACAACAAACTGGTTGATCATGACATTATTGAAGCGTTAGCTCAAAAACATACGATTGATAAAGATATGTATCAATTATCTAAAGAATTATCCATCTAATCGGCGTAATGTCGGATATTTGGGAACGGTTTCATAACTTTCGGAGGTGCAATATGCGTAAAACAAAAATTGTATGTACTATAGGTCCTGCAAGTGAAAGCATTGAAAAATTAGAGCAATTAATCGAAGCGGGTATGAACGTTGCGCGTTTAAACTTCTCTCATGGCAGCCATGAAGAGCACGGAGCGCGTATTAAAAGTATTCGTGAAGCTTCAAAGAGAACTGGTAAAACAGTTGCAATCTTACTTGATACAAAAGGTCCAGAAATCCGTACACATGACTTCGTAGACGGACAAGCCGAATTAGTAACAGGTGCAGAAGTAATTATTTCTACAGAGCAAGTATTAGGAACTGCAGAGAAGTTCTCTGTAACATATGCTGGCCTTTATGACGATGTAGAAACTGGTTCTCGTATTCTGATCGATGATGGTCTAATTGAGTTAGAAGTAATCGAGAAGGTAGACGGAAACATCCGCACAAAAGTATTAAACAGTGGAACTGTAAAAAATAAAAAAGGTGTAAACGTGCCAAACGTAAGCATTAAGCTTCCTGGTATCACTGAGAAAGACGTGCAAGATATCATCTTCGGTATCGAGCAAAAAGTTGATTTCATTGCAGCATCTTTCGTTCGTAAAGCAGCCGACGTATTAGAAATCCGTGAATTATTAGAAGCGCACAATGCACAATTCATTCAAATTGTACCAAAAATTGAAAACCAAGAAGGTATCGACAACATCGATTCAATCTTAGAAGTTTCTGACGGTTTAATGGTAGCTCGTGGTGACATGGGTGTAGAAATTCCGCCAGAAGAAGTACCGTTAGTACAAAAACGTCTAATCAAAAAATGTAACGTATTAGGCAAACCGGTTATTACAGCAACACAAATGTTAGATTCTATGCAACGTAACCCACGTCCAACTCGTGCGGAAGCAAGTGACGTAGCAAACGCAATCTTCGATGGTACAGATGCAATCATGCTTTCTGGTGAAACTGCAGCGGGTCTATACCCGTTAGAAGCAGTAACAATGATGGCAAACATCTCAACACGTGTTGAAAAATCATTACAATATGAAGATATGTTCAAAAAACGTATTAAAGAGTTCACACCAACAATTACAGACGCAATTAGTCAATCTGTTGCACATACAGCAATCGCTCTTGATGTGGCTGCAATCGTTGCGCCAACAGAAAGTGGCTACACTGCAAAAATGATCTCTAAATATCGTCCAAAATCTCCAATCGTAGCTGTAACATCTGATGAGCAAGTATGCCGTCGTCTTGCGCTTGTTTGGGGTGTACAAGCATATATGGCTGGTAAACGCGCAGCGTCTACAGATGAAATGATAGACACAGCAATTCAAACAGCTATGGATGCAGACTTGATTGGTCTTGGTGATACAGTTGTAATCACTGCTGGCGTTCCGGTTGCTGAAACTGGTACAACAAACTTAATGAAAATCCATGTTGTTGGTGAAGAAATCGCTAAAGGACAAGGGATTGGTCGTAAAGCAGCAAAAGGTAAAGTAGTTGTAGCGAAAACAGCTGCAGAAGCTGTAGCGAACGTAACAGAAGGTGATATCCTTGTTACAACAAGTACGGATAAAGATATGATTCCTGCAATTGAAAAAGCTGCAGCTCTAGTTGTAGAAGAAGGTGGCCTAACAAGCCATGCAGCCGTTGTAGGTGTATCAATTGGTATCCCGGTTATCGTTGGTATTGAAGGTATAACAAGAACTTTAATCACTGGCCAAGAAGTAACAGTTGATGCCGCGCGCGGAATTGTTTATAATGGACATGCGGAAGTGCTATAAGAAGTAATATGGAGAGAAGGGTGGGAATCCTTCTCTTTTTTTATAATTAAAATACAAAAACCATTCTAAGAAAAGTCGAACGACTATATATACATCAATTAAAAACCGACATAAAACCCCCTCTTTTTAGGTGGGAGAGAGCATCTGGCTATGCATAGAAGCGGTCAGAGCCTTTTTCTGCTACATGCGAAGTAAAAACAGAAAGAGCAAACGAGTGTAGGTTACTTTTTATTCCGCATAGCAGGGATTTAGATGTCGAAAAATTAAAATGGATTTATATAGTGATATGAAAAAGATTATCCGATGATTGATGTATTTAAACCTCTTGGATATCTTTGAATTGTGAATTGATAGGAGAGGGTTATAAGGCCTGTTGAAACGCTGTGAGAGGAAAGGTGTGAGGATATGAAATGGCTTTTGGTTCTTTTTATTTTAATCCCTGCAGTTGAAGTGACGGTGCTTATTGGTTCTAGTCATTTGATTGGTATGTGGCCGACGTTCGCTATGATTGTGTTTACAGCTGTCCTTGGTGCATATTTAGCAAAACAGCAAGGATTTAAGGTGCTTAGGGAAATTCAATCAAGGTTAAATAGAGGGGAAATGCCAGGTGATGCTGTAATAGATGGGATCTTTGTCTTTATAGGTGGCGTGCTTCTGTTAGTACCTGGATATGTAACGGATATAATAGGGTTTGTTTTTATCTTTCCAATAACGAGAAGGCTACTTAAGCCTATGATAATGAAATGGTTAGAGTGGAAATTGAGAAGAAATACAACTATTATCGTGCAAAAATAACACGTAGAGCAGCCCCTGCTCTACGTGTTATTTTTTTGTCGAAATATAAAATGTATTTTTATTCATTTGTAGAAAAAGGAAGAAAAGGTAATTATAAATATGTATAAATCGGAATAAAAATGTAACAGTATTCTCAATGAGGGTATTTTACGCAAAAAACAAGGGAATTATCCATAGAAAATGGATAATTCCCTTGTTTTATTTGGTTGCGAATAAAAGTTACCGAGACAAATTGAGTGGAATGCTTTATTCCGTATAAGTCCTAAAAATCATTTTAATGGCGATCCTTTAATAAACTTCCATAAATCATGAAAGACATGAGCTTTGTGCAATGTGTTTAATAGTACTAATGTAACGGGACCTATGATTAATCCTAAAAAACCATAGAGCTTAAATCCGACGAATAAGGCAATAAGTGTTGGTAATGGATCGAGTCCGATATTGGATGATAGTACTTTTGGTTCTATGAGTTGTCTTTGGACAATCACGACGATATATAAAATGAGAAGCCCGATTGCGAACGCTGTATTTCCTGTGAAAAATACATATATAATCCAAGGGACAAAGACGGTCCCTGTTCCTAAATAAGGAAGTAGATCTACAATACCCGTAATGAGCGCGATCGTAATTGCGTATGGTACGCGTAAAATTAATAGTCCAACTAATACAATGACAGTTGTCATGGATATGAGTGTGAGTTGTGCCTTTATAAATCCAAATAGCGCTTTTCTTAAATCAACAAAAATAGTCTTTCCATATCCGTGTACGCGATTTGGGAGAAATCGTCTTACTTTATGAGCTAGTTTATGCCAATCGAAACTAATAAAGAAAGTTGCTAATAAGACGAAAACAAGGACAGTTAAAGTTCTTGGAAGTGCGCTGATAAAATTGGTTAATCCACTAATAATAGCGGTTAATAGTTCTTTCATTTGTTTTGTAGCGTCTGTTCCTAGGTTTTGAATGTTTTGTGTAATTGTAAATTGCTGTGATTCCCCGAGATGATTAAATTTAGAAATTAAATCATCATAGAGAGGCATAATATTATTAAGTGCAAATTGTTGTGCATATTGGAAGATGGTTGGAAACTTGTCAGTAACAACTTGTAGCAAGTAGGTTGTGGCAGAAATCGCTTCTGTCACAAGGTATGTAACGAGTCCAACGATGGCACCGAACACGAGAATTAAACTGATGAGTACCGCTAATGCACGAGGGAATTGTAGTTTTTGATTGAGAAAATTGACGACTGGATTGATCAAATAAGCAAATGCTAAGGCGATGATAAAAGGGTATATAAGACCTAAAACATATAGAAGGGCATAAAATCCAATTACTGTTGCTACAATGACCGTAATAAGTCGTAATAAGATGTACAGTGAGTTTCGATTCAAAGGTGCTGACCTCCCATTCCAAATTGTAATATGTTATAGTGGAATGATGGATTTATCCTGCTATTTGCGGGCGTTATGACACACCTTAAGCGGTGAAACCATGTGCTCGTAAAAGCCTGATGGTGAGGGCTAACCAACAGCAAGGATGTTCTTTTTTCTGTGTGGAAAGAACCTCACTTTATCTCCTTTTTATTTTACCTGTTTCTTATCAGAAAAGAAAGGAGAGTAATCTGTTTTCACGGTCAGTGTAAATATTTCATTCTGGTTTGAGTTTTAAAATATAAAAGTTCTGTTTGTGATCTGTTATTATTTACTGACTAATTTATAGCAATGAACAAATACGTCGCTCTATCACCTGTATAACGATGTGTTTAACGGTAATTTTGTTTGGAAACAGGTTCATTATTTTCAGAAAGGAAGTGCAATCATGATTAGTCAATCAACTTTATTTTTATTCATACTACTTATTATTGGACTTATTGCTAAAAATCAATCACTTACAGTAGCTGTTAGTGTTTTATTTTTATTAAAGTGGACGTTTTTAGGAGATAAGCTTCTTCCATATTTACAAACGAAAGGAATTAATCTTGGGGTAACGGTTATTACAATTGCCGTTCTTGTTCCAATCGCTACAGGTGAAATCGGCTTTAAGCAGCTGGGGGAAGCAACTAAATCTTATTATGCATGGATTGCATTAGCTTCAGGGATAGCGGTTGCTCTTTTGGCAAAGGGTGGTGTGCAGTTATTAGCGAGCGATCCTCATATTACAACTGCTCTCGTATTTGGGACTATTATTGCAGTTGCATTATTTAATGGAGTCGCTGTAGGACCGTTAATCGGAGCTGGAATTGCCTATGCTGTGATGAACATTATACAGATGTTTAAATAAAAAATTTTATAGTAATATAAATTTTTTGAATTCTTTCCATTCACAAAAGTCAGATAATTGTATATAATAGAGCTAGAAAAACTTTTTACAAGGTTACATAGCAGCGAAGACTTACACCAGATAAAATAAAAACAACATAAAACAATTTTTTACTGATATTGTTTTATGTTGTTTTTATCATAAACTCTTCGAAACTAGTTTTCCTCACCATCTGTTGTTCTAGGCGTGAGGATTCGGAGAGAAACTCACGCTCATGCTTTACAAAAGGCAGTGGAACTACATGATGGGAGCATCACAACAAATTTGCATGATCGTGCATTTTGCTTGCCTAAAGAGTGAACGAGCGCTCATAATTCAGAAGGGGAGCAAGTGAATACAAGGTTGGGAGAATTTTCAGAAAAAGGAGAGAATGTCATGACTGTTATTCGAGGTTTAGAAGGGGTAGTAGCAACAACATCATCCGTGAGTTCAATTATTGATGATACATTAACGTATGTGGGGTATAATATTGATGATTTAGCGGAGAATGCTACATTTGAAGAAGTAGTATACTTATTATGGCACCGCAAGCTTCCTAACGAAGAGGAGTTAACGGAGTTCAAAGAAACTTTATCCCAATATTTTGAAGTTCCGAGTGAGATTTTAACATATTTAAAACAAGTAGATTTAAAGATTGCGCATCCAATGTCTGTTTTACGAACAGCGATTTCCATGTTATCATTATACGATGAGAGCGCTGAAGTAATGGATGAAAAGTCCAATTATTTGAAAGCGGTTAAATTACAGGCTCAAGTAGGAACTCTTGTTGCGGCATATGCAAGAATTCGCAAAGGTTTAGAAGTTGTTGAGCCACGAAAAGATTTATCATTAGCTGCAAACTTTTTATATATGTTAAATGATCGCGAACCAAATGAAGTAGAAATTGAAGCTTTTGATAAAGCGCTTGTGCTTCATGCAGATCATGAATTAAATGCTTCTACATTTACAGCGCGCGTTTGTGTTGCTACACTTTCAGATGTATATTCTGGTATTACAGCAGCAATCGGTGCGTTAAAAGGGCCTCTTCACGGCGGGGCAAATGAAAATGTAATGAAGATGTTAACAGAAATTGGTGATGAAGAGAATGTAGAGTCCTATATTCATAATGCGCTTCAAAATAAAGTGAAGATTATGGGATTCGGTCACCGCGTGTATGAGCATGGTGATCCACGTGCAAAACATTTACGTGAAATGTCTAAGAGATTATGCGAGCTTTTAGGGGAAGAAAAATGGTATAATATGTCTATCAAAATCGAAGACATCGTAACAAAAGAAAAACGTCTTCCACCAAATGTCGATTTCTATTCTGCTTCTGTATACCATTGTTTAGGAATTGACCATGATTTATTTACACCAATCTTTGCAGTTAGCCGTATGTCAGGATGGTTAGCTCATATTCTAGAACAATATGAAAATAACCGCTTAATCCGTCCGCGTGCTGACTATAATGGACCGACGCATCAAAAATACGTTCCATTAGCGCAACGATAAGTAAAAAACACTATCTTGATAGTGTAAATACGCTTTCAAAAGTCTGATTTTTTCGTGAAGATGTAATGGTTAGAATATTTTAATTTGACTAACGGTTTGAACTGAGGGGTTATTCCCTCAGTTTCACACATATGAAATTTCAAACATGGGGGTTATCACAGATGACAGGAGAAAAAATTACTGTAACGAATGGTGTTATGAATGTACCAAACAATCCGATTATTCCGTTCATTGAAGGAGATGGAATTGGACCAGATATTTGGGCGGCTGCATCTCGTGTATTAGAAGCGGCTGTTGAAAAAGCTTATGACGGTGAGAAGAAAATCGTTTGGAAAGAAGTGCTTGCAGGAGAAAAGGCATTCAACCAAACAGGCGAATGGTTACCAGAAGAGACATTGAATCTAATTCGCGAATATTTAATCGCAATTAAAGGCCCGCTTACAACTCCTGTTGGCGGTGGTATTCGTTCTCTAAACGTAGCGCTTCGTCAAGAATTAGATTTATATGTATGTTTACGTCCAGTTCGTTATTTTGAAGGTGTTCCTTCACCTGTAAAACGTCCGGAAGATACTGATATGGTTATTTTCCGTGAAAATACAGAAGACATTTATGCTGGTATTGAATATGCACAAGGATCTCCAGAAGCACAAAAAGTGCTTGAGTTCTTAAAAGAAACAATGGGTGTAAATAAAATTCGCTTCCCAGAAACATCAGGAATTGGTATTAAACCAATTTCAGAAGAAGGGACAAAGCGTCTTGTTCGTGCTGCAATTCAATATGCAATTAACGAAAAACGTTCTTCTGTTACAATCGTTCATAAAGGAAACATTATGAAATTTACAGAAGGTGCTTTCAAAAACTGGGGTTATGAAGTTGCGGAACAAGAATTTGGCGATAAAGTATTTACTTGGGCTGAATATGATCGCATTGTTGAAAAAGACGGTAAAGATGCAGCGAATAAAGCGATGGCAGAAGCTGAAGCGGCTGGCAAAATCATCGTAAAAGATTCTATTGCAGATATCTTCTTACAACAAATCTTAACACGTCCACGTGAGTTTGATGTTGTTGCGACAATGAACTTAAATGGCGATTATATTTCTGATGCACTTGCAGCACAAGTAGGTGGCATTGGTATTGCACCTGGTGCAAACATTAACTATGTTACTGGACATGCTATTTTCGAAGCTACACATGGTACAGCTCCGAAATATGCAGGTTTAGATAAAGTAAATCCATCTTCTGTTCTTCTTTCAGGGGTATTATTATTAGAACATTTAGGTTGGAATGAAGCTGCGAACTTAGTAACTGCTTCAGTGGAAAATACAATTGCTTCAAAAGTAGTAACATATGACTTCGCTCGTCTAATGGATGGTGCAACAGAAGTGAAATGTTCTGAATTTGCGGATGCGCTTATTAACAATATGGATGTAGCAGCAATCAAAAACGCATAATCAAATTGGGGGAGAAATTATGACAATCAAACGCAAAAAAGTATCAGTCATCGGTGCGGGATTTACAGGAGCAACAACAGCGTTCTTATTAGCTCAAAAAGAGCTTGCAGATGTTGTATTAGTGGACATTCCACAACTGGAAAATCCAACAAAAGGGAAAGCGTTAGATATGTTAGAAGCAAGCCCAGTACAAGGTTTTGATGCTAACATTATCGGCACATCTGATTACGCAGATACTGCTGATTCTGACGTTGTTGTTATTACAGCAGGTATTGCACGTAAACCGGGTATGAGCCGTGATGATTTAGTAGCGACAAACTCTAAAATTATGAAAAGTATTACACAAGATATTGCAAAACATTCACCAAACGCAATTATTGTTGTGTTAACAAATCCAGTTGACGCAATGACATACTCTGTATTTAAAGAAGCAGGATTCCCGAAAGAACGTGTTATCGGTCAATCAGGTGTATTAGATACAGCTCGTTTCCGTACATTTATCGCACAAGAATTAAACCTTTCTGTAAAAGATATTACAGGATTCGTTCTTGGTGGTCACGGTGATGACATGGTACCTCTTGTTCGTTATTCTTATGCAGGCGGTATTCCATTAGAAACATTAATTCCTAAAGATCGCTTAGAAGCAATCGTAGAACGTACACGTAAAGGTGGCGGTGAGATTGTAAGCTTACTAGGAAATGGTAGTGCATATTACGCACCAGCTGCTTCTCTAGTTGAGATGACTGAAGCGATCTTAAAAGATCAACGTCGTGTGTTACCAGCTATCGCATACCTTGAAGGTGAATATGGCTATAGTGATCTTTACCTAGGTGTACCAGTAATTCTAGGTGGTAACGGAATTGAAAAAATTATTGAATTAGAACTTCGCCAAGAAGAAAAAGAAGCGTTAGATCGTTCAGTAGAATCTGTACGTAACGTTATGAAGATTCTTGTTTAATACAAAAAGATATATTAAGAAAAAGATTCGGGGCTCCGAATCTTTTTCTACTATTTAATAGATTATTTTTTTGAAATAATATGAAAACGCTATCATAAATTGTATCCTATGATGGAAACGCAGATTGTAATATACCTTGCCCTCATTATAGCAGCGCTTCGGATAATATATCGCTTTTGGTAGGATAATAAAGTAAAATTCGGGGGGAATGTAGCATGTTAAAGAAAAAAGTTCAAATTGGTCGTCGAATGGATGAGATTGCAGTAGGAGAGAAATTATCTATCACTGAAAAAATTGAGGATAAAGATTTGTTATTGTATTTAGGATTAACAAATGATTCAAATCCATTATATATCCAGCATGATTACGCATCCCAAACCCCGTATGAACAACCAATTGTGCCGAGCATTATGTTAACGGGTATGATTACAACAGCGGTTACAAAATACTTGCCGGGTCCAGGGAGTCATGTTATTAGGAAGGATCTTACTTTTGTGAAGCCTGTTTACCATTATGAAACATTGCAAATTCAGCTTGAAGTTGTGGCAGTTTCAAAAGAGGAGCATACGATTGATATGCGTGTATTTGCTTATGATGAAAAAGAGGAAGTAGTTGTAAAAGGTGTATTAACGGTAGCGCCTCCTTATAAATCAGCTTCTATTTTAGAAAAAGCGTTAGATAATTTTTAATGACTCACTACGAAGTTTGAACGGTAAATGATATGAAAAAAGTGCTAACCATATGCCTATTAGGCAACATGGTAGCACTTTTTTGAATATTATCGAGCCAAAGTGTTACTTAATTGAAAAATCCTTCTGCGAACCCTTCTGAGAAATTAGAGAAGCTTGTTTTTAGTGTATCCCAGTTTGAGAATCCGAAAGTAAAACGAATCACAAAAAATGGGTATCTATATAAATCCGTTTTAATGTTTCGACATCTAAACCCCTGCTATGCAGAATGAAAAGTAACCTACACTCGTTTGCTCTTTCTGTTTTTACCTCGCATGTGGAAGAGAGCATCTGACCGCTCCTATGCATGGTCAGATGCTCTCTTCCACCTAAAAATAGGGTGTATGTCGTTTTTTTTAATTGATGTATATATATTTTTACCCGCGGGGCCAAAGAATAATGAACACACCAACTAGGCAGACGGCAGCTCCAGCCCAGTCAAATACATCTGGTGTTTTCTTATCGACCATCCATCCCCATAATAAACTCATCACAATAAATACACCGCCGTAAGCTGCGTATACGCGTCCGAAGCTAGCAAATACTTGGAATGTGGCGATCACACCATATAAACATAAAATAATGCCACCGACTAGACCAAATCCGATAGAGCTACCTTCTCTTAGCCATTTCCAGATGAGATATCCACCGCCAATTTCAGCTAGCCCTGCAAGAATGAAAATAAGTCCTGCTTTCAACATAAATATATCCCTTCACTTTCTATCATTATTTTCTATTAGATATGTAATTCTCTTTTAGCACGCTATTTACGGACAGTAACACTCCCGCCTCAAAAGAAGTTAGGTCGGAGATGAACGGTTCGTAAAAGCCCGATTGGTAAGGGTTAATAATTAGTGGGGGATGGAGAAAAACCACATTGATTAAAGCTTCACTTTACAACTATAGCACAATCACGATTCGTGAACGGACAATTCTGTTGAGAGGGGCATTGTTTTCTAGTATGATGAGAATAACGGGGTAAATACTAGGATGAAGAAGGTTTCAAGTCTATTACTTGGAGGAAGAGAATGAGCAATCGAATTTTAGTCGTTGATGATGAGGAGTTTATCTTAACTTTAATTGAATTTAATTTACAGCAAGCTGGATTTGAAGTCATAACAGCGATGGACGGTGAAGCAGCACTTCAGAAGGCAACAACGGAACGTCCGGATCTGATTATATTAGATTTAATGCTTCCAAAGATGGATGGCATGGAAGTGTGCAAAGAATTACGTTTGCAGCGCATTATGACACCTATTTTAATGTTAACTGCAAAAGATGATGAATTTGATAAAGTACTAGGTCTTGAACTTGGGGCGGATGATTATATGACAAAGCCGTTTAGCCCAAGGGAAGTTGTTGCTCGTGTAAAGGCAATTTTACGCCGCACAAAACTACAGGAGGAACAAGTTCAGGAAGTACCAGATGAAAATAACATAACAATTGCTGATTTAAAGATTTTACCAGAATTTTATGAGGCGTATTTCCGAGGAGGAAAGTTAGAACTAACGCCGAAAGAATTTGAATTACTTGTTTATCTTGCAAGGAATAAAGGCCGTGTGTTAACACGTGATCAGTTATTAAGTGCTGTATGGAATTATGATTTTGCTGGTGATACAAGAATTGTTGATGTCCATATTAGCCATTTGCGAGATAAAATTGAACAGAATACGAAAAAACCAGCATACATTAAAACAATTCGTGGGTTAGGTTATAAATTAGAGGAGCCAAAAGTGGATGAATAAATTTCGCTCCAGGCTTCTTTTTACATTTGTTTCTCTTATTATTTTTATTCTATTTGGACTAGGGGTATTGCTAGAAGCGGTGTTTGAGAACTATTATATTGATCATGTCAAGGAGAGAATGGTAAAAGAGACGCGGTACGTCGCTTTATTAGTAGAGGCAGAAGGGATTGATAAGGTTTTAAAAGAACCGAATATATTTGAAAAGTTAGAAGAGCAAATGCCTATGTCCATTCTATTTACCGATGAAGAAAAGAAGGTTCAATATAGTAAAAGCAAGCACGTTGTGTTCGATCAGGCAGCGATTGAAGCGCTTTCCTCTGAAACCGCAAAACAAAAAAATAGAGTGATTACGAAGGAAACAAATCAGAAGAATGTATTTTATCATGCGGTGTTTATCAAAGACACGCAAGGAAAACAAGGATATCTACTTGTAAAAAGTACAATTGAACCTTTGAAAGATGTCCATCAAAAAACATGGGCACTATTAATTATAGGATTTGTAATTGCTTGTCTCATTGTTGTTTTTCTTGGGGTGAAAATTACAGGGCAATATATCCGCCCAATTGAATCTGTTACGAAAGTAGCGATTGAATTAGCGAAGGGGAATTATAAGGCACGTGCTTATGAAAGTCATTCAGATGAAACAGGGATGCTAAGCAAGGCCATGAATATTTTAGCTCGCAATTTACAAGAGATGACGTTAGAACAAGAAATGCAACAAGATCGTTTACATACACTTATTGAAAATATGGGAAGCGGTATGATTTTAATTGATAGCCGGGGCTATATCAGCCTTGTAAACCGTTCCTATAAGGAAATTTTTCATGTAACAGATGAAGAGTATTTAGATCGCTTATATTATGAATCATTTCATCATACAGAAATTATTGAACTTGTAGAAGAAATTTTCATGACAGAAGTGAAAGTGCGTAAACAAGTCTTATTGCCGCTTGGAATTGAACGAAAGCATTTTGAAGTATATGGCGCGCCGATTATTGGGACGAACCATGAGTGGAAAGGAATTGTTCTCGTATTCCATGACATTACAGAATTAAAGAAACTAGAGCAAATGCGAAAAGACTTTTTAGCGAATGTTTCTCATGAACTGAAGACACCGATTACTTCTATTAAAGGATTTTCTGAAACACTGCTTGATGGAGCGATGGAAAATCAACAGTTTTGCGAGCATTTCTTACATATTATTTTAAAAGAAAGCGAGCGTATGCAAGGTTTAATTGAAGATTTATTAGACTTGTCGAAGATTGAGCAGCAAGGCTTTAAATTAAATATGGGCACTGTTGATATAAAGGGGTTACTTGAAGAAATTCAAATGGTGTTAGATAAAAAGTCACAAGATAAAGAAATTGTTTTACAAGTGGACGTAAACAAACCAGTTTCTGTTATCGGGGACTCTAGTCGATTGAAGCAAATCTTCATTAATTTAATTAATAATGCGATTGTATATACACCTTCTGGAGGTACAGTCTCTGTTACATTATTTGAAGATGATCATAGTGCATATATAAAAGTATCTGATACAGGAATCGGGATTAGTAATGAAGAAATTCCGCGTATTTTTGAACGTTTTTATCGTGTAGATAAAGCAAGAAGTCGAAATACGGGCGGAACAGGACTTGGATTATCTATTGTTAAACATTTAGTTGAGGCTCACCACGGAACGATTACAGTAGAAAGTGAAGTAGGTGTAGGAACGACATTTACAGTAGCTTTGCAAAAAAGCTAAATTGCAGTAGGGATAATGGGAAGTATATCTTAGATGATGGATATTTACATTATATTAACAATGGCTTCATCAAATATTAATAAAGCTCTGTTAATATAATACATGAAAACCCCTTCATCCAAGGAGTAAATTGGGACGAGAATAGGTGCTCTGTTCTCGTCACTTCCCTTTTTGTAAAATGTAGCATGTTCATGTATATGTCTAAAAATATATGTAATAGGAAAAACCGTTATTTTTCTTCTCTCTCTGAGTCATGTTAATATAGAGAGAAGGAAAGAACGGTTTTTTTCTATATGAAAAATCGTTTTAAATTTGTATGGGAGGTTTCCAATTTGGAGAAAAAGGTTGTATTAGTCGATGGGAATAATATCGCGTATCGTGCTTTCTTTGCACTGCCGCTTTTAAATAACGACAAAGGTATACATACGAACGCAATTTATGGTTTTACGATGATGCTAATGAGAATATTAGAAGAAGAAAAGCCAACGCATATGCTTGTCGCATTTGATGCAGGTAAAACAACATTCCGTCATAAGACATTTAGTGAATATAAGGGAGGTCGTCAAAAAACGCCACCTGAGCTTTCAGAGCAATTCCCGTTTATTCGCGAACTGTTAGACGCGTTTCATGTACCGCGCTATGAATTAGAGGACTATGAAGCGGATGATATTATGGGTACGCTAGCGAAAGAAGCGAGTGAACAAGGTGCTCATGTTAAAGTGATTTCTGGAGATAAAGATTTACTACAGCTTGTTTCTGATAACACGCTTGTATGCATTCCGCGTAAAGGAATTACAGAGGTAGACGAATATACGAAAGAAGCTCTATTTGAAAAATATAGTTTATCACCAAAACAAATTATTGATATGAAAGGTTTAATGGGAGACCAATCTGATAATATTCCTGGTGTACCGGGTGTTGGTGAGAAGACGGCGATTAAATTGTTAACGCAATTTGAAACGGTAGAAGCTGTGTATGAAAACCTAGACAAAGTGAGCGGAAAGAAATTAAAAGAAAAATTAGAAGAAAATAAAGAGCAGGCACTTATGAGTAAAGAGCTTGCAACGATTATTACTGATGCCCCGATTACAGTACATGTAGATGATATTGAATATAAAGGATATGAAGCAAGCGACGTTATCCCGATGTTCGAGAATTTAGGGTTTACTTCTCTATTAAATAAACTTGGTGCTACTCCTATAGAAACAGCTCCAGCTGAACTAGATGATATTTCATTTGATATTGCTGAGGAAGTCACAGAAGAAATGCTTCAGCAAGATAGTGCAATCATCGTGGAAGTACAAGAAGAAAATTATCATAAAGCCGACATTCAAGGATTTGGTATTCAAAATGAAAATGGTTGTTATTTCATTCCATCAGATGTTGCGCTTCAATCTGAAGCTTTTACGAAGTGGCTTGCAAATGATGAAATGAGAAAGTATACATTTGATGCAAAACGCGCAATTGTTGCGCTAAAGTGGAAAGATGTAGAGATTCGAGGGATCGACTTTGATTTACTAATTGCCGCTTATTTACTTGATCCAGCTGATACAGATAAAGATTTCCGTACCGTAGCGAAAATGAAAGAAACGCATGCTGTTAAATCGGATGAAGAAGTATACGGAAAAGGGGCAAAACGTGCGGTTCCAGAGCAAGATATAGTGGCAGAACACGTAGCTCGTAAGGTTCATGTATTATATGAGGTGCAACAAACATTTGTAGAGGAACTAGAAAAAAATGAACAGTATGAACTGTTTACAGAGCTCGAAATGCCACTTGCTCGCGTGTTAGCTGAAATGGAAGTAAAAGGTGTTATGGTTGATACAGAGCGCTTGCGTAATATGGGAGATGAGCTTGCTGGAAGACTCAAGGAAATGGAACAAGAGATTTATGAGCTTGCAGGAACAAAGTTTAATATTAACTCACCAAAGCAGCTAGGTGTTGTCCTATTTGAAACCTTAAACTTGCCAGTTATAAAAAAGACGAAAACAGGATATTCTACATCAGCTGACGTATTGGACAAGCTGATGGACCATCATGAAATCATTCCTAAGATTCTACACTATCGTCAATTAGGAAAATTAAATTCGACGTATATTGAAGGATTGTTAAAAGTTGTTCATGAAGATTCTTCTAAAATTCATACTCGCTTTAATCAAGTGTTAACGCAAACAGGCCGATTAAGTTCTACAGATCCGAACTTACAAAATATCCCGATCCGTTTAGAAGAAGGAAGAAAGATTCGCCAAGCGTTCGTTCCTTCAAAAGAAGGATGGGTTATGTATGCAGCCGATTATTCGCAAATCGAATTACGTGTGCTGGCGCATATTGCAAAAGACAAAGGGTTAGTAGAAGCGTTCCAGCATGATATGGATATTCATACGAAAACGGCAATGGACGTATTTGGCGTTGGGAAAGATGAAGTAACATCGAACATGAGACGTCAAGCGAAAGCAGTTAACTTCGGAATTGTATACGGCATTAGTGATTATGGACTTTCACAAAACTTAGGAATTACACGAAAAGCAGCAGGAGAATTTATTGAAAAGTATTTCGCTAGCTTCCCTGGTGTGAAAGAATATATGGATGAGATTGTACAAGAAGCAAAGCAAAAAGGGTACGTTTCTACATTATTAAATCGTCGCCGCTATATTCCAGAAATTACGAGCCGTAACTTTAATTTACGCAGTTTTGCAGAGCGTACTGCAATGAATACACCAATTCAAGGCAGTGCGGCAGATATTATTAAAAAAGCGATGATTATTATGGCAGATCGTTTAGAAGAAGAAGGATTACAAGCGCGTCTTCTTCTGCAAGTACATGATGAATTAATCTTTGAAGTGCCAAAAGAAGAAGTAGAGAAACTAGAGAAGCTTGTACCTGAAGTGATGGAACATGCGATTGAACTTGCAGTTCCGCTGAAAGTTGATTACTCTTACGGTCCAACTTGGTATGACGCAAAATAAGGAAGTGATGAAATGCCTGAATTACCAGAGGTTGAAAATGTTAGAAGGACGCTTGAAAATCTTGTAACAGGAAAAACAATTAAAGATGTGATTGTAACATATCCAAAATTAGTAAAACGACCAGATGATGCAGAACTCTTTAAGGAAATGTTGCGAGGTGAAACGATCGAACGAATTGAGCGAAGAGGTAAGTTTTTACTTCTTTATGTAACAAAGTATGTGATTGTTTCACATTTACGTATGGAGGGGAAATATTTACTTCATAAAGGTGATGAGCCGGTAGATAAACATACGCATGTGCGTTTTCAGTTTACAGATGGTACGGAGTTGCACTATAAAGATGTGAGAAAGTTTGGTACGATGCACCTCTTTAAAAAAGGTGAAGAATTTGAACAAATGCCGCTCGCTGATTTAGGACCAGAGCCATTTGACGTTGAATTGACGCCAGGATATTTACAAGAAAGATTGCAAAAAACAAATCGTAAAATAAAAGTTGTATTGCTAGACCAACGTCTTTTAGTTGGGCTTGGTAATATATATGTAGATGAAGTATTGTTCCGTTCTGGGATTTACCCGGAACGAGAAGCTTCATCTTTAACGAAGGCTGAAATAGAAAAGATTCATGAGGCAACCGTTACAACATTAAGAGAAGCAGTTGAACGCGGTGGAAGTACCATTCGGACGTATATAAATTCACAAGGCCAAATCGGTTCGTTTCAAGAGCTGTTGAATGTGTATGGAAGAAAAGGTGAACCGTGCGTAACCTGTGGTACTGTAATTGAAAAAACAGTTGTCGGTGGACGCGGCACACATTATTGTCCAACTTGTCAGCCTAGAAGCTAAGAAAGCGATTTTCTAATAACATCGGATAGGCATTTGTCATATACATACAGCAAAGCTGTGTATAGGGAAGGAGCTTACCGATGTACCTTTATTTTTCTCTTGTTTTATTAGCTTTTACATTAAGTTTAGATAGTTGTAGTGTAGGGCTTACTTATGGACTAAGAAGCGTGCGGATTCCGTTAAAATCAATCATAATCATTGGGGTATGTTCGGCAGCTGTGATGCTTGCTTCAATGGGGATTGGACATATGATTGCTAAAGTATTTTCACCTGTTATTGCGACGCGCATCGGTGGGCTTGTTCTCGTTGGTATTGGTGTGTGGGTATTATATCAATTTTTTAAAGGTGATAAAAAAGAGGAACCGCAGCAAGAAGAGAAAATTTGGAAATTAGAAATTGCTTCGCTTGGATTAGTCATTCAAATTTTAAGGAAACCAACTGTCGCTGATTTTGATAAATCGGGCACAATCTCTGGAGGAGAGGCTTTACTTCTTGGTATTGCTCTGTCGGTAGATTCGTTTGGAGCTGGAATAGGTGCATCTTTACTAGGATATGCCCCTGCAATGATGGCGATATCAGTTGCGATTATGAGTTCTTTGTTCTTATTTATTGGAATGAAGCTTGGCACAGTTTTATCAAGTATGCGATGGTTACAAAAATTCACTTTCCTGCCTGGGATTTTACTCATTATTATTGGAATTTGGAAAATGTAGAAGGCGTGGAACATAAGTTTCACGCCTTTATTGTTGAGGAGGAAGAATGATGACAGTTGTAATTGGATTAACGGGAGGCATTGCAAGCGGAAAAAGTACGGTTTCACAAATGTTTCGTGAACTAAGCATTCCTGTGATTGATGCAGATATTATTGCAAGAGAAGTTGTAGAACAAGGGAAACCGGCATATAACAAAATTGCAGAGGTGTTTGGGGAAGAGATATTGCAAGCGGATGGGGAGCTTGATCGTCCGAAACTTGGAAGTATTGTATTTCATAATGAGGAAAAACGATTGCAGTTAAATGGAATTGTTCATCCAGCTGTTCGTAAAGAAATGAATGATCAAAAGGATATGTACATAAAGGAAGGGATGCAAGCGGTTGTGCTGGATATTCCGCTTTTATTTGAAAGTAAGCTAACGAATCTTGTTGATCAAATTTTAGTTGTAGCTGTTGCGCCTAGTACGCAGTTAGAACGTTTAATGAAACGAAATGGTTTTTCAGAAGAGGAAGCGAAGGCGCGTATTGATTCCCAAATGCCTTTAATAGAAAAGGTAACATTGGCTGATAAAATCATTCATAATGATGGCACAATTACTGAAACAAAAGCACAATTACAACGCATTTTAAAGGAATGGAACATTATTAACTAAAAAATTGTGAAATTAATAAAAATGCTTAGTGACATATCTTCTTTTTGTGTTATACTATTATTGGGATTAGAGATGATTAGTATAACGCATTCAAGGGGGATAACATATTATGACTCGTGTGGCAATTAATGGATTTGGACGTATTGGTAGAATGGTATTTCGTCAAGCAATAAAAGAAAGCGCATTCGAAATTGTAGCAATCAATGCAAGCTATCCATCAGAAACATTAGCGCATTTAATCAAGTATGATACAACTCATGGCAAGTTTGACGGAACAGTAGAAGCATTTGAAGATCATTTATTAGTAGATGGGAAAATGATTCGCCTTCTAAACAACCGCGATCCAAAAGAATTGCCTTGGAAAGAATTAGATGTTGAAGTTGTAATTGAAGCAACTGGCAAATTTAATGCAAAAGAAAAAGCGATTCTTCATGTAGAAGCTGGGGCGAAAAAAGTTATTTTAACAGCACCTGGTAAAAATGAAGATGTAACAATTGTAGTTGGTGTAAATGAAGATCAATTAGATATCACAAAACATACAGTTATTTCCAACGCATCTTGTACAACAAACTGTTTAGCGCCTGTTGCTAAGGTGTTAGATGAGCAGTTCGGAATTGAAAACGGTTTAATGACAACTGTTCACGCTTATACAAATGACCAAAAAAATATTGATAACCCACATAAAGATTTAAGAAGAGCACGTGCTTGTGGACAGTCTATTATTCCTACAACAACAGGTGCTGCGAAAGCGCTAGCAAAAGTTCTTCCACATTTAAACGGAAAACTTCATGGTATGGCACTTCGTGTTCCAACACCAAACGTGTCTCTTGTTGATTTAGTAGTAGATGTGAAACGTGATGTAACAGTTGAAGAGATTAATGAAGCGTTTAAAACTGTTGCAAACGGTGCAATGAAAGGAATTGTAGAGTTCAGCGAAGAACCTTTAGTTTCCATCGACTTTAATACAAATACGCATTCAGCTATCATTGATGGTTTATCCACAATGGTAATGGGCGAACGCAAAGTGAAAGTACTTGCTTGGTATGATAACGAGTGGGGTTACTCTCGCCGTGTTGTTGATCTTGTAAAGTTAGTTGTTAGCGAATTAGCAAAACAAGAAAACGTACAACATATTTAAGTGAAAAAGGGAGAGGGCAAGCGATTGCTTGCCTTCTTTTTATTTTTTTCTGAAAAGGGAAAAAATTACACAAATATAATTTTTTAAGTGATACATACTTAGAAACATTGTGATTACTGTATTTGCGAATCTTTTATTTTTTTTGGGGAAAAGTAAAGAAGAGAATATGACAAAAAATCGAAAAAACTGTTGTTGCAAAATGAAAATAAACAAAGTATACTAACACTCGTAAACTTAAGAGCTGAGGTACGTAGTCACTACTTAAAGGGTTAGGACCTCTCTGGACTAACTTTCCCCCGTGGTAGTGGAGCAAGCCAAATTGCAAATTAGTTTTCAATTCGAACAGTTAGAATTAAATTTACAAGGGGGAACTGTAGAATGGATACTATGGACACGATGGGTCGTCACGTAATCGCTGAACTTTGGGATTGCGATTTCGACAAGCTTAATGATATGCCGTTTATTGAACAATTATTTGTGGATGCAGCACTAAGAGCTGGTGCTGAAGTGCGTGAGGTTGCCTTCCATAAGTTTGCACCACAGGGTGTAAGTGGAGTGGTAATTATTTCAGAATCACACTTAACAATTCACAGTTTTCCAGAACACGGCTATGCGAGTATTGATGTTTATACTTGCGGGGATCGTATTGATCCAAATGTTGCTGCAGAATATATTGCAGAAGGTTTAAATGCGAAAACGCGAGAGAGCATCGAGCTTCCTCGAGGCACAGGTAGCTTCGAAATTAAGCATAGAGAAACAAAAGCTCTTTAAAAAAGAACATAATTGATTTAAAATGTAAAGAGGTGTATAATGCACCTCTTTTTTAGTTTATATAAAGTAAAACTTCTATCAGCTATTTTTTCATTGATGGCTAGCCCGCACCAATCGGGCTTTTACGGGCAGTTTATCTCCCGTACGAGTTTTTTGTTTTCGCCGAATGTTGAGGTGGGAATATCATTACCCGTTAAAGAGGGATAAAATGATCGTAAGTATCGGCTTAAAGTGGTAAGCGCAGACAAATAGGTTATATAATATTGTATATATATTTACGTGTAGGTGAATGGAAGAGAGTACAGATTACTTTGTAAGGGAGTGAATGAGTTGCGTTGTCCATCCTGTTTTCATAATGGCACGAGAGTGTTGGATTCACGTCCAGTAGATGAGGGACGCTCTATTCGAAGAAGGAGAGAGTGTGAAAGTTGCTTACATCGATTTACGACATTTGAACGAGTGGAAGAGCCACCTCTTATTGTTGTAAAAAAAGAAGGAACACGAGAAGAGTTTAATAAAGAAAAGATTTTACGTGGATTAATTAAAGCGTGCGAAAAAAGACCTGTATCCTTAAAACAATTAGAAGAAGTAACGCAAAATGTAGAGCGTGAACTTCGTAATTTAGGTATATCAGAAGTGAAAAGTGATATGATTGGTGAGATCGTGATGGAAGCTTTGCGAGATATCGATGATGTTGCTTATGTACGTTTTGCTTCCGTATACCGTCAATTTAAAGATTTAAATGTATTCATTGAAGAATTAAAAGATATACTGCAAAAAGAGAGAGAATAGAGCGCAGTTATAATCTGTAATCGCGCTTTTTCTTTTCATTACTTTACTTTGAAATGATAGAAGAATGTAACCTGCAAATAACGGGATAAGAGAGCTAGAGGCGCAAGCTAATAGCTCTTTTTCACTAAGAAATTATATAGGTAGAACGTGATAAAGCATGAGTTAGAATGGATAAAAGAAAGGAATTGCAAGGATGGAAAAACAGTCATGGATGGAGCTATTGCCAATTGATCGTTATAAAGTAAGTGCAAAGGGATTGCTGCATAGCTACGATCGGAAAGTATTAACGATGTTATACCAGCCGTTAGTAGGTAGCAGAGCTTTTAGCTTATACATGACGCTGTGGGGAGAGCTAGAACAAGATCGTGTGTTTGGAAAAGAGAATACGCATCACTCTCTTATGGTCACAATGCAAATGCAGCTTCCTGAAGTGTATGAGGAGCGAGTGAAATTAGAAGCAATTGGTCTTTTAAACGTATATATAAAAAAAGAAAAAGACATTAGAATGTTTATATATGAACTCCAGCCACCATTGTCTCCAAAACAATTTTTTGATGATATCGTCTTAAGTATCTTCTTATACAACAGGTTAAGCAGAACGAAATACAATCAGGTAAAGCAATATTTCTTAGAAGAAGCGTTTGATTTTGCTGCATATGAAAATGTTACGCACTCTTTTAATGACGTATTTGATTCGTTTAACCCAGGACAATTTGAGCATGCGCAAGAAGAACTTCGAATTCCAAATACAACGGTCATGCCTGGCAATACAAAGGGGAATGCTCCGAAGCTTTGGAATGATTTCTTTGATTTTTCTTTATTTGTAGAAGGATTATCAACACTCGTCCCAAGAAAATCGATTACGGATCAAGTACGTGAATGTGTCGTCACACTGGCTTATGTGTATGGTGTTGATGTGCTATCGATGCAAAATATTGTCCTTGGCGCAATGACAGAAATGCAAACAATTGATATGGAACGGCTTCGGAAAGGGGCACGCGATTGGTATCAATTTGAAAATGGTCAAGCGCTTCCTGTATTAAGTGAACGAGTACAACCTCACGCTGCACGTACGATGAAAGAGAAAGAGCCCTCTACGCAAGAAGAGATGCTCATAAAACAGCTAGAAGAAATTTCACCGAAACAATTGTTAAAAGAGATTTCGGGCGGAGCAGAAGCGACAAAAGCGGATTTGCAAATTGTCGAAGAAGTGATGATGAATCAAAAGTTGACGCCAGGCGTTGTCAACGTACTTATTTATTATGTAATGTTGCGTTCTGATATGAAACTTGCTAAAACATATGTTGAGAAGATTGCAGGACACTGGGCAAGGAAGAAGGTAGGCACAGTGTCGGAAGCGATGTCTTTAGCAAAAGAAGAGAATCGCCAATATCAAGAATGGGCTGAGACGAAGAAAAAAGGTCGTGCATTGAAGAAACCAGTACGGAAAGAAATGGTGCCGGATTGGCTTAAGGAAGAAGCGAAAGAAGAATCCAAAGAACAATCGCAAGATCGTGCAAGTTCAAAAGAAAATCCAAGCAAGCTAGAAGAAGAACGAAAGAGACTAGAAGAAGTACTAAAAAAATATAAGCGTGATTAGTAGAAGAGAATGAACGCTCTTTGAGGTGAAAAAATGGAGCATATTCAAAATTCATTTACAAAGTTGATGAAAAACGAAAATTTTAAAAATAGATATGAAGTGTTAAAAGCAGAAGTTATGGCACATCCGAGTGTGAAAGAGTTCATTGAAGAACATAAAGGTGAAGTAACAACTTCTATGATAGAACGAAGTCTAGTGAAATTGTATGAATATATTGGGCAAAGCGTTGGATGCGCAGATTGTCCGAACTTAGAATCATGTAAAAATATGATTCAAGGATACGAGCCAAAATTGATTATTCAAGGTAAGATGATTGATATTCAGTATGATCGTTGTGTGAGAAAAGTAGCTTATGATGAGAGAAAGAAATATGAAAAGTTAGTGCAGAGTGTCTATATGCCAAGTGATATTTTGAAGGCTTCTATGGAAAATTTAGACCCAACGGATTTAGATGCGCGTATTGATGCGATTGCTGCAGCAAATGAATTTTTAAGTGCGTATGAACCAGGGAAAAAAGTACAGGGTTTATATCTCTACGGTAAATTTGGTGTAGGAAAAACGTATCTCTTAGGAGCGATTGCGAATGAATTAGCCTTAAAAAAGGTAAGTTCAATGATTGTATACTTACCAGAATTTTTACGGGAAATTAAAAGTTCACTGCAAAATAACACGATAGGTGAAAAGATTGATGCTGTGAAGCGTGTACAAGTCTTAATGTTAGATGATATTGGGGCGGAAGCAATGTCCAGCTTTGTACGTGATGATGTCCTCGGTGCCATCTTACAATTTCGCATGTTGGAAAACTTACCGACGTTCTTTACATCAAACTTTGAGTTTAAAGAGTTAGAACATCATCTAACATATACGCAGCGCGGAGAAGCAGAAGAAATGAAAGCGGCCCGTATTATGGAACGTATTAAATATTTGGCGAAACCAGTTGCGATTGGCGGGAAGAATCGTCGTCATATGTAAAGAGCAAGCGCTATGCTTGCTCTTTTTTTTATAGTGTTGCTTTCTTTTCAAAAATAAGCTCGAAATATCCAGCGTGCCCATATCCCTTTGTCCCAGGAGCGAAAATTTGTACGAAGCGCCATCCATCTTTGGCATGCTCGGTAATAATTTGTTGATAGTCTTCTTTTGGTTTATATTCCACTAAACCAGATTTTAATTCTACTTTAATAAATTTGTATTCATACATGTATAATCCCACCTTTTAATATCTTTATAGTTAAATTATACAATAAAAACTTGTTATTACTTTGAAAATTCATACGAGCTTGTATCATTTTTTTCTCCCACACTTAATATATATAAAATTAGCAAGAAATATCGAGTGAAGGCCTTCAGCGATAGGGAATTTGTTTCTGCCTAGAGTGAGACTTCACGAATCGGACTCTTATGGGATTTGTGTCTCACTTATTTCTAAGTTGGGAGATTACTGTCCTTTAGAGCAGGGATAAAAGGGGGGACAAAAGTGATTGAAATTTGCTTCGAAGAAAAAAATGATGCTGGGTATGTATATCAACAACTAATGGGGAGAACGAAAGAATTGTATAAAGAAACGAGTGTTTATTTATATGAACAAAAGGTCGTTATCCATATCCCGATATGTGAGTCATATTATATTGAGAAGGTTCTAATACCAGTACTTCTTTATTTTATTGTAAATATAAAACAAAATGAGTGGCTTCGTGCCATTTTGAAAGAGAAGTTTTTTTATGAGGAACAAGAAGAATGCCATCAAATTTTACATATGGCACACGAGATTTTAAAGGGGAAGCGAAAAGGAATTGCTCGTGATTTAACACGTAACAAAATCGAGTCTCGTATTGTGTCTTCTTTAAAAGGTTGGCTAAGTGACCCGTTGTCATTTTCGTTTTCATCGTATGTTCGTTTTCGCCTTCGTACATACCGGGAGATGGTAGCGCGGCTTGCTGAGGTGGCGATTGATGAATATAAAATGGAACAGGAATATCAAATGTTTATCGAGATGCTTCGGCAGCAAGTAAGCAGCAGGAAGGCACGCTTATCTTGTCTACATCTTGTATTTGATGAAAGTTTTATTTTTTATGATGAGAAAGGGGCGCGCTTAAAGCAAGAAAGATTGGTGAAATATATAGATGAGGGATTATTTAAGCAAAAAGATGTATACATTGATACGAAAGTGATTGCACCACTTCTTTCTATTGCGCCAAAAGTGATTTATTTGTATACGAAAGAACAAGATCATAATATGATTGTTACCCTTCAAAATGTATTTCAAGAACGAGTTCAATTATATGCACTGCATGAATTTGAACACAACGTTAAAAATTTAAAAAATAAAAGGAACGCCCTTGATTTTCTAAGTTTTTGAGCATATAATTACCTACATAAATGAAATATATTGAAATGTCATGATGAGGACATGAGTAATTTGCTACGATTCTCAGAGAGGGAAGCCTTAGGGTGTGAGCTTCCTAGTACGGGTTTATTACTTACCACCTCTAAACTTTAGCAGTGAACGTTTTTCTAGTAATTGCTAGCGGCCAACACCGTTATGTTGAACTTGAGCAATTAACGATTTGGTTAATTGGAACAAGGGTGGAACCACGAATTCAACACTCGTCCCTTTTTATGGGATGAGTGTTTTTTATTTTGAAAAAAAGAGGAGTGACCAGTGATGGCAGATGTAGTTAAAATTACTTTCCCTGATGGAGCTGTGAAGGAGTTTCCTAAAGGAACAACAACTGAAGAAATCGCAGCTTCCATTAGCCCAGGCTTAAAGAAAAAAGCTGTGGCTGGAAAATTAAATGATGAGATGATTGATCTTCGTACACCAATTGAAGAAGATGGTGCAGTTTCAATCATTACATTAGATTCTGAAGATGGCTTACACATTTTACGCCACTCAACAGCCCATCTTTTAGCACAAGCGTTAAAACGTTTATATAAAGATGTGAAGCTTGGTATTGGTCCAGTAATTGAAAACGGCTTCTACTACGATATCGATATGGAAGAAGCAATTACAGTTGAGGACTTCTCAAAAATTGAAAAAGAAATGCAAAAGATTGTGAACGAGAACTTAGAAATCGTTCGCCATGAAGTACCACGTGCTGAAGCGCTTCGTCGTTACGAAGAAATCGGCGATGAGCTGAAATTAGAATTGATTAACGATCTTCCAGAAGATGCAGTTATTTCAATTTATGAACAAGGCGAATTCTTCGACCTTTGTCGTGGTGTTCACCTTCCATCTACAGGGAAAATTAAAGTATTTAAATTGTTAAGCGTTGCAGGTGCTTACTGGCGCGGCGATAGCGACAATAAAATGTTACAACGTATTTACGGTACTGCATTCGTGAAAAAAGCAGAATTAGATGAGCACTTGCGTATGCTTGAAGAAGCGAAAGAGCGTGATCACCGTAAATTAGGTAAAGAGTTGAAACTATTTACAAATAGTCAAAAAGTAGGACAAGGCTTACCGCTTTGGTTACCAAAAGGTGCAACAATCCGCCGTATTATCGAGCGTTACATTGTTGATAAAGAAGCAAGCTTAGGATATGACCACGTATATACTCCAGTACTAGGAAGCCGAGAGCTTTATGAAACTTCTGGTCACTGGAATCACTACCGAGATGGCATGTTCCCATCAATGGAAATGGATAATGAGGAATTAGTACTTCGTCCGATGAACTGCCCTCACCATATGATGGTTTATAGACACGATATCCATAGCTATCGTGAATTACCAATCCGTATTGCGGAGCTTGGAACAATGCACCGTTATGAAATGTCTGGTGCATTATCTGGATTACAACGTGTACGCGGAATGACTTTAAATGATGCGCACATTTTCGTTCGTCCAGATCAAATTAAAGAAGAGTTAAAACGAGTTGTAAACTTAGTACTAGAAGTATATAAAGACTTCGGTTTAGAAAACTATTCATTCCGTTTATCTTACCGTGATCCAGAAGATACTGAAAAATACTATGCTGACGATGAAATGTGGGAAAAAGCACAAGGCATGTTAAAAGAAGCTATGGATGAAATGGGTCTTGAGTACTATGAAGCTGAAGGTGAAGCAGCATTCTACGGTCCAAAACTTGACGTTCAAGTTCGTACTGCACTTGGAAAAGACGAAACACTTTCAACTGTACAATTGGACTTCTTACTTCCAGAACGCTTTGAATTAACTTATGTTGGTGAAGATGGTAAACCTCATCGTCCAGTTGTAATTCACCGCGGTGTTGTATCAACTATGGAACGTTTTGTTGCCTTCTTAATCGAAGAGTACAAAGGTGCATTCCCAACATGGTTAGCACCAGTTCAAGTACAAGTAATTCCAGTTTCTCCACAAGTACACTTAGACTATGCGAAGAAAGTACAGGAAGATTTACAACGTGCTGGTATCCGTGTAGAAGTAGATACTCGTGAAGAGAAAATCGGTTATAAAATCCGTGAAGCACAAATGCAAAAAATCCCGTACATGCTTGTAGTAGGTGACAATGAAGTTGCTGAAAACGGCGTAAATGTACGTAAATATGGTGAACAAAAATCAGAAACAATCGCATTAGATGCTTTTGTTGATATGATTAAAGTAGAAGGAAAACGCTAAGAAAGAGCCGCGGCATGCCGCGGCTTTCTTGTATTTTACGAGTAATTGAAGTTAGAAAAAATAACCAAACAATACTTATCATAAAAAAGTATTGCATGTATTCGTGTTGTTTGTTACAATATTTCTTGTTGTTAGTAAAACGCGTCTTCTTGACAGACGTTATATCCTATGGTAAACTCATCAAGGATAATAGAATATTGTTTTGTAGAACAAGTAGAAGCACCCGCTTCTCACCTGATTGACACATTCGTAGTTAGCAGGTAAATGTATTTCTTACTAAAGATATTACAAGTGTGGGTGCCCGTATGCCCGCACTTTTTTTGTTCGGGTTCTATGATTGCAAAACATATTCTGAGAAAATCTTGGAGGTGGCTTACTATTAGCAAGGATATGATGATTAACGAGCAAATTCGTGCACGTGAAGTACGTTTAGTTGGTGCGAATGGTGATCAACTTGGCATCAAGTCTCGTAATGACGCTTTAGACTTAGCTGCAAATCTTAATCTTGATTTAGTATTGGTTGCTCCAAATGCGAAACCGCCAGTATGCCGCATTATGGACTACGGTAAATTCCGCTTTGAGCAACAAAAGAAAGAAAAAGAACAGCGCAAAAATCAAAAAGTAATTAGCATGAAAGAAGTTCGTTTAAGTCCAACAATTGATGAACACGACTTTAACACAAAACTTCGTAATGCTATCAAGTTTTTAGAGAAAGGCGACAAGGTTAAAGCGTCAATTCGCTTTAAAGGACGTGCCATTACTCATAAAGAAATCGGTCAACGTGTTTTAGATCGCTTCTCAGAAGCTTGTGCTGAAGTTAGTACAATCGAATCTAAGCCTAAAATGGAAGGACGTAGTATGTTCTTGGTTTTAGCACCGAAAAACGATAAGTAATAGATAGAGGAGGAAATACCTATGCCTAAACAAAAAACTCATCGCGGCGCTGCAAAGCGTTTCAAAAAGACTGGATCTGGTAAACTTAAGCGTTCACACGCTTACACAAGCCATTTATTCGCTAACAAATCTACGAAAGCTAAACGTAAACTACGTAAAGCTGGTGTAGTAAGCGCTGGTGACTTCAAACGCATTCGTCAAATGCTTGACAACTTAAAATAAGTTCGGCTGATATATAGAACAAATAGGAGGTAATATTATGCCAAGAGTAAAAGGTGGTACAGTTACTCGTCAACGTCGTAAAAAAGTTATAAAATTAGCAAAAGGTTACTACGGTTCTAAAAATACATTATTTAAGGTTGCTAACCAACAGGTTATGAAATCTTTACTATATGCATTCCGTGACCGTCGTCAAAAGAAACGTGACTTCCGTAAATTATGGATCACTCGTATCAACGCAGCTGCTCGCATGAATGGTCTTTCTTACAGCCGTTTAATGCACGGTTTAAAAGTTGCTGGTATCGAAGTTAACCGCAAGATGCTTGCTGACTTAGCTGTTCATGACGAAAAAGCTTTCGCTGAATTAGCAACAGTTGCAAAAAGTAACTTAAAATAATTGATTAAAACCTTAGAAGATTTTCTTCTAAGGTTTTTTTATTTGTCTGGGTGAGAGATGAATTGTATGGGAGTAAGAGTTAGGAAGCGGGAAAGATTAACAGACGTGTTGTAATCGATATGAAAAAAGAATCTTAATATAATATGCAAAAAGCTAGGGGAGAATCTTCTGGCTTTTTCGATATAATGTCACACGGAATATTTTGAAAATTTTAAAATAAATGGTAGATTTAGGGTGAGTCTTGTACTAATATGTAAATGAAAACCTTTTCAAAAACCGAGTGAGGGAGGAATTCATTTGAAAGCAGCTGTTGTAAACCAATTTAAAGAGCAATTAGAGGTAAAAGATGTCCCAAAACCAAAGGCAGGAACGAACGAGGTGCTTGTACATATTCAAGCATGCGGCGTTTGCCATACAGATTTACATGCCGCGCATGGTGACTGGCCAGTAAAACCAAAACTACCACTAATTCCAGGCCATGAAGGTGTTGGGATTATAGAAGAAGTAGGAGAGGGTGTTACCCATCTTAAAGTTGGAGACCGCGTTGGAATTCCGTGGTTATATTCAGCATGTGGTCATTGTGAATACTGTTTATCTGGCCGTGAAACTCTTTGCCTAGATCAGCATAATGCAGGGTACTCAGTTGATGGAGGTTATGCAGAATATTGTATAGCAGCAGCTGATTATGTAGTGAAAGTACCAGAAAACTTAAGCTCAGTCGAAGCAGCGCCTTTGTTTTGCGCAGGTGTGACAACATATAAAGCCTTAAAAGTATCAGAGGCAAAGCCTGGACAATGGGTAGCTGTTTTTGGAATCGGTGGTTTAGGACATTTAGCAATGCAGTATGCAAAAGCAATGGGATTACACGTAGTGGCAGTTGATACAGTTGATGAAAAGCTTGAACTCGCAAAAGAACTCGGTGCAGATTTAGTTGTAAATCCATTAAAGGAGGATGCTCCGCTTTGGATTCATGAAAAGGTAAATGGTGTACATGCTTCTATTTGTACGGCAGTTTCAAAGCCAGCATTTGACCAAGCATATCGCGCAGTTCGTCGTGGCGGCGCATGTGTAGCAGTAGGATTGCCGCCAGAAATGATGGAAGTGCCAATCTTTGATACAGTATTGAATGCGGTAAGAATTGTTGGTTCTATCGTTGGAACACGTAAAGATTTACAAGAAGCGCTCCAATTTGGCGCGGAAGGAAAAGTAAAAGCAATTGTCGAAACACGTCACTTGGATGAAATTAATGATATTTTCACGGAAATGGAAGAAGGAAAGATTAACGGACGTGTTGTACTTGATATGACAAAAACGGTATAAAAGTTGTACTGATATAGAAGAATATATAGTAAAAAAGGTCGGAGGAAAATCCTCTGACTTTTTTACTGTCGTTTTAAACATGAAGAAAGGTATCTTTCCTAGTATAAACGACACTGCTATAATGGAAAGATGATATGCAGCTTTCATCATATAAATAATCTGTTTGGCGATGATTGAAACGTATTTAGGATTTAAGGACAAGCTACCCATTAAAGGAATAGGGAGCTGACTTGTTAACAAAGATGACAATTCATTTTGAGATGAAACAGCATTGTTGAAAATTTGATGCAATGTTGAAGGAGGACAATAGAATGGACTTACTACAACTATTTAAATTACAAAAAGAATTAGATGATCGTATTGCAAAAGAGCATGATTTACAACCGAAGAAATTATTAAAAGAAAAAATGCTAGCACTTCTTGTTGAAATTGGAGAACTTGCAAATGAAACACGTTGTTTTAAGTATTGGAGTACAAAACCAGCATCTGAGCGTGAAGTTATACTTGAAGAATATGTAGATGGGTTACACTTCATTTTATCAATTGGAATCGATTTAGGTATTGATAAAAACTTCTTGTTTTATAAATGTGCCCAAACAAATAAAACACAAGTTGAAATATTTTTAGACACGTATGCGAAAGTCATTCGTTTTACGGATCAACCATCTATTACAAATTATATTGAATTATTTACAAGCTATCTTCGCCTTGGACAGGCTCTTGAATTTGATCAAGAAGAAATTGAAAAAGCATATTTAGATAAAAATCAAGTAAATCATCAACGTCAAACACAAGGATATTAATTTGATTTTTGAATATTTCAATATATTTATTGTATAATAAATGTATTGAAGAAAAAGGAGGGTGTTGGCAATGACAAAATTAGACGCGACATTGACAATGCTAAAAGAGTTAACAGATGCACGCGGGATTGCGGGTAACGAGCGCGAACCACGTGAAGTGATGAAGAAGTATATCGAACCGTTTGCAGATGAACTTTCTACAGACAATTTAGGAAGCTTAGTTGCGAAAAAAATTGGGGAAGAAAATGGTCCGAAGATTATGGTAGCTGGTCATTTAGATGAAGTTGGTTTCATGATTACACAAATCGATGACAAAGGTTTCCTTCGTTTTCAAACGGTTGGTGGCTGGTGGTCACAAGTTATGCTGGCACAGCGCGTAACAATTGTAACGCGTAAGGGGGATGTAACTGGTATAATCGGTTCAAAACCACCGCACATTTTACCAGCAGAAGCTCGTAAAAAACCAGTAGAAATTAAGGACATGTTCATTGATATTGGTGCTTCTAGTAAAGAAGAAGCAATGGAATGGGGCGTAAGGCCAGGGGATCAAGTTGTACCATACTTTGAATTCCAAGTCATGAATAATGAAAAGATGTTACTTGCAAAAGCATGGGATAATCGTATTGGTTGTGCAATTGCAATTGATGTATTAAAACAATTAAAAGATGAACAGCATCCAAACGTTGTATACGGCGTTGGAACTGTACAAGAAGAAGTAGGTCTTCGCGGTGCGAAAACATCTGCAAATTACATTAAACCAGATATTGCATTTGCAGTAGATGTTGGTATTGCTGGCGATACACCAGGAGTAACAGAAAAAGAAGCGCAGAGTAAAATGGGCGATGGACCACAAATCATTTTATATGATGCGTCTGTCATTGGGCATACAGGTCTTCGTAATTTTGTAGTTGATGTTGCGGATGAATTAGGGATTCCATATCAATATGATTCTGTAGCTGGTGGCGGAACAGACGCAGGCGCAATCCATGTTTCTGTAAATGGTATTCCGTCTATGGCAATTACGATTGCAACTCGTTACATTCACTCTCATGCGGCAATGTTACACCGTGATGATTATGAAAATGCAGTGAAGCTAATTGTAGAAGTTATTAAACGTCTTGATAAAGAGACTGTACATAACATTACATTTGATTGATATAAGAAAGAGCGAGAGGGCATTCCTTTCGCTCTTTTTCATTTAAATGGCTAATTTAGTCCAGCCGCTGTATATGGACCTAAAATAATTAAACGAGATAGCTGCAAGGCCATATAATGAGGCGTATATGGCATATTTTGCTTTAGCCAAGAAATGACCATTCCTAAATGTGCACCTGTTACATAACTAATGAGGATATCACGCGGTACAACTAATTTTTCTTCATTTGGTTGTGAAATTGAAAGGCTAAGAAATAAATTCGTTTGAATTGCTTTCATCATTTGAGAGGAAAACTTCGGAATCCCATTCTCTCCAAGCATCACTTGATAAAAGAAAGCATTCTCAGCAATATGACTAAACAAAGATAGAAAGACAGGGTGAGGCGTATCAAGGGTAAGTTTAAACTCACTCTTATCTAAATTTTTCGGTTTAAGAATGTCTGCTAATGTTGTTAACATTTCTTGGATGCTTTTATCTAGTAGATCATATTTGTCATAATAATGGCTATAAAAGGTTGCACGGTTTACAGTTGCCTTTTCAGCAATATCCTGAACTGTAATGCTATCGAAACTTTTTTCGTGTATTAAAGATGTAAGGGCATCACGTATTGCTTGTCTCGTTCGCTTTACGCGTGGATCGTTTGAATTTTTAATAGACATTTTCGCTCTCCTTGCTGAATTTTATTCCCTTAAACAACAGATATATAGTGTAATGTTGGATAACCAACATATATGTCCAAATTGTCGGTTGTAGATTCAAAATAATTAGTTATAATTATAAACGATATTCCTTTAGAAAACAGCACCACTCGCATGCAGACTAAAAAAACTGCTTTGTCATGCAAAAGGTGTGCTTTTTTTGGTTAATGGTTAATATAATTAACAATTAATGAATATAAACAAAAGGAATATAAATAGTTTAGAAAAAAATTATATGCGATATAAGGAGAGGAAAGCAATGAATCAGTTTCGAAGAATGGTAATTATCAACATTATCACATTAATTGTATTAGTTGGCGGCGGTATTGGCGGTTATTACTACTACAACCAATCTGCAAATTATTTAAAAACGGATAATGCAAAAATTGATGGGAAAGTAATCCCAGTTGCATCACCAGTAGCAGGGAAGTTAACAGAATGGAAAGCTGAAATAGGTAAGAATTACAATGAAAACGATAAATTGGGTGCTGTTTCTGCACTAGGACCAAATGGTGAGCAAACGGTTGATGTAACAATTCCGAAAAGTGCAACAGTTGTTCAATCAAATGCAACAACAAATGCTTTTGTTGGAGCAGGTAGTCCAATTGCGTATGCATATGATCTGAATGATTTATGGGTAACAGCAAATATTGAAGAAACAGATATTGATAATGTACACAAAGGTCAAGAAGTAGACGTGTATGTAGATGCATATCCTGATACAACGTTAACAGGAAAAGTAGAACAAGTTGGTTTAACAACAGCAAATACGTTCTCTATGCTACCATCAAGCAATGCAACAGCAAACTATACAAAAGTAACACAAGTTGTACCAGTTAAAGTTTCTTTAGATCATAGCAAATCAGTAAATATTGTTCCTGGAATGAATGTGACAGTTCGTATTCATAAGTAAGGGGGGAGATGAAATGTCCTCAGCTTTAATTGTAGGATATGCACTATTTTGTATTATCGTCTTCTTCCTTGTAAATCGTCTTTTCCGAAAGAAAAAAACGAACGTGGGAGAAGAACAGGTCCCAGCGGTAAGTAAGATAGAAACAAAGCAGCCAGAACAAGAATCTTCAAATGTCGTGGAATTAGAAACACCAAAAAAAGAAGTAGTAGAACAAGAAATACCGAAAATTACAAAAGAAGAACCAAAAAAAGAACCAAAAAAGCAATTGCCAGTAGAAAATGTAAATGTAAAAGCAGTTGTAGCGGTATTAATTCTCGGCATGTTCGTGTCAATTTTAAACCAAACAGTCATTAACGTTGCTTTGCCGGCATTAATGAATGAATTTAACGTATCCACTTCAACGGCACAATGGTTAACAACAGGATTTATGCTTGTAAATGGTATTTTAGTGCCAATTAGTGCGTTTTTAGTTTCACGGTTTACGTATCGTAAACTATTTGTAGCAGCGATGTTGTTCTTTACAGTAGGTTCTATTATTTGTGCTGTATCTGGAAGCTTCACGATGATGATGGCAGGACGCGTGACTCAAGCAGTTGGCGCAGGGATTTTAATGCCAGTTGGTATGAATATTTTCATGACTTTATTCCCGCCTCATAAGCGCGGAGCAGCGATGGGGTTACTTGGGGTAGCAATGATTTTAGCGCCAGCTATCGGGCCAACTGTAACAGGTTGGATTATTCAAAATTACAATTGGAACTTAATTTTCTATGCGATGTTTGTCATTGGTTTATTTGTCACATTGCTATCTGTAAAATTCTTTACACTAGCTCAGCCAGTTTCTAAAACAAAGTTAGATATATTTGGCGTTATTAGTTCAAGTATTGGGCTTGGCAGCTTACTGTATGGATTTAGTGAAGCCGGAAATAAGGGCTGGAGCAGTGCAGAAGTTGTGATTTCAATTATCATTGGTGTAATTGGTATAGCGTTATTTATTTGGAGAGAGCTGACGACGGATAATAAGATGCTTGATTTACAAGTATTTAAATATCCAACGTTTACTTTCACATTATTAATTAATGCAATTGTAACGATGGCACTCTTTGGAGGTATGTTATTACTTCCTGTATATTTGCAAAATATTCGCGGCTTTACGCCAATTGAATCAGGTTTATTGCTCCTTCCAGGATCATTAATTATGGGAATCATGGGACCAATTGCAGGGAAGTTATTTGATAAGTATGGCATTCGTCCGTTAGCAATATTTGGATTAGCTATTACAACATTTGCAACATATGAATTTAC
Organism: Bacillus sp. NPDC094106; assembly: GCF_044764345.1. Taxonomy (NCBI): domain Bacteria; kingdom Bacillati; phylum Bacillota; class Bacilli; order Caryophanales; family Bacillaceae; genus Bacillus; species Bacillus sp. NPDC094106. The sequence continues at coordinate 130,009 of NZ_JBIWHY010000012.1, read as the reverse complement.
TAAGTTAACAATGGATACACCATATAGCGTCATTATGACGGATTATATTATACGTTCATTTGGTATGTCATTTATTATGATGCCAATTATGACAGCTGGTATGAACGCTTTGCCGATGAAATTAATTTCTCACGGTACAGCAACGCAAAATACATCAAGACAAGTAGCGGGTTCAATTGGTACGGCGATCTTAATTACAATTATGACGCAGCAAACAACAGCTCACGTAGCAGATTACGGAAATATGCTAACAAAGACAAACCCAATTTTAGTTGATAAAGTACATGGAATGGGGCAAAGTTTAGCGGGGGTTGCCGGATCAGCACAAGCTGGAGATGCGATGAGCTCGCAACTATTATTCGGACAAATTTCGAAGCTGTCTGCGATTAACGGTATTAATGACGCTTTCTTAATTGCAACAATATTAGCGGGTATTGCCTGGGTATTATCATTATTCTTACCATCAGGCAATAAGCCCAATCGAAAAGCAGAGAATTAATTTCTCTGCTTTTTTGTTTGAGACTCAGCTTAAAGAGGACTAGACATGATTTGATAGAAAGTTACCCCAAGGACGCCAACAGAAATCATGATAATCCCCATAATAAGGATACTCATGATTTTATTATGAATTCCGCTTATGCTAGCTAACGCGCCAGCTAAAGGAAAGATGCTCCAGTACATAGTAGTTGGGATAGGAATAAGTCGCTCCATATCAATCCCCATTCCCCAGAGAATAAAAGGTATAAATGCTCCTTTTTTATTTCATAGATTTAATTCTTAACTTCTCCTGGCTATTTGTAGGAGGTAGGACTTCACCCAACTCTGATGGATGTTTCGTTTTATAAAAACGCAAGCGTATTATTCATAATATGAAATAACATTGCTGGGATAATAGAATTTGTTCTTTTGCACAACACAGCCATCAATAGCCCCATAAGGAAAGTTATAACCATTACACCGAGTGAGTATGTATGAGCAATACCAAAGATTAAGCTCGTTCCAATTGCTGCGATCCAAAATGGAAAACGCCCTGAGAAGAAACGAAGGATAATGCCGCGGAAAATAATTTCTTCAAAGATAGGTGTGAATATTGCGAATCCAATAATTAACAAAAATTTATATTGTTTGAGAACATCTAAGTTTAAGGCAGATGCTTGCTGCGTTGTTGCATCTGGAAATAGATGTGTCATGATAAGTGAATTTAGGATAATATTTAAGGCAAAGAAAATAAGTAAGTATACGTAGGTGCTCACTTTTTTTAGTGCCTGGAAATTAAAAGCGGATGACAATAGCCTTTTCACTGGTTGATACTTGTAGACGAATAACAATAAAACGAGTAGTTGTAATAAAGTACTTGCAGTATTTCCAAGTGATTCATATAGAGCAATTGTTTTTTTATCCGTAACGCCTTCACTGTAAATCATAAGCGGAAGTAATATAAATAAGCCGCTTATGAGTCCTGTTCCAAAAAAGGCAAATAAAGCGGAACCGATAAATTGTCCCCATGACATGGAGTGTTTCTGGGCGTATGTAAGTTGTGTATTTGAGTGCATATATAGAATCCTTTCTTCGTATTTGTATATAAAATTATATATATTTAGTTTAGGAATGTCATTTTCTAATATTGCATAATAGTTAGAAAGTTAACTTTCTATGTCTGCTGAAAATCAGATAAGTGAAGGCTAATGAAAGTTTCACTTTACATCAGCGCAATTGTGTTGTTCATCATATGAAGTAAAATAGCCGGGATAATAGAATTTGTTTTTTTACATAATATGGCCATAAACATCCCCAGGATGAACATAGAAACCATAACACCAGCTGAATACGTATGAGCTATTCCGAATAAGAAACTAGATCCAAGTGCTGCGATCCAAAATGAAAAACGTTGTTGTAAGAAGTGAAGAATAATACCGCGAACGATAAGTTCTTCGAAAATAGGTACAAAGACAGCGCTGCCTAACAGTAATAAAAGTTTATATTGTTTTAACATTTCTAAGTTTAAAGCAGAAGATTGTTCCTTTGTTGCATCAGGAAAGAGATGAGCAAGTATAAATGCACTAATAATAAGATATAATCCATAGAAAAGGAATAAGTATATATATGTACTTAATTTTTTCAGTGGTGTAAAGTTTAGTGTTGGGACAATTAAATTTTTTAATGGTTTGTATGTATAGATGAAAATTAATAAAATAGATAATACAAATAATTCTCTCCCGGAAGTTGTAAGGGATGTAGCGAGGGCAATTTGTTTTTGATCTGTAAGCCCTTCTGTATAAATAACAGTAGGGAGACTTATGAAAAGATCGGCTAGAAGATTTGTTCCCCACATTGCAAAAATGATAGAACATAGAAATTGTGATAATGACATCGTTCGCCTTTGGTCGTAAGTTAGTTGTATAGCTTGTTGCATAATGAATCACCTATTTTAAAAATATTTTGTAATTAAATACAATATATAGATTATAAAATATTAAAAGGAGAAAGTCATTATGTAATCTTACATAGCATGCACGATAAAAAATCACCTTAATCCAAGTTAAGGTGATTTTTTATTACATATTTTCAGTATCCTTGCTCAAGTGTTTCTAATCTAGGATACTGAAAATATGTTACTTGTTAACAAATTTGCTCCGTTCTTTTATTTACAGAAATATGAGCAGAGGATGTCGATTGTTGTGTTTGTAATTCATGTTCTACCATTCGGTCTAATTGCTTAATTGCTTGCAATGCTTTTTCATAAGAAATTGTTCGGTAGTGATGTGCTCCTCCTGGCTCTTCATCCGCTTCATCTGCCCACTTAATAATATTTTGTAGAGTCGTTCTTTCAAGTGTTTGTTCTAGCAAAAAGGAATCCGTATGCAGGAGAATTGCAACAGAAATTTCTTTTGCTTGATCAGGGTGTTCTCCTAATCGGATTAGCAATTTATGTGCTCTTTCTGCTCCTTTAATAGCATGTATATCATTTTCTTTATACAATTCATAGTCCCATTCGCCATTACGATACCATGTATGATGTCCTATATCATGAAGAAAACCAGCCTTTGTTGCCGCATCGACTGAGGCGTGATGCTTTTTGGCTAAGTGAAACGCATGGTAAGCGACGGCAATCGCATGGACCATTCCAGAACGATTTACATACTTTTGTGTAATATGATGTTTGAAAATTTGTTCAAGTGTAATACGGCGCATAAAACATTCACTCCTTTTATTCATTGGTGTATATGATGGAAACCAATAGATTTAGGTATATTTTGAACATTTTACTCCATCATGTTGTATTAGTAAAGTAGAAATGTTTAGGAGAAGAGGCGGTTAAGGAAGTAACAGTTTCTAAGAATGGGGATTCCTTTTCATTGCTATATAAATCCACTTGAATTTTTCAACAAATAAGTCGCTGCTATGCAAACAAAACGTGACCTGCTCTCACTTGCTCTCTTTGTTTTAAACCTTGCACGTGGCAGGAAAAGGCCCTGACCGTTTCTATGCATGGCCAGGTGCTCTCGTCCTCCGCTAAAAAGAAAGGGTTTTTTATGTCTTTTTTATAACGTAAAAATCACCCTAGCTCATGCCAAGGTGACTTCCTACTGCTTATTTTTTTAATCCTTGCTCAAGTGTTTCTAACATTTCATGCTTTTCATTTTCATCAGCATTTTTCCAAATGACTTCAAATAAAACGCCAAGCCCTGGAAGCATTTTTTCCTCACCGCTTTGAATCGCATCGACAATTGTTTCTTGTAATTGGTCTTGTGTGTTTCCAGATACATTTGCTAATACAGCCCCGCGCAAATTAAAGTTCATCACTTTCACCTCTTTTTCTGAATTGAAACTGACGTTAGTTTTTGTTCTTTTTCATGTAAATATGTATGAAAAATAGGCTATAATGAGAAGACAAGAAGAGAGGGAAATACATATTATGAAAAACATTGATTCAGTACAAAATCCGCGCGTAAAGCAGTGGAAAAAGCTACAAACGAAAAAAGAGCGCGATAAAAAAGGTTTATTCTTTGTAGAAGGATTCCATTTAGTGGAGGAAGCTTTAAAGGCAGGAGTTGTAACAGAACTTATCGTTTCAGATCAAACAGATCTCCCAAAAGATTGGACGGTTGCTGATGTTGAAATGTATATTGTGCCTGAAGTAATTGTAAAGGTACTTCGTGAAACAGAAACAACACAAGGAGTATTTGCTGTTTGTGAGAGGCATGAGAAAGAAATAGCTCTTACAGATGGTAAGTTTCTGTTATTAGATGGTTTGCAAGACCCAGGTAATTTAGGGACAATCATTCGCACAGCTGATGCAGCTGGTATTCATGCCGTTGTACTTGGAGAAGGATGCGTGGATGCTTACAATAGTAAGGTACTTCGCTCTACACAAGGTTCTATTTTCCATTTACCGATTGTAAAAGGAAACTTAGAGGAATGGGTAGACAAGTTAAAAGAAAAAAACGTTCCTGTATACGGAACAGCTCTTGAAAACGGAGTTCCATATGGTGAAGTAACACCGGCGGGAAGTTTTGCATTAATTGTAGGAAACGAGGGAAACGGTGTACGCCAAGAAATTCTTACAAAATGTGATCAAAACTTATATATTCCAATTTACGGCGGGGCAGAATCATTAAATGTTGCGGTTGCTGCTGGGATTTTAACGTATTATTTACAAAGCCCAGTTGCGAATCGATAAAAAACTTCTTATAATAAATTGAAGTACATGTTCATAAAGAAGTGGTTACATGCGTAGTCAACTCTTTAGAACATATAATGAAAGTAAAATAATGAAAAACGTTGATAGAGAAGAGTAGCTTACAAAATCGCCATATAGGGAGAGAGTGCCATAGACTGAAAGCACTCTTATGGTAGACGGAAGTGAATTCACCTCTGGAGTTGACGCCAGGACCATTGTTATGTAAAGGCGTTCCGGTTTAACAAACCGTTATAACGAATTGAGTGGGCAGACTTGTTCTGTCAATTTAGGGTGGTACCGCGAATTTACCTCGTCCCTTTTTAGGGAGCGAGGTTTTTTTATTTTTAAAATTAGGAGGGTTCCAAATGGAAGCACGTTTAAAAGAGCTAAAGCAAGAAGCGTTAGAGCTGATTGAAAAAGCGAAAGAGCTAAAGGGCTTAAACGATGTACGCGTTGCGTATTTAGGAAAAAAAGGCCCAATTACAGAAGTATTACGCGGCATGGGGAAATTATCAGCCGAAGAGCGTCCACGTATGGGAGCATTAGTAAATGAAGTACGTGAAGCAATTCAAACGCGTTTAGAAGACAAAATTAACCACTTAGAAAAAGCAGTAATTGAAGCGAAATTAGCTTCTGAAACAATTGATGTTACATTACCAGGCCGTCCTGTAGAAACAGGTTGCCACCATCCTTTAACGGCAGTACTTGAGCAAGTTGAAGATGTATTTATTGGTATGGGGTATGAAGTTGCTGAAGGAACAGAAGTAGAGCAGGATTACTACAACTTTGAAGCACTAAACTTACCGAAAAATCACCCAGCGCGTGATATGCAAGACACTTTCTACATTACAGAAGAAACATTACTACGTACACACACATCTTCTGTGCAAGCAAGAACAATGGAAAAGAATACAGAAAAAGGTCCAATTAAAATTATTTGCCCTGGTAAAGTATATCGCCGTGATGATGACGATGCGACACATTCACACCAGTTCATGCAAATTGAAGGCCTTGTAATTGATAAAAACATTCGTATGAGTGACTTAAAAGGCACACTAGAAGTATTCGTGAAAAAGATGTTTGGTGAAGATCGTGAAATCCGTCTTCGTCCAAGTTTCTTCCCATTCACAGAACCATCTGTTGAGATGGATATTTCTTGTATGATGTGTCACGGCAAAGGTTGCGGAACATGTAAAGGAACAGGCTGGATTGAAATTTTAGGTGCGGGTATGGTTCATCCAAATGTACTTGAAATGGCTGGTTATGATTCAAAAGAATATCAAGGTTTCGCATTCGGTATCGGTGCAGAGCGTATCGCAATGTTGAAATACGGCGTTGATGACATTCGTCATTTCTATACAAATGACGTACGTTTCTTACAACAATTCAAACGAGCGTAAGGGAAGGAGAGGATAAATATGTTCGTATCATATCGTTGGTTACAAGAGTATGTAGATATTAAAGATGTAACGGCACAAGAATTAGCAGACAAAATTACGAAAAGTGGTATTGAAGTAGAGGGCGTTGAAGTATTAAATAAAGGTGTAAAAGGTGTTGTCGTTGGTCACGTATTAGAATGTGAAAAACACCCAGAAGCTGATAAATTAAGTAAATGTCTTATCGACATCGGTGAAGAAGAGCCAGTACAAATTATTTGCGGTGCTCCTAACATTGCAAAAGGTTTAAAAGTACCAGTTGCAAAAGTTGGCGCTGTTCTTCCTGGCAACTTCAAAATTAAAAAAGCCAAACTACGTGGCGAAGCTTCTCACGGTATGGTTTGTGCCCTGCAAGAGCTTGGCATTGACGGAAAACTAGTTGCGAAAGAATATGCAGACGGTATCTTCATCTTCCCAAGTGATGCAGAAGTTGGTGCAGATGCACTTGAAATCTTAAATTTAAACGACGAAGTACTTGAGCTTGGTTTAACACCAAACCGTGCAGATTGTTTAAATATGTTAGGTGTTGCATACGAAGTGGCAGCTATTTACGGTCGTGAAGTAAAACTTCCAGTTGCTGACTTACAAGAAACAGCAGAAAAAACTTCTGACCACATTTCTGTAAGTATAGAAGCAACGGAGCAAAACCCATTATACATCGCAAAAATGGTAAAAAACGTAAAAGTTGGTCCATCACCAATGTGGATGCAAACGCGTCTTATGGCAGCTGGTATTCGTCCAATTAGCAACGTAGTAGATATTACAAACTACATTCTAATTGAATACGGTCAACCATTACATGCATTCGATTATGATAAATTAGGTTCAAAAGAAATCGTTGTTCGTCTTGCAAAAGAAGGCGAAAAAATTCAAACATTAGACGATCAAGAGCGTACGTTACAAGCGCATCACCTTGTGATTACAAACGGCACAAAAGCATTAGCTGTTGCTGGTGTAATGGGCGGAGCTGAATCTGAAGTTGATAACGATACAGTAAACGTTCTAATCGAATCTGCATACTTCGAAGGTCAAACAGTGCGCCGCACATCAAAAGACTTAGGTCTTCGCAGTGAATCAAGTGCACGCTTTGAAAAAGGAATCGACCCAACACGTACATTCGAAGCCATTCAACATGCAGCTGCTTTAATGGCAAAATACGCTGGTGGAGAAGCGCTTGAAGGTGTAGTAGAAGTTGATAACTTACAAGTACAAGAGCGTACAGTATCTGTTACAGCTGAAAAAGTAAACCGTGTATTAGGTACAGAAATCTCTGCAAGTGAAATGAGTACAATCTTCACAAACTTGAAATTCCCATTCACAGAAGTAGAAGGAACATTCCATGTGAACGTACCAGTACGTCGTCCTGATATTACAATTGCAGAAGACTTAGTAGAAGAAGTAGGTCGTCTGTATGGCTACGATCATATTCCAGTTACATTACCAACTGGCACAATGACGCGTGGTAAATTAACAGTAGCCCAAGCGAAACGTCGTAAAGTACGTCGTTACTTAGAAGGCGCTGGCTTATATGAAGCAATTACGTATTCATTAACAAGTGCTGAAAAAGCGAAACAATACATGGTTGAGTTAAACGAAAAAGCTCCTGTGAATCTTGCACTTCCAATGAGTGAAGAGCGCAGTCAGCTTCGTTTAAGTTTAGTACCACAATTGTTAGAAGCAGTTTCTTATAATGTTGCTCGTAAAAACGACAGCGTTGCTTTATATGAAGTAGGTTCTATCTTCTTACCGACAGCAGAAGGCGAGCTTCCGAAAGAAGAGCAGCATCTTGCTGGTGTTATGACAGGTCTTGCACTTCATCACGCATGGCAAGGTGAGAAGAAAGTTGTAGACTTCTTCGTTGCAAAAGGTGTGTTAGAAGGATTATTCGATGTACTTGGTGTTGCAAGTAATATCACATATGCTCCTGCAAAACGTGAAGGCATGCATCCAGGACGTACAGCGGACATCTTACTCGATGGAGAAGTAATTGGTTTCATCGGTCAATTACACCCAGAAGCGCAAAAACAATTAGATGTGAAAGATACATTTGTATTCGAATTGTCTCTAGTAAAAGTATTTGCTACTGATACAGAAGATACGTACTACTCAGCAATTCCACGTTTCCCATCTATGACACGTGATATGGCAGTTGTAGTGACTAAGGAAGTAAAAGCTGGCGAAATGAAGCAAGTGATTGCTGAAGCAGGCGGAGAACTTCTAAAAGAAGTAACATTATTCGACTTATACGAAGGTGAAAAAATGGAAGAGGGCAAGAAATCACTTGCATTCTCTATGAACTACTTCGATTCAGAACGTACATTAACAGACGAAGAAGTAACAGAAGCACATAGCCGTGTATTAGCAGCGGTAGAAGAGAAATTTGGTGCGGAGTTACGTAAATAATTTTTACATGTGAAAGAGAGGATCGTCACTCATGGTAAGAGTGATGATCCTCTTTTTTTATGAAAAGAAAAAATGAATGCAACCAAATCCTGGTTTTCTGTATCTAATAGGGTGTAAAGAACATGAAAACAATCGTATATTGAAATTAATTAGCAAGGGGGTTCTTGAGTAGATGAAAGGTATTCTTTTATTTATAATGAAGTTATAGGAGAAAGGGTGTGTGGATTTCAAATGACGAATATACTTGAACAAATAAAATTATTTTTAAAAATGAATGAGAACATACAATTATTTGCGGTCACCTCAGAAGAGAGTGCGAATGAGTTTAATGTGTTTGAGCAGCGAACAGGAGAATTAGTAGCCTGTTATGAAACTGATGGAAAAGGTGGATTAAAGCATTTTCAAGCGTGCCGAGATTTAGAGAAAGTACGATGTGTACAATTATCGCATGATGAAGTTTATGAGATTGCACAATCTTTTTTACAAGTATTTGCTCCTAATATCGTTAAATCCGTTTATTTTATAAGAATGATTGAAATGGATAACATATTCCAACTTTCCTATGAACTACGAGATGAACGCTACCACTTATCTTTTCCGGATTCTAGTGTCATGCTTGAGATTGCAAAGGACGGGCGTTTTCAATATTTCCTTTTTGAAGGAGAAGCGTGTGAAGTGCGGTATCCGAAAGAGCTTATTACAAAAGAAGAAGCGAAAGAAAAATACATTGAAGCGCTTCGATTTGAATTGCTATTTGCGAAGGCCGATACGGAAATGTTTGCAAATGGAGATGATGCATACCACCTCGTTTATGCACCGAAAGATCACGTTATGGATATAGGTGTAAGCGGAGAACTACATACATATGAGAATTATAATGGATTCGTTCAGCAGTTTCATAACATAGAGAAACGCACTGTACAAAATGGAGAGATTTTAAAATTAATTGGGTTAGATGATACATATGTAAAAATTGATACGAACCGTACAGAGGATAAAGTAACGGAACTTTGGACGAAGCAAGATTACGCTAATGATATCGAATTGGAAGAAGGAGCGCCGTTTCATACCATTCAAGTACGTTTTCATCAAGAAACATTTCAGTGTATAAGTGTAATTAATAATGAACGGAAAGATGGAAAGAAAGAAGCCATAACAGAAGAAGAAGCAAGAGAGTGTGCACTTCAATTTTTATTTGCATGTTATTCTAAAGCTGACGAACAATTTCTGATAGAGAGAAGCCATCCATCGCATCATTGTGTATGGGAAGATGAAAATTGTGAGTCGCAGTACGGGTTTTGGTTCCATCCTCTGCATCGTGGTAAAAGAGTAGATACATACAGTACAGTGATTCAAGTCGGTCAGCAATCTGGGAAGATTTTAGAGTTTCAAGCGGTTAATGGTTTTGATAAAGAACTAGATGAGCTAAATGATGAACCAACAATCTTTGAAAAAGAAGCAAAATTTATTTACGCTCGGGATTTAGAGATGGAACTTGTGTGGACGAAGGCGCAGAATCTATTACCTTACGAGCTTTGCTACGCGCCGTCGTTCCTAAAAACAGACAGACATGTTCGTATGGTTGAAGCGCATACGGGGACGACATTTCCTTTGAAAGTGTAAGTCTTTTAAAGACAACTTGCATCTTTCAAAGGAATGTAGTACATTAATTTTAGTTTAACAAAATGAAAGACGATGATAAGGAAAAGTAGTATATATTATAATCCAAAGCGAGTCAGGGACGGTGAGAGCCTGATGAGGCGGTATATGTGAAGAACACCTTGGAGTTGCTAACCGAAATTGAAGCTTGTATTCAAGAGTAGACTTAGACGGGAATCCGGCCTGTTACAAACCGGGAAGTATGGATTACATACGAGTTAAAGTTGGTCTTTATGACAAATTGGGTGGTACCGCGAAGTTTAACCTTTCGTCCCTTTATGGATGAAAGGTTTTTTTGTATTCAAATATATCAGCAAAGGAGAATTTCATTATGGAAAACACATTAGTAAAAAGTCTGTATAGAGATACAGATAAATACGCAGATCAAACAGTACAAGTATCAGGTTGGATTCGTAACTTACGTGATTCAAAAGCATTTGGTTTCATCGAATTAAACGATGGTAGCTTCTTCAAAAGCGTTCAAATCGTTTTCGATACAGAATTAGAGAACTTCAAAGAAATTGCAAAGCTTCCACTTAGCTCTTCAGTTAAAGTAGAAGGTAAAATAATTGCAACACCTGGAGCGAAGCAACCATTTGAAATTAAAGCAGACAAAATTGATATCGAGGGCTTATCAGATTCTGATTACCCACTTCAAAAGAAGCGTCACACGTTTGAATACTTACGTACAATTGCTCACCTACGTCCAAGAACAAATGCATTCTCAGCAACGTTCCGCGTACGTTCTATCGCAGCATTTGCAATTCACCAGTTCTTCCAAGAGCGCGGCTTCGTACATGTTCACACACCAATTATCACTGGTAGTGATACAGAAGGTGCTGGCGAAATGTTCCGCGTAACAACGCAAGATTTAAACAACGTACCAAAAGGTGAAGACGGACAAGTTGACGAATCAAAAGACTTCTTCGGTAAAGAAACAAACTTAACAGTAAGTGGACAGCTGAATGCTGAAGCTTATGCATTAGCGTTCCGTGATGTGTACACATTCGGACCTACATTCCGTGCAGAAAACTCAAACACAACTCGTCACGCAGCTGAGTTCTGGATGGTTGAGCCTGAGATTGCATTTGCTGAATTAGGTGATGTAATGAACCTTACAGAAGATATGCTGAAATATGCAATGAAATACGTACTAGAGCATGCACCAGAAGAAATGGAATTCTTCAACAGCTTCGTTGATAAAACAGTTCTTGAGCGCATGAATAACGTAATCAACTCTGACTTTGGTCGCATCACATATACAGAAGCAATTAAAGTGCTTCAAGAATCAGGTGCAGACTTCAAATATCCAGTAGAATGGGGTATTGACTTACAAACAGAGCACGAAAGATACTTATCAGAAGAAATCTTCAAACGCCCTGTATTCGTAACTGACTATCCAAAAGATATTAAAGCATTCTACATGCGCTTAAATGATGACGGTAAAACAGTAGCTGCTACTGACCTTCTAGTTCCTGGTATCGGCGAATTAATCGGCGGAAGTCAACGTGAAGAAAGAATGGACGTTTTAGTCGACAGAATTAAAGAATTAGGCATGAACGAAGAAGACTACTGGTGGTACTTAGAGCTTAGAAAATACGGCGGTACAAAACACGCTGGATTCGGTCTAGGTTTCGAACGTTTCCTAATGTATATCACTGGTATGGCAAACATCCGTGACGTAATTCCATTCCCAAGAACTCCAGGTTCTGCGGAGTTTTAAGATATGCAAAAAGCGAGAAGGAGATCTTCTCGCTTTTTTGTTATTTTTTCTCCTGTATAGTTTCTCACCCTGAAGTAAAAAGTAACATTGGGGGTGAATAAAATGGGCAGAAAAGTTAAAAAAGATCCTTCTAGAGCAAGCCTTGGCTCTTCACAAGTCGAGGGGCAAGGAACGACGATACATGAAACGGGTTCTTATAAAGTACCTTCCTCAAATAAGAAACAAAACCAAAGCTAAACATATAAAGAAGAGTAGTCATGTCGACTACTCTTCTTTATATGTTTTTATCTTGAATTTCCTGTACAACTTTATCTAAGTCTTTGTCTAAGCGATCGAAATAGAAAAACCATAGTAAGCTAATGAACACATAATAGATTGCCATGATGCAAAGGTTATCTGTGATATTTTCCATGAGAGATTTAGAAGTGAAAAGGGCTCCAAAAATAAGAGAGACAATAAAGTAAGTAAGAGGAGCGATTAAATGGACGAGTATGTATAGTGATTTTTTGATTTTGGTGTGAGTCATTTGGTGCGCCTCCTTTCATTTCAGATGAGATATGCTAGCTTCAGTATATAATTAGCATCACTAAAGATATTATAAAGTGGATTTATTATGTAGTTGATAATGCATATAAATAATATATCCACTTTGATTTTCCAATATATAAGTCACGGCTATGAAGAACAAAAAGTGACCTGCGCTCGTTCTCTCTCTTTGTTTTTAACTTGGCATGGGGCAGGAAGAGTGTCTGACCGTTTCTATGCATGGACGGATGCTCTTTCCCATCTAAAAAGAAAGGTTTTATCTCGGTTTTTCAATTTGTATTTATATAGAACGAAAAACAAGGCGAAAAGAACACAATTCTTTTCGTCTTGTTTAGTTCATTTATATCCTGTCCATACTGAAAATAACTATTTTTTCAATAAGCAAAATGCCTTTTCTGTATTTGCAAAGTGAAGTTTCACAAATTCAGGAAGACGTTCTTTTCCTAGCTTTTGAATCAATTTTGCTGCGGCAATATCAACTTGTTTGCCTGCACCTTTTGGAAGTGACATACCAGCTTTTTTGCTTAGCTCATCAAACTGTTTTACAAATGAGTACCGAGCTAGAATAGAGGCTGCTGCAACTGCTAAATGGACGCTTTCACCTTTTGTAGCGAAATAGACGTTTTCGCGCTGCACTTCTTTTTGTTTTGCCAAGTATTTATAGTATGTATCTGGCTGCGTGAATTGGTCGATTAAGATGCCTTCTGGTTTTGTCGGCGCGATCTTTGCTAGTAAGTTTGTAATAGCCTTATTGTGTAAGAGTGCCTTTAGTTTACCTTGATTGTTTCCTTTGTCGAACAGTTCGTTATATTTTTCATTATGTAAAACGAGCGAGCTGTAAGGAACAACGGCAAGGAGTTGTTTTGCAATTTCAGCAATTTGAGCATCATTTAAGTTTTTAGAGTCTTTTACCCCAAGTTCTTTTAAGAGTGGAATTTGTTTTGCATCGACATATACAGCAACAACTGTCATCGGTCCAAAGTAATCTCCAGTACCTACTTCGTCAGAGCCAATGATAGACATTGTTCCAATAGAAGAGGGCGGGGCATAACGATGTGAATCCGCTGTTTTTTTAACAGAAGATTTCGGTGTTTGAGAAACATTTTGCCAGCGTGCAGCTTCTTCTATAGCACGTCCTCCTTGAAACATTACTTTGCCGGATTTATAAGCAGTAATGGTACAAGATGGGACTTTTGCCATAAAGACACCGCCTTGCGGAACTTTTGGGGCAATTGCTTGTTTATACTGCTGCTGCATGTCTTCAATTGTTTTAGAACTTGTTTGTATTACGATAGAATTTGACAAGATGGTCGCTCCTTTTTTATATAGTTATTTTTATCATATCGGATTGTTCTTTCTGTTTCCATATTATGATGGTTCATGGTATGATAAACTTTAGGATTCTGTACGTGATTGGAGGCCGATGAGTTGTCACAACAAAAGGGAAATAAAAGTCGAATTAATGTAGAAATCTATGGTCAACAATATTCAGTTGTTGGCGATGAAAGTACAAGCCATATCCGCATGGTAGCAGCGATTGTGGATGATAAAATGCGCGAACTCAATGCCAGGAATCCTTCGCTTGATACGAGTAGACTAGCGGTATTGACGGCGGTAAACGTCATACACGATTACATAAAATTAAAAGAAGTACATGAAAAATTGAAAGAAAGTATGACACACAAAGGAATGGAATAACATGATTGATATTATTATCATTTTACTGCTTGTTATGGGATTTTTCCTTGGTTTAAGAAGAGGATTTATTTTGCAACTTGTAAAGCTAGCAAGTTTTATTATCGCATACCTTGTTGCGTACTGGTACTGTAAAGATTTAGCGCCAGCGCTTGCGAAAATTATTCCGTATCCATTCAGTAAGAATGTATCTGTTCCAGAATGGATTGATGCGAATAATATTGAGACTGTTTTCTATCGAGCAATTGCGTTTATTATATTATTTATTATTACAAAAATTGCACTTTCATTGCTTGGTAATTTGCTGAATATGTTTGCAGAAATTCCGGTTTTAAAGCAAGTAAATGCGCTTGCTGGGGCAATCCTTGGCTTTTTAGAAGTGTATATTATTTTGTTTGTCTTAATTATTATTGGAACAATTCTCCCGATTGAACAAGTACAAACACCATTACAAAAATCATCAATTAGCAAAATAATTGTAGACGATACACCGATTCTTTCTGAAAAGGTGAAGGAACTATGGCAGACAGGTAGCAGAGTATAACTTCTCTTTTTTCGGAAAGAGAAGTTTTTTTTCTATGAAAGAAAGGCGGGGCAAGAATGAAAGTAAATAAAAAACAAGTGATTAAATTACTGGAGACAATCGGCCTTTTTATGGAGCTTAAGGGCGAAAATCCATTTAAAATATCCGCATTTCGTAAAGCGGCAGCAGCATTAGAAAGTGATGATCGCAGTCTTTCTGAAATTGAAGATTTCACAAAGATTCCAGGCATCGGAAAAGGAACAGCAGCAGTTATTCAAGAATATATTGAATCGGCGACATCAGAGGTATTACAGGAGCTTGAAAAAGAAGTGCCGAGCAGTCTATTACCGTTATTAAAATTACCAGGGCTTGGCGGCAAAAAAGTAGCAAAGCTGTACAAAGAGCTTGGCGTGATTGATATGGAATCATTACAAAAGGTTTGTGAAGAAAATAAAGTACAGGCACTTGCAGGGTTCGGTAAAAAAACGGAAGAGAAAATATTAGAAGCAATCGCTCAAGTTGGCTCTCGTCCAGAGCGTTTACCGATTGCAATGGTCTTACCTATTGCCGGGGAAATAGAAGAGAAATTGTCGAATATCCAGGAAATTGTTCGATTCTCTCGTGCGGGTAGTTTACGCCGTGTTCGCGAAACAGTGAAAGATTTAGATTTCATCATCGCAACGACAGAGCCAGCAGCGGTACGTGAACATTTATTGCAGTTTGACAATATGATTGAAGTCATTGCAAGCGGTGATACAAAGGTATCGGTTCGTCTGCAATATGAATACGATATTTCGATCGACTTCCGTCTTGTGAAACCTGAGGAATTTATTACAACGCTTCATCATTTCACAGGCTCAAAAGATCATAACGTAAGAATGCGCCAAATTGCAAAAGATAAAGGTGAGAAAATCAGTGAGTATGGTGTGGAAAACTTAGAAACAGGTGAAGTGAAGACGTTTGAAACAGAAGAAGCATTCTTTGCTCATTTTGGTCTGCCGTTTATTCCACCAGAAGTACGTGAAGACGGAAAAGAGATTGAGTTAATTAAAGAATATCCGAATTTAATTCAGTTCTCTGATATACAAGGTGATTTACATATGCATACAACATGGAGCGACGGTGCTTTTTCGATTGAAGAAATGGTACAAGCATGCCGCGAGCGTGGGTATAAATTTATGGCAATTACTGATCACTCACAATATTTGAAAGTAGCAAACGGTTTAACGAAAGAGCGTCTTCGTGAACAAGGAAAAGAGATTGAGCGCATTAATGAAAAATATCCAGATATTACAATTCTGCGCGGGATTGAAATGGATATTTTGCCGGATGCAACGCTAGATTTTGATGATGAAGTATTAGCAGAGCTTGATTATGTAATTGGTGCAATCCACTCTAGCTTTTCACAAGACCGTGAAACGATTATGAAACGCCTTCGTACAGCAATTGAAAATAAGCATGTTACAATGATTGCTCATCCAACAGGCCGTCTACTTGGACGCCGCGAAGGGTATGATGTAGATACAGATTTACTGATTGAACTCGCGAAAGAAACAGATACAGTTTTAGAGTTAAATGCGAATCCGAACCGCTTAGATTTAAGTGCAAAGTTACTAAAACAAGCGCAAGATGCTGGCGTAAAAGTAGCAATAAATACGGATGCTCATACACTGGAAATGTTAGAAGATATGGAAACAGGTGTAGCGGCAGCACGCAAAGGCTGGATTCAAAAAGATACCGTGATTAACACATGGGATATTGAACGTTTATTAGACTATATGAAACGGAATAAGTAACACAAGGGGGACGTGTGCAACTATGTTAGAAAGAACGTTGCGTGTATTAGAATATAATAAAGTAAAAGAACAATTACTTGAACATACTGCTTCTTCACTTGGTCGTGATAAAGCGAAGAGTCTTGTGCCAAGTACAAATTTTGAAGAAATTGTAGAAATGCAAGAAACAACGGATGAAGCAGCAAAAGTGATTCGCCTAAAAGGACAAGCACCGCTTGGCGGGATTTTTGATATTCGCCCAAATGTAAAACGTGCGAAAATCGGTAGTATGCTAAGCCCACATGAGCTTCTTGATATTGCAAGTACAATGTATGGTAGCCGCCAAATGAAACGATTTATTGAAGATATGGTTGATAATGGCGTAGAGCTACCCATTTTAGAAACGCATGTCGCACAAATTGTGTCTTTATATGATTTAGAAAAAAAAATTACGAACTGCATCGGGGATGGCGGCGAAGTAGTCGATAGCGCAAGTGATAAACTGCGTGGTATTCGTAACCAAATCCGCACTGCAGAAAGCCGTATTCGTGAGAAACTTGAAAATATGACACGCTCTTCCAATGCACAGAAGATGCTATCAGACGCAATTGTAACAATTCGTAATGATCGCTATGTAATTCCTGTAAAGCAGGAATACCGCGGTGTATATGGCGGTATTGTTCATGACCAATCCGCATCTGGACAAACGTTATTTATCGAGCCACAAGTCATTGTAGAACTAAATAACGCACTCCAAGAAGCACGTGTGAAAGAAAAACAAGAAGTAGAACGCATCTTAATGATGTTAACAGAAGAAGTAGCATTAGAAGCAGATACCGTATTAGCAAATGTTGAAGTGATTGCAAATCTTGATTTCATTTTTGCGAAGGCATTTTATGCGAAGAGAATTAAAGCTACAAAACCGATTGTAAATAATGAACGCTATATGGATTTACGACAAGCGCGTCATCCGCTTATCGATCCAAAAGTCATTGTGCCAAACGATATTATGTTAGGAAAAGACTTCACAACAATCGTTATAACAGGACCGAATACAGGTGGTAAGACAGTTACATTAAAAACAGTCGGCATCTGTGTATTAATGGCGCAATCTGGTCTTCATATCCCGGTACAAGACGAATCAGAGATTTGTGTATTTAAAAATATTTTTGCTGATATCGGTGATGAGCAATCGATTGAACAAAGTTTAAGTACGTTCTCCTCTCATATGGTGAACATTGTCGATATTTTAGAAAAAGCTGATTTTGAAAGCTTAGTGTTATTCGATGAATTAGGTGCTGGAACAGACCCGCAAGAAGGTGCCGCGCTTGCGATTTCAATCTTAGATGAAGTGTATAACCGCGGTGCGCGTGTTGTCGCAACAACTCACTATCCAGAGCTAAAAGCATATGGTTACAATCGTGAACAAGTTATTAACGCAAGCGTTGAGTTTGATGTGAACACATTAAGCCCAACGTATAAATTATTAATCGGTGTACCAGGACGCAGTAACGCCTTTGAAATTTCAAAACGCCTTGGTCTATCTGAACGTGTAATAGATCGTGCTCGTAATCATATTAGTACGGATACAAATAAAATCGAAAATATGATTGCGAAGCTAGAAGAAAGTCAAAAAAATGCAGAGCGCGAATGGAATGAAGCAGAAGAACATCGTAAGCAATCTGAAAAACTGCATCATGAATTACAACGTCAAATTATTGAATTTAACGATGAGCGCGATGAAAGATTATTAAAAGCGCAAAAAGAAGGCGAAGAAAAAGTCGAAGCTGCAAAGAAAGAAGCAGAAGGTATCATTCACGAACTTCGTCAATTGCGTAAAGCTCAGCTTGCAAACGTGAAAGATCATGAGCTCATTGAAGCGAAAAGCCGCCTAGAAGGGGCAGCACCAGAGCTTGTGAAAAAACAAAAAGTAAAAGTGAAAAACACAGCACCAAAACAACAGCTACGACCAGGCGATGAAGTAAAAGTATTAACGTTCGGTCAAAAAGGACAGCTTCTTAAAAAAGTAAGTGATAATGAGTGGAATGTTCAAATTGGTATTCTGAAGATGAAAGTGAAAGAATCTGATATGGAATACATTAATACACCGCAACCAGTAGAGAAAAAAGCAGTTGCAACTGTTAAAGGAAGAGACTACCATGTTTCCTTAGAACTTGATCTTCGCGGTGAACGCTTTGAAAATGCGATGATGCGTGTAGAAAAATATTTAGACGATGCACAGCTTGCCAACTATCCGCGTGTATCTATCATTCACGGAAAAGGAACAGGAGCACTTCGCCAAGGTGTACAAGATTACTTGAAAAAACATCGCGGTGTGAAAAACTTCCGCTATGGTGATATGGGCGAGGGAGGCCTCGGCGTAACAGTTGTCGAATTAAAATAGCAAACAACCAAACAAAAGGGGTAAACCAGTATGTTTATGGACAAACTTGCAAAAGTATTGTTAGCTTGTTGCGGCATATTTTTGGTGATTGGGGTTATTTATTTAGTGGTTTTTGCGAAGTAAAGAAGCATCAATCTCAGCATGATTATATCGCCTGAGATTGATGTTTTTTCTTTTCGGATAATCTATAGGAAAAAGGAATACGACATGAAAATTAACCAATTTATAAGCGAAGCATTGTCTTGCTCAAGGCGAGAAACAGACCGCCTCATTAAAGCGGGCCGCGTGGCAATTAACGGCGAAGTTTGTATGCATGGTGCGATTGTTACACCTGAAGATATTGTAACAATTGATGGTGAAAAAATTGAAAAAGCGAACAAAGAAAAAATCTATATTGCCTTTCACAAGCCAGTTGGTATTACTTGTACTGCAGCGGAACATATTGAAGGAAACATCATCGATTATATCAATCATCCGGAGAGAATTTTTCCAGTTGGTCGTTTAGATAAAGCATCAGAAGGATTGATTTTATTAACGAATGATGGAGCAATTGCTAATCAAATTTTACACGGGGATCATGAGCACGAAAAAGAATATATTGTAACAGTCGATAAGCCATTTACAGATTGGTTTATTGATGAAATGTCACAGGGCGTGAAAATTAAAGACGGAATGACAAAGCCATGTAAAGTGACGCGAATAGATAACTCGACATTTCGAATTATTTTAACGCAAGGAATGAATAGGCAAATTCGCCGAATGAGCCGGGCTTTTGGATACACAGTAACGAAACTAAAACGCGTAAGAATTATGAATATGAAACTTGATGGATTAGAGGCCGGAAAGTGGCGAAATGTCACAGAGCAAGAATTACAAGAACTACTGGAACAACTATAAGGGGAGAAAGGGCTATGCTTGTTCTCTTTTTTATTTTTTTGTCAGAAAAAATAAAACTATTGATTTTTTTAAAAATAGCCCATATAATAAAAAACAACAAGATTCGACAAAATATTTTAAAAAGTAATGATGAGAACACGAGTTATTTTTTACGATTCCCAGAGAGGGAAGCCTTAGGCTGTGAGCTTCCTAATACGAAAAGGTATACTTACCATCTCTAAACTTCAAGAGTGAACTGCATGATGCATTGTAATTCTTGGCGGATAAAACCGTTATTAATTTACACGAGCTATAAAATGGGCTTATTTTGTTATAAACTCATTTTATTAGAATAAGGGTGGAACCACGATTTCAACACTCGTCCCTTTGTTAGGGACGAGTGTTTTTTGCGTTCTTTTATAAGGGGAGTTGGATGAAAAGAGGACATGTAATGGTTTTGTATTTCTGAATATTTCGTCTATTTTATTTTTTAGGAGGTAAACGAAAATGAAATCATCTTTAAAGTTGTCTGAAATATTTGCGATCAGTTTAATGTTATTTGCGCTCTTCTTCGGTGCAGGGAATATGATTTTCCCGCCAGCATTAGGACAAGGGGCTGGAACAGATGTATGGATTGCATTGTTTGGTTTTGTTATTACAGGTGTAGGGCTTCCTTTACTAGGAGTCATCGCCATCGCTTTAAAAGGAGATATCAATGAATTAGCAGGTCGTGTGCACCCGTTGTTTGCACTTGTTTTCATAGTTGCAATTTATTTATGCTTAGGTGTATTTGTAAGTGTACCACGTACAGGAACTGTTGCTTACGAAATGGTGGTTACTCCATTTTTACCAAGTTCAATAGTTGGCGAGGCATATCCACTCGTTATGTTTACATTCATTTTCTTTGCAGTTACTTTTTATTTAGCATTAAACCCTTCGAAACTAGTAGGGCGCATTGGGAAAGTACTAACTCCAATTTTATTAGCTATTATTGCAGTTATTGTAGTGAAAGCACTGATTTCACCAATAGGTGAGTTTGGTGCACCAACAGAAACATATAAAAATCCGCTTTTTAAAGGGTTTATCGATGGGTATTTAACATTAGATGGATTAGCAGCGCTTGTTTTTGGAAATGTAGTTGTTAATACTTTAAAAGGAAAAGGAATTACAGATAAGAAAAGTATCGCGAGAGTAACAATTATTGCAGGAATGGTTGCTGCATTTGCTTTATTAATTATTTACTTAGCGCTTGCTTATCTTGGAGCTTCTAGTGTGTCTCTTGGAATGGGAGAAAACGGCGGTGTTATTTTAACAAACATTGTTAATTATTTATTTGGTAGTTACGGCACTTTATTACTGGGCGTAGCAATCACAGCAGCATGTTTAACAACTTCTGTTGGAATCGTTGCAGCTTGCGGAGAGTTTTTCTCTGGATTACTACCAAAGCTCTCTTATCAAAAAGTCGTTTTCATTTTCTGCGCACTAGCATTTATGGTAGCAAACCTTGGTTTAACACAGCTAATTGCATTGGCATTACCAATCTTAATTACAATTTATCCGATTGGGATTGTGCTTATTGTATTATCACTAGTTGAAAATTATATTCGTATTCCGTTAGCGATGTATGTAGGTGGTATTATAGGAGCATTTGCAATTAGCTTCTTTGATGGTTTACACAATGCGCATATTCAAATTGCAGCACTTGCACCTATTTTAGAAAAAATTCCGTTCTATAATGTAGGAATTGGATGGCTTATTCCAGGAATAATCGGTATGTTTGTTGGATATGTTGTTTCTGTTTTTCAGAAGGAAGATGTTGTTATAGAGAAATAGTTATAATATATAACGGTTGTGCCAGGTGATGAGCTGGTTGTACTAGCAAAGCAATAATATGGTATAGTGAAACGAGGCTACTTTTAAGCCTCGTTTTTTAAATGCTTCCTAATAGGTAGAAAGCATTCAGATGGAAGGGAAGACATTACATGCGATCAGAAGTAACTGTAAAGATAAAACCAAAATTTATAAAAGAAATTAGAAGTGGATACCCGCTTATTTTAAAAGATGCAATTCAAAATTTACATGATGTTCGTGAAGAAGGTACAATTATTAACCTGCTTGATGAGAAGAATCAATTTCTTGGAAAAGGCTATTACGGAAAGCAAAATAAAGGATACGGCTGGATTTTAACAAGAAAAGAACAAGAGCACATTGACCAATCTTTCTTTGAGAGAAAAATCAAGTCGGCGCTACATAAACGAAAAGGTTTTTATAAATCGAATGATACGACTGCATTCCGCGTCGTAAACGGTGAAGGCGATGGAATTGGCGGCTTAATCATTGATTATTACGATGGGTATTATGTAATAAGCTGGTATAGCGAAGGGATTTATGCCTTTAAAAATGAAATCATTGGAGCTCTTCAAAAAGTAGCAAACTTCAAAGGCATCTATCAGAAGAAACGTTTTGATACAAAAGGAAAGTATATGGAAGACGATGACTTTGTTACAGGAGAACGCGGTGAGTTCCCAATCATCGTGAAAGAGAACGGTGTAAACTTTGCGGTTTATTTAAACGATGGGGCGATGGTTGGTGTATTTTTAGATCAGCGCAATGTTCGAAAACAAATTCGTGACACATATGCAAAAGGAAAAACAGTGTTAAATATGTTCTCTTATACAGGTGCTTTCTCAGTATTCGCAGCACTTGGCGGAGCGACAAAAACAACAAGTGTTGACCTTGCTAACCGTAGCTTAAGTAAAACAATTGAGCAATTTAGTGTAAACGGAATTGATTATGAAGCACAAGATATTATTGTGGAAGATGTATTCCATTACTTTAAATATGCAGCAAAGAAACAAATGAAGTTTGACATGGTTGTATTAGACCCACCAAGCTTTGCACGTTCTAAAAAATATACATTTAGTGCGGCGAAGGACTACAAAAACTTATTAAAAGAGACAATGGCAATTACAGAAAACAACGGTATTATCGTCGCTTCCACAAACTGTAGTACATTCGATATGAAAAAATTTAAATGCTTTATCGATACAGCATTTAAAGAAATGAATGGCAAATACAAAATATTAGAAGAACATTCACTGCCAGAAGATTTCCGTACAATTGATCAATTCAGAGAAGGTAACTATTTAAAAGTAGTGTTCATCGAAAAAATCAAAGGTTAATCACAATATATCAGCGTTTTTTCCAATATATCGACTTACAGACAAAAAAGACGTAAGAAAAGGAGCTCAATTTCACATGAGCTCTTTTTTTTATTGCACAATATGTTGCACTCTGCCAACCTGTCCATCTTGCAATCGTACTTTAATGCCGTGCGGATGAGACGGTGAGTTTGTCAAAATATCTTTTACAATTCCTCGAGTGAGTGTACCAGTACGTTGATCTTTCTTTAACACAATATCAACTTCAAGGCCTGGTGAAATGTTAGCACGTTTTTGTCCGTTCATTTACACACCTGTACGTCTACGTTGGTTGTTTGTTTTCTTCGTTTGTTGACTTTGTAATTTCTTCGTTGCTTGGTTTTGGTTTGTCGCATTTGCACCATTTCCATTTCCTTGCTTTTTCTTCGCAAGTTGTTCGCGCATTAAATCAGCTAGGCTTACTTTTTTATTTTCTGACATGGTAAAACTCCTTTATATTAGGTTAATTATAAACAATAGTCGTGAATTCCATCATAACATTGTTATGAAAAGAAATGAAGTCAGATTGAATTTTCATATAATTCTTTTCACATTTATAGACTTCAGTTACAATTAAATTGTTAATGTTTGTAAAAAAAGGGGATAGAAGCATGTCGCATCATATTTTATTAGTAGAAGACGACATTTCGATTCAAGAAATGGTCGAGACATATTTAACAAAAGAGGGGTTTCGAATCACAATCGCATCTGATGGAGAAGAAGGAGTTATAAAATTTTTAAAAGGCTCTTTTGATTTGATCATTCTTGATATCATGATGCCGAAATTAGATGGTTTAGAGGTTGTGAGAATCATTCGTGAAAAAAGTGCTGTGCCGATTTTAATGATGTCCGCAAAAGATACGGATGTTGATAAGGCGATTGGTTTAGGCCTCGGAGCAGATGACTACATCTGTAAACCATTCTCTATGATTGAACTGGCAGCTCGGGTAAAGGCAAGTATTCGAAGATCTACAAAGTATTCAGCCACGGAGCAGAAAGAAGAAACGATTGAGATTGGTGATTTGAAAATTGATCTGATTAATTTCACTGTGCAAAAAAAAGAAAAACAGCTAAAACTGACTTTGAAAGAATTTGAGATTTTAAAACTATTTGTGAAGAATCAAAATCGTGTATTTACAAAAGCACAAATTTATAACCTGATTTGGAATGAAGAATATTATGGAGATGATAATGTGATTAATGTTCATATGAGACGGTTGCGTGAAAAGATTGAAGATGATCCTTCTAATCCAGAATATATTAAAACATTATGGGGCATTGGTTATAAGTTGGAAGTGATGTAGTATGCTCTCTTTTTTAACGATCGTTATCTTCATATTATTAGGTGTTATTTATTTTCAATATCGAACACAGAAAAGCAAGAGTGCCAATGTACGTTATACATATGAAAAGTTACAGGATATTGTAAAGCAGCAAACAGGTGAGAAATTATTAGTTGTGACAGATGATAAAGAACTACAAAAATTATTAGTAGCGATTAATCATTTATTAGATGCGAAACAAAAAACGAATGCTGAGCATGCAAAGGTTGAAATTTCGATGCGAAAGATGCTTTCTAACATCTCGCATGACTTAAAAACGCCGCTCACTGTTATTCTTGGATATGCAGAAATGTTAAATGCAGATAAAACGATGAGTAAAGAGGAACAACAAACATTGCTAGAAAAGGTGCATTTGAAAACACTAGAAGTCATGGAACTCATTCATAAATTTTTTGATTTAGCGAAATTAGAATCTGGAGATAAAGCAATCGAAATGACAAAGGTGAATATGAATGAAGTGTGCCGAGAGAAAATTTTATCCTTTTATGATTTAGTAACGACGAAAGGGTTTGAGGTACATATTGATATACCTGAGAAGAATGTGTATGCACTTGGAAATGCAGAAGTATTAGGTAGGGTGTTAAATAATTTAATATCCAATGCGATTGCGTATGGGTATGACGGAAAAACACTTGGCATTACATTAAGAGAAGATGATAGGTGCGTGTATGTTGAGGTATGGGACCGCGGGAAAGGAATTGATGAATCTCATATTGATAAAGTATTTGAACGTATGTATACGTTAGAGGATTCGAGGAACCGATTGTATCAAGGAAGCGGCCTTGGGCTTACGATTACAAAACGACTGGTAGAAGCTTTAGGCGGAGAAATTCATCTTTCCAGTATGCCATATGAGAAGACAGTATTTACAATTATGCTGAAAAAAATAGAGTTTTAGCTTGTAGAAAAGAGTATTCTACAAGCTTTTTTTGAACGTAAGGAATTTGTAAGGAATGGGTAAGAAAAAAGAGACTTTCATTGTCTATGATAGGAGTATGAAGTGGAAGCGAAAGGGGAAAATGATATGTCCTATGTATTAAAAACAAATCAGTTAACAAAAGTATTTGAGGGGAAAGAAGTGATCTCTGGGGTTAATATGCATGTAAAAAAAGGAGAAATCTACGGCTTTTTAGGACCTAATGGTGCTGGTAAAACAACAATTATGAAAATGATTACAAATTTAATAAAACCAACGAGTGGGGATATTGAAATTTTCGGTGAGAAATTAACAGATACATCTTATGACGTGTTAAAACGAATGGGAACAATTATTGAATATCCAATCTTTTATGACAAATTAACAGCTAAAGAAAATTTGCACCTCCATTGTGAATATATGGGTTACTACGACAAGAAGGAGATTGAGCACGCATTAGATCTTGTCAACTTGCACAACGTGGAGAATAAAAAAGTAAAAGACTTCTCACTGGGGATGAAGCAAAGGTTAGGAATTGCCAGAGCAATTTTGACAAAACCGGAGCTATTAATTTTAGATGAACCAATCAACGGGTTAGATCCAATCGGTATTAGAGAACTGCGCGACCTATTTAAAATGCTTTGCAAAGAATATGGAATTACTCTATTAGTCTCTAGTCATATTTTAGGTGAAATGGAGCAGATGGCAGATACAATTGGGGTCATTCAAAATGGAAAATTAATAAAAGAAGTTTCTATGAAAAGCATTAATGGTAAGCAAACGGAGTATATTGAAATTCAAGTTCAAGATGTGAAACGTGCGGCTTATATTTTAGAAAATAAACTTAGCATAACAAATTACAAAATAATGAGTGAAAGTATGATTCGCGTGTATGAAATGACAGTGACGCAGCAAGAAATTTCTAAAGCATTAATCATGAATGATGTGGAAATTGAAAGTATAAACAAAAAACATAGTTCATTAGAAGAGTATTTCTTAAATCTAGTGAATGGAGAGGGAATCCATGCTTAATTTAATAAGACTCGAGCTTATGAAATTTAAGTTGTGGCCGGTTATTAGAGGGGCACTTATTGCAATATGTATTCTTTCTATATGTATTCCGTTGATATTATGGGATGAAGCAGGAGTAAATGGATATAATCAAACGTTTGCAATCATTGACACTTTTTCACGAGGAGTGTTTATGATTTTCGGAGCAAGTCTAATTGCAAAATTTATTATTCAAGAGTTTCAAGAAAAGACGATGACAGTGCTATTTATGTATCCAATTAATCGTAAAAAAATGATGTTTGCAAAAATGTTTATTATTATTCTTTTTACACTTTGCTTTATTATGATTTCAGATCTTATCATTTTTGGCGTTGTTTATATATTCAATTTGTATCATCCAGTCATTACGGGATCATTAACCGTATCAATTTTAATCCAAAATGTATTAAAACTATTCATGAATGCATTAGCAGCAACGGGAATTAGTTTAATCCCAATATACTTTGGAATGAAAAAATATTCCGTGCGCACAACGATTGTGTCAGCGATAGTAATTGTAGCATTGTTAAATTCAGGTAGGGGGGCTGGAGGTACATTATTTGATTTTGTTGCTATTCCTATTATATTAGCTTGTGTTGGTTTGTTGATCGCTTATATGGCAATAAGAAAGATTGAACAGGTAGATTTGTTTAAATAAGGCGAGTTTAAAGAGTAGGAAATATATAAATACAAGTTGAAAAACCAATCTAAAACCCTCTTTCTTTTTAGATGGACGAGAGCATTTGGCCATGCACAGAAGTGGTCAGGGCCTTTGCCTGCCACATACAAGGGTGAAAACAGAGGGAGAATGCGAGTGCAGGTTATGTTTTATTCTGCATAGCAGCGACTTATATGTTGAAAAATTAAAATGGATTTATATAGAAGATAGAAACGGAAAATTATAACTCATTAGAAACATATTTTTAAAATCTAATGAATGGAGGAGAACAACATGCTTAAACTTATGAAACTAGAATGGAAAAAACATTGCTTATCTCGTTATTTTAAAGGAGTAGCCATTTGTATTGTATCAATTTTCGTTGCTGTTGCTCTTATGGCATGGGGTTCTAAAGCTGAGAGTGAGCAAATGTTTTCAGATTATGCGGGATTTATGTCTTTAACAAATATTTTTATTAGAACAACATTTATGATTTTTTCAGCTGTTATTTTATCACGTTTAGTAATTGATGAATACAAGAGTAAAACGATGCAATTATTGTTTACCTATCCGTTACAACGAAAAAAACTCATGCAAGCGAAGTTAGCAATTGTCTTTGGATTTTGTTTTTTCAGCATAATCATTGCTACTTTTATCATCAATGTGTTAATTTTCTTCTTAAATCCAATGATAGGTTTCTTTGAAACACCTGTTAGTATGGAGCAAATCATTGCTACAGTTCCAGCTACTTTTATGAGCGCATTTATGATGGCTGGAGTAAGCCTTATTCCTTTATATTTTGGCATGAGAAAAAAATCAACTCCTACAACGATTACCTCGTCTATATTAATTGGGCTATTGATTAATTCAACTGTTTCTAATGGAGGAGGACAGATTAGTTTGTTTGACTTCATTATAATACCGATTGTGTTCTGTCTATTAGGTCTTGTAATTGGCTACCTTTCTTATCATAAAGTTGACAAAATAGATGTGGCGTAAAGAAAGATACGATTATGAATGATATGTAGTCTTAAAATGAACTGGGGAATAAAAAGTGAAGAAAATTATATTAGCATCTATTTTTATAATTGTAGTTGTTGGAGTAGTTTTTAGTCTCAAGGAAGTAAGGGTAAAGAGTTTTGAAAAAGAGACTTCTTTTACAGTAGATAGTGTGGAAGAAATAGAAGTAAATAATGAAAATTGGAATGTTGAGTTCAAAAATGCGGAATCAAAAAAAGTAACAATCTCAGCTGAAGGAAAACAAAAAGACAAGAAGAACGATCCTGTAACAGTTAAAAATGATGGGAAGAAAATTATAGTAAATCAGCAAGATCAAAAAGGTGGATTTATTGAAGGATTCAGCTTTGGAAAGAAAGGTACAATCTATATTTCTATTCCAAAGAATGAAGTAGATACGATTATATTGCATAATCGCTCTGGTGATATAAAAATGAACGATGTAACGACTAAAAATATTGTGCTTTCAAACGTATCTGGTTCTGAAAAGATTGAAGGATTATCGGCAGAAAAAGGTACATTTACATCACAAGCTGGGGAACTAAGTGTAAAAGATAGTTCATTAAAAGAACTATCCGTATCTTCTACTACTGGTGATAACTATATTACAAATGTAACTACTCCTAAGATGAAAGTTACCTCAACAGATGGCGAAGTATCAATCAAAGATATAAAAGAAGGAAAATCATTACTAGTAGAAACAGAATCAGGAGATATTGGAGTGTCTTATAAAGAAGCTCCGACTTCATTAATGCTTACGGCTAACAGTAATTCATCTGATATAACAGTGAATTTAAACGAATTGAAGAAAAAAACGAATACGGAAAAATCAAAAGAAGGCACGATTGGGGATGCATCAAATAAAGTGGAGCTCTTAAGTAAAAAAGGAACTATAAATATAAACTCATAATATACATTAATTAAAAAAACGACAAAAAACCCCTCTTTTTAGGTGGGAGAGAGTATCTGGCCATGCATAGAAGCGGTCAGGGCCTTTTTCTGCCACATGCGAGGTGAAAACAGAAAGAGTAAATGAGTGTAGGTTACTTTTTATCCATGAATCAATACGTATGGGAATACCAGTAATTTACTCTATACTAAGTGTTGTTTTGATAGGAATAGCAACAGTATTCAAAATAATAAAAGCTAATAATAAATGTAATTAGGGAGGAATGATTATGGATTTATTAGTACTTAATTTAGTAGGTGGGTTTATAGCACTTTTAATAGGGGGAATCTTATATTACAGAAATCCAAAGCAGAAGTTTTTCTTAGTTTTAATGGTGATAGGGATAGTAAGTGTAATTACAACTGGAATTAGAATGTTTTTAAAATACATGATTAGTTGATAAGTTTTATTGTTATTCCCATTATATTAGTTTGTATTGGCCTACTTATTGCTTATACGTCAGTAAGAAAGATCGAATAGATTTGTTAAATAAACTATATATACATCAATTAAAAAACCGACATAAAACCCTTCTTTTTAGGTGGGAGAGAGCATCTGTCCATGCATAGAAGCGGTCAGGGCCTTTTTCTGCCACATGCGAAGTAAAAACAGAAAGAGCAAACGAGTGTAGGTTACTTTTTATTCTGTATAACAGGGATTTAGATGTCGAAAAATTAAAATGGATTTATATAGATGAACTAGGGAGGAAACGAAATGCTGCAACTCATGAAGCTAGAAATGAAGAAATGTAAGCTTGGGTGGTATGTGAAGGGGGCGATTATCGCAAATATAGTGATGGTTGCGCTTTTGTTTTCTATGGGCTATGTGTCACAAATCGAAGGAGATTTAGAACTAAGAAATCCTCAAATGATGCTTTTAATGGCTAGTGCAATGGTGAGAGGAACATTTATTGTCTTTGCAGGAGTATTAATTGCAAAATTAGTAATTGAAGAATATAAAAACAAAACAATATTGCTCATGTTTTCGTATCCGATTAATCGAAAAAAAATCATCGCTAGTAAGTTATTAATTACAGCAATGCTAACCTTTATAACAGTCGTATTATCTAACATTTTTGTAGTAAGTGTCTTCTTTACATTAAATAGCTATATATTAGTTATTCCGAATACAATAACGATGGATGCGTTGATTCAAGAATGTATAAAAGTGGTTCCTTTTGCCATTGCAGCTGCAGGAACAAGTTTAATTCCGTTATACTTTGGTATGCGTAAATATTCTGTACCAACAACAATTCTCTCTTCCTTAGTTGTTGTGGCAATTGCATGTCAAAGCCAACCAGAGTTTTCACTAGCGACCTTTCTTCCGCTTCAATTCGCGCTTGCAGCTATTGGGATTATAATTGCTTATTATGGAATTAAAAATATTGAGAATGAGGATCTAGCAGCGTGACCAGAAGTAGTAAAAAAGAGTTAGCACGATGCTAGCTCTTTTTTTACTTCTATGTTTTAGCCTTATTACTTTGTAATTTTAGAGTGTTGACTTAAATACTCCTGAACTCCTGGAGAAATGTCAAAGCGGTTTGGTCCTTTATATTCGATAATAAAGTCCTTACCTTCATTTGTTTCAAATGAGATTTCATAACTATCCATTTTATGATTGTAAGAAGTGTCTTTGACTTTCGCAGCTATATCGAAGTATTTCACAATATAATTTTCTGATTCAGAAATGGCGGTTTGTCTTTTCCATGGAGTACCATTCCATGTGAAGTGAAGAAATAAAGCGGTAACGCAAATGATAGAAGTTAGTAGAATGGCTACTTTAGTTACGTTTTTATTCAATTGAGTGATTCCTCCGTAAAATGGTATGAATTTATTTTAACTTAATCGTTGTATAGAAAATAGTTTCACATGAAACAAGTTACAGAAAAAGACAAGGTATTTAGTCTCCTTGTCTTTTTTAGCATCATAACATACTGCTACATTTTGGGAGCTTCCATATCAGCAGCATCCCATTCTTCTTTTGTAGGTCCATAAATACTCGGAACTTTTAAGCCAGCTTGGCGCATTAAGACGGTCATTTGTCCACGGTGGTGATTTTGATGGTTAATGAGAGTCATTAAAAACAGAGAGTTTGGCATGGGACGTCCAAAGAAATCGTTAATTGTTGTTAAATCTTGATCAGTCCACTGCGTTTGAATCGCTTCAACAAAAGATGCATTTACTTTACGGTAATTTTCTGCAATGGTCTTTGCGGAAGTTGGTACAGGAGAATCGTTTGTTTCCACATCAAATTGTAAGCCTGTCCCTGATAGCATCACAGGAATCGCAGTGACGATATGCCAAGCAACTTTGCCTAAAGCCCAATGGCCAGGTGCAATCTCTTGCGATAATGATTCATCAGTTAATGCATCTAACACTCTTTGTGTAGAATCAGCCTCATATTTCCATGCTCTTAAAAACCCCTCAATTGTTTGGTACATGTTATCCCTCCTATGGTTACATTCATATGGTACATTCGTGAAAGGAGGAGGTTTTTCCTTTCATGAATTTTTAAGCTAGTACATATAGGGTGAGTTCATGAATGAATAGTTGTGCAAAAGTCAGAATATTATGATTGTAACACTGTTATGACTATAATATAATGAAAACAATCATCATGAATGGACATTCATTTTATTTTTGTAAGAACAGGAAGGAGGAATAAGGATGGAAAAACCTTGGCTAAAAAATTACCCAAAGGAAATTCCACATACAATTTCTTATGAGATGCAGCCGCTCCATGTATATTTACAGAAGATGTCTTCTCGGTACCCAAAAAAGAAAGCGCTTCATTTTTTAGGGAAAGATATTACATTTGCAGAGCTAGATCGTAAGGTGAGACAATTTGCAAATTACCTGAAAAGGCTTGGTGTGAAAAAAGGTGACCGAGTGGCGATTATGTTACCTAATTGCCCGCAAGCTGTGATTGGATATTATGGTACGTTACTTGTAGGTGGTATAGTTGTACAAACAAATCCCCTTTATACAGAGAGGGAGTTAGAATATCAGCTCCATGATTCTGGGGCGAAAGTTATTCTTTGTGTTGACCTAGTTTTCCCGAAAGTCACTAATATTCAGTCTGCTACAAAGGTGGAGCATGTTATTGTAACCCGCATTGCTGACTTTTTGCCATTTCCAAAAAATTTTCTCTATCCATTTGTACAAAAGAAGCAAAGTAATCTTGTTGTAACAGTAACGGAAAGTGATACGATTCATGTTTGGAAATCGGTAGAAAAAGAAAGTGATGAAATGGTAGAAGTGCCGTGTGACCCTGAAAATGATTTAGCACTCTTACAATATACGGGAGGTACAACAGGTTTTCCAAAAGGAGTTATGCTCACGCATAAAAATCTTGTATCGAATACGTTGATGGGCGTACATTGGTTATATAACTGTATAGAGGGAGAAGAAGTCATTCTTGGTGTCCTTCCGTTTTTCCATGTGTATGGAATGACAGCTGTAATGAATTTAGCCATTATGCAAGGGTATAAAATGGTGCTTGTTCCGAAGTTTGATATGAAAATGGTGTTTGAAGCAATTAAAAAACATAAAGTTACACTATTTCCAGGGGCTCCGACAATTTATATTGCCCTTTTAAATAGCCCGCTTCTTAAGGAATATGATATTTCTTCCATTCGCGCTTGTATTAGTGGTTCTGCACCGCTTCCAGTAGAGGTGCAAGAGCAATTTGAAAAGATTACAGGTGGTAAGTTAGTAGAAGGATATGGATTGACAGAGTCATCTCCAGTCACACATGGTAATTTTTTATGGGAAAAGCGTGTGCCAGGAAGTATTGGTGTTCCGTGGCCAGACACAGATGCATGCATTATGTCGCTTGAAACGGGAGAAGCTTTACCTTCAGGTGAAATTGGTGAAATCGTTGTAAAAGGTCCTCAAATAATGAAGGGATATTGGAATAAAACAGAGGAAACCGCGGCAGTATTACAAGACGGTTGGCTACACACTGGCGATGTTGGTTATATGGATGAAGATGGATTTTTCTATGTAAAAGATCGTAAGAAAGATATGATTGTTGCTAGTGGTTTTAATGTATATCCGCGTGAAGTTGAAGAAGTACTTTATGAGCACGAAAAGGTGCAGGAAGTGGTTGTTATTGGTATTCCGGATATGTACCGCGGTGAGACTGTAAAAGCTTTCGTTGTTTTAAAAGAAGGTGAAGTTTGTTCTGAAGAAGAGTTGGATCAGTTTGCTCGTAAATATTTAGCAGCTTATAAAGTTCCGAAAATATATGAGTTCCGGAGTGATTTACCAAAGACAACCGTTGGGAAGATTTTACGCCGTGTCCTTATAGAGGAAGAGCAGAAAAAGAAAGAGGATGAGCAAACGGGCTAAGGCCCTTTCTTTTTGAAAATATAGGATTGACAATTATTGAAATAGTCAGTATTATTAAAATATGAATGACCACTCATTCAGTCAGTCATCTGCTTGAAGGGGACAGTAAAGTGAAAAAAAATAGACCAAAATATAATCAAATTATTGATGCTGCGGTTATTGTAATCGCAGAGAATGGATATCATCAGGCGCAAGTTTCTAAAATTGCGAAGCAAGCTGGGGTAGCTGATGGAACCATTTATTTATATTTTAAAAATAAAGAAGATATATTAATTTCCTTATTCCAAGAGAAGATGGGAGAATTTATTGAAACAATTCGTCAAAAAACAGCAGGAATTGAGAGCGCTGTAGAGAAGTTATTTATGTTGGTAGAAACGCACTTCTTGCTGTTG
Organism: Bacillus sp. NPDC094106; assembly: GCF_044764345.1. Taxonomy (NCBI): domain Bacteria; kingdom Bacillati; phylum Bacillota; class Bacilli; order Caryophanales; family Bacillaceae; genus Bacillus; species Bacillus sp. NPDC094106. The sequence continues at coordinate 96,411 of NZ_JBIWHY010000012.1, read as the reverse complement.
TCACAAAATGATCCTCTTGCTATCGTTACACAACTAGAGCTCAGGCAATCCAACCAAGAACTACGCCTTAAAATAAATGAAGTATTAAAAGGATACTTACAAGTCATCGATGAGATTTTAGAAACGGGTATAAGGCAAGGCGAATTTCAAGCGGATTTAAATGTCCGTGTGGCAAGACAAATGATCTTTGGAACAGTAGATGAAGTTGTGACCAATTGGGTAATGAGCGATCATAAATATGATTTGATCGCACTTTCAAAAACGGTACATGGGCTGCTTATTTCAGCTTGTGGTCATCGTTAATAATGGGGAGGGATCATGTTGAAGTTCCTATCTGTAACAGTAGAAGATCATATCGCAGTGGTGAAATTAAATCATCCGCCAGCTAACGCTATGTCTTCACAAGTTATGCACGACGTTACTGAATTAATTGATCAAGTCGAAAAGGATGATAATGTCCGCGTTATCGTTCTTCATGGCGAAGGGCGCTTCTTCTCAGCAGGAGCAGATATTAAAGAATTTACTTCTGTTGAGGAAGCGAAGCAAGCAACCGAGTTAGCACAGCTTGGACAAGTTACTTTTGAGCGTGTAGAAAAATGCTCAAAACCAGTCATTGCGGCAATTCATGGAGCGGCACTTGGCGGTGGCCTTGAATTCGCTATGTCTTGCCACATGCGATTTGTAACTGAAAGTGCAAAGCTTGGTTTGCCAGAGTTAACACTTGGATTGATTCCTGGTTTTGCAGGAACGCAGCGTTTACCTCGCTATGTTGGTAAAGCAAAGGCTTGCGAGATGATGCTAACAAGTACACCGATTACAGGTACACAGGCATTAGAGTGGGGACTTGTTAATGGTGTATTTTCCGAAGAGTCGCTTTTAGAGGATACGCTTCAAATCGCAAAACAAATCGCCGTGAAAAGTCCGGCGACAATTCGTGCTGTGTTAGAGTTACTGCAAACAACAAAATCATCTCATTACTATGAAGGTGTACAGCGTGAGGCACAAATCTTTGGTGAAGTGTTTACAGGTGAAGATGGAAGAGAAGGTGTAGCAGCTTTTTTAGAAAAGCGTAAACCTTCATTTAGTGGTAGGTAGTCCAATTATTTTTTTAATATAAATTAACAGAATATTAAAATTGACGGAATCTTTCTGAAAAACAAGGGGGTAAATGGAATGAACATCTACGTACTCATGAAACGAACATTTGATACAGAAGAAAAAATTGTAATTAAAAACGGTGCAATTTATGATGGCGAAGCGGAATTCATCATCAACCCTTACGATGAATATGCGATTGAAGAAGCAATTCAAGTAAGAGATGCACAAGGCGGTGAAATTACAGTTGTAACAGTTGGCGGTGAAGAAAGCGAAAAAGAACTTCGCACTGCGCTAGCGATGGGCTGTGATAAAGCGGTATTAATTAATATTGAAGATGATGTTGAAAATGGGGACCAATTTACAACAGCAAAAGTGCTTGCTGAGTATTTAAAAGATAAAGAAGTCGATTTAATCTTAGGTGGAAACGTAGCGATTGATGGTGCATCTGGACAAGTTGGACCACGTGTAGCTGAAGCGTTAAATATTCCATACGTAACAACAATTACAAAGCTTGAGATTGACGGTACAAACGTGAAGATTGAGCGCGATGTTGAAGGCGATACAGAAGTGATTGAAACGTCACTACCGCTTTTAGTAACAGCGCAGCAAGGCTTAAATGAACCACGTTATCCATCGCTTCCAGGAATTATGAAAGCGAAGAAAAAACCGCTTGAAGAATTAGAATTAGATGATCTAGATTTAGAGGAAGATGATGTGGAGGCAAAAACAAAAACAATTGAAATTTATTTACCTCCTAAGAAAGATGCAGGAAAAGTGTTACAAGGCGAGCTGCAAGATCAAGTAAAAGAACTTGTATCGTTGCTCCATACAGAAGCGAAAGTAATCTAATAAAATACGAAATTATATATGCAGGAGGGAAAATCTATGGCTCGTAAAGTATTAGTAACGGGTGAAGTTCGTGACGGATCACTACGTAACGTTTCATTTGAAGCGGTAGCAGCAGCAAAAACAATTGCAGAAGGCGGTGAAGTGGTTGGCCTTCTAGTTGGAGAAAGCGTTGCTTCTTTTGCAAATGAATTGATTCATTACGGTGCAGATCGCGTTGTGACAGTTGAAAGTGATAAATTAAAATCATATACATCTGATGGTTATGCACAAGCATTTTTAGCTGTGTATGGTGAAGAAAAGCCAGAAGGTATCGTATTTGGACATACGGCACTTGGTAAAGATTTATCACCAAAGCTGGCTGCAAAACTTGAAGCAGGTCTTATTTCTGACGTGACTGCATTAGAAGTTGCGGGTGATAATGTTGTCTTCACTCGTCCAATTTACTCTGGTAAAGCATTCGAGAAGAAAATTGTAACAGATGGCATTCTGTTTGCGACAGTGCGTCCAAATAACATCGCGCCGCTTGAAAAAGATGAGTCCCGTACTGGTGATGTATCTTCTATTACAGTTGATGTAAAAGATTTACGTACAATCATTCAAGATGTTGTGCGTAAAACAGCAACAGGTGTTGATCTTTCAGAAGCGAAAGTCATTATCGCTGGCGGACGTGGAGTGAAAAGTGAAGACGGATTTAAACCGTTACAAGAACTAGCAGATGTGCTAGGCGGTGCTATTGGAGCATCCCGTGGTGCTTGTGACGCAGAATACTGCGATTACTCATTACAAATTGGGCAAACAGGTAAAGTTGTTACGCCAGATTTATATATTGCATGTGGTATTTCTGGTGCGATTCAGCATTTAGCAGGTATGTCTAACTCTAAAGTAATCGTTGCAATTAACAAAGACCCAGAAGCAAGTATCTTCAAAGTAGCTGATTATGGTATTGTCGGTGATTTATTTGAAGTTGTGCCTCTTTTAACAGAGGAGTTTAAAAAGTTAAAAGTACATTCATGATTTGAGTACCCTTGAGTTCCAAGTGAAGTACCCCTATATATAGAAAAGGTGAGAGATCCCCTGTCTCTCACCTTTTAGCATGTGATCTGTATTTTTGTATAGTATAAAGGAAGATTTTTTTGTTACAATACATAACGATACATAATATTCGCCACGTATATAAGATAATGATATACTCTTGGTAGAATATACTTGAAGGAGGAAATAAAATGGCAATTGTAAACGCAACTGACCAAAACTTCGCAGCTGAAACAAGCGAAGGTATTGTATTATTAGATTTCTGGGCACCATGGTGTGGACCTTGTAAAATGATCGCTCCTGTATTAGAGGAAATCGATGCAGAATTAGGCGAGAAAGTAAAAGTAGTAAAAGTAGACGTTGATGAAAACCAAGAAACTGCTCGTCAATTTGAAGTAATGAGCATTCCATCTCTTTTCGTATTAAAAGATGGTAAAGTGGTTGATCAAGCGTTAGGTTACAAACCAAAAGAAGCTTTAGTAGAATTAGTTTCTAAACACTTCTAAAATAAAAAAGCTGCCACGGGGCAGCTTTTTGTCTTTGTTAGACGATAATGATGCCTGTAAAAGCCGTATTGGTAAGGGTTAATAATGAGTAGAAGGTGAATGGGTTTGTTTAGATGGAGAGAGTACGCTTAGTTAATCAAACCATCTTTGACGCATTTCTTTTAAAAAGTTTTCAGTAATTTTAAATCCAGACCCCTCTCCTATAACAGAGTCGATACCACAATAGGGACAAACTGCTGTATCATTATCATCCCACCATTCAGTAATTGTATTTGGATTAAAAATTTTCAAGCAATAAAAACAACCGCATATAATGTCCTTTTCTAAATAAATTTTATTACGAGAACAGAAACGATGTGCGTTCTCAAAATATTTCTCCATTGGTAACCTCCTTTTTCTGCTTTTCTTTCATGTACAAATAGTTTGCATAACATACATGATCAAAGGTTAAAAAGATAAATCAAAAATTCTATTTTGTTAGTTTAACATGAAAATCGATAGCGAAAATCTACTTGAAAGTTGAAAATACGTATAATGTTTTCCTTTTTTTCTGCTTTCCGTTACAATAAAAGAACGTATGTTGGGTATTTCGAACAGTGTATGTTTTTGTTTGAAAGCAACAATGATAAACATGTAGAAACGGGGGGTTATGAGTGCACGAGCATTTAAAAGAGAAATTAGCGATTTTACCAGATCAACCAGGTTGTTATTTAATGAAAGATAAGCAAGGGACAGTGATATATGTCGGGAAGGCGAAGGTGTTAAAAAATCGTGTGCGCTCGTATTTTACCGGTTCGCATGATGGAAAAACACTCCGTCTTGTTGGGGAAATTGTTGATTTTGAATATATTGTGACCTCATCGAATCTAGAGGCGCTTATTTTAGAATTAAATTTAATAAAAAAATATGATCCAAAATATAATATTCAATTAAAAGATGATAAGACATATCCATTTATTAAAATTACAGCTGAGACACAGCCTCGCTTGCTTATTACGAGAAATGTAAAGAAGGATAAAGGAAAGTATTTTGGTCCGTATCCAAATGCGCAGTCAGCTTATGAAACAAAAAAGCTGCTAGATCGCATGTATCCGCTTCGCAAGTGTACAAATATGCCAGACAAGGTTTGTTTATATTATCATATGGGTCAATGCTTAGCACCTTGTGTAAAAGAAGTAACAGAGGATCAAAATAAAGAAATTGTTGATGAAATCATCAAGTTTTTAAATGGCGGGCAGAAAGAGGTTCGCTCAGAATTAGAAACGAAAATGTATGAGGCATCAGAGAAATTAGAGTTTGAACGGGCAAAAGAACTGCGAGATCAAATTGCTCATATCGATGCGATTATGGAAAAACAGAAGATGATTATGAGCGACTTAGTTGATCGTGATGTATTTGGTTATGCAGTTGATAAAGGATGGATGTGTGTACAAGTTTTCTTTGTTCGAAAAGGAAAGTTAATTGAACGGGATGTTTCTATGTTTCCGATTTACGATGAGCCTGAAGAAGGATTTTTAACCTTTATCGGGCAATTTTATGAAAAAAGTAGTCACTTTAAGCCGAAAGAAATTGTCGTACCAGGAAGTATCGATTCTGAATTAGTAGAGCGTTTTCTAGAAGTAGAGGCAACACAGCCAAAACGTGGCAAGAAAAAAGAACTTGTTGAGTTAGCGAATAAGAACGCGAAAATTGCTTTACAAGAGAAGTTTTATTTAATTGAACGTGATGAAGAGCGGACGATTAAGGCTGTTGAAAATTTAGGCGAGCAGCTTAATATTGAAACACCATATCGTATTGAGGCATTTGATAACTCAAATATTCAAGGGACGAATCCAGTTTCAGCGATGATTGTATTTATTGATGGAAAACCAGCGAAAAAGGAATATCGGAAATATAAAATAAAAACGGTTCAAGGGCCAGATGATTATGAATCGATGCGAGAAGTGGTAAGGCGCCGTTATACACGCGCGTTAAAAGAAAGTTTACCATTGCCGGATCTAATTGTGATTGATGGCGGGAAAGGGCACCTTGCAGCCGCAAGTGACGTCCTTGAAAATGAGCTCGGGTTATGTATTCCAATGGCCGGACTTGTTAAAGATGATAAACACCGGACATCACATTTAATCATTGGAGATCCGCCTGAACCTGTGATGCTGGAAAGGAATAGCCAAGAATTTTACTTATTGCAGCGTATTCAAGATGAAGTGCACCGATTTGCAATTACATTTCATCGTCAGCTTCACGGAAAATCAGTGATTCAATCCGCATTAGATGATATTCCTGGAGTTGGAGAAAAGCGAAAAAAAGTATTGTTAAAACATTTTGGCTCGTTAAAAAAAATGAAAGAAGCTTCTGTGACGGAATTTGTCGAAGCCGGAATGCCGCAAAATGTGGCAGAGACCATTTATTCCTATCTAACGAATAAGAAGACATTGTAGTTTACAATGTCTTCTGTTTTTTAGTATAATTTCAGAAGATTAAAAATCATTATAAGTGAATGAATATACATAAATGTAACAGTCAACTAAACCTATATGTATAGTTGACTGTTACTGTAGATTCTACGCTTCAACGAGATCTTTTACGTCCCATTTGACAAGAAATGTAATAGAATCCGAGCGTTTCTTTTGTTCTTCGTATGACTCTGCAATAACGTTTCGTTGTTTTTGAATTTGTTCTGCAATAAAGCCGGCTTCTAATTGATAAGACGAATGTCTCTTTTGTCTTTGACGCTCTTTAATAAGCGGGCTTGTTAGCTGGAAGTGCATTTCGCGGCGTTTATGCTCGATAATGTTTAAAGTGCCCCAGCCTGCTTTTTCAAAAAAGTGAATGACTTCTTCAATTGATTCTAATTGGTATTTTCGTGCTAAGTTTCTGCCAGCCCAGTATAAGATGTCATCTAAGTCTTTACCAATTAAGTCAGGTAATAATTCTTCACGCAGCAATTCATAAGCGAAGGCGTTCAATGAAACATCTTGTAAAGATTCTATATCAACTGTATTTTTGCTCACAATATTCCCCTCTTTCTATAGGGATTATTATATAACATTTCTCATTTATAAAAACAGAACTTTCTTTAGGGAAATCTGAATATATAGGAAGAAAAAAAGAAATAGCAAATTATATGCAATTTATGTATACGTTTTCTTGACGCTTCGACAAAAATAGGAGTAAAATGAACTTGGTATCAGATTATGCTGAAATATTTTGAATAATTTTTTCAGTTTTTCTTATAGCAATAGTGAAAAATATTATTGCTATAAACTAATACTGAAAGCAGCAGTTAAACACTCAAGGGGGGTAATGGGGACATGAAAGGCCGCGAGTATACATTTCGCAAGTGGCACTCATTAATGGGGGTCATTCCGGTTGGTGTCTTTTTGACGCAACATTTAGTAGTAAACAATTTTGCAACAAGAGGAGCAGAGGCTTTTAACAAAGCTGCACATTTTATGGAGCTCCTTCCATTCCGGTATGCGCTAGAAATTTTCATCATCTTTTTACCAATACTGTACCATGCTATATATGGACTATATATTGCATTTACAGCTAAGAATAATGCGGCATCTTACAGTTATTTCCGTAACTGGATGTTCGTATTCCAACGAATTTCAGGTGTCATCACGCTTATTTTCTTATCTTGGCACATTTGGGAAACACGCATTCAAGCTGCAATGGGACAGCAGGTAAATTATGATATGATGGCAGGTATTTTAAGTAATCCAGCTATGTTTGGCTTCTATTTAGTTGGGGTTGTATCAACAATTTTCCACTTTGCTAATGGATTATGGACATTCTGCATTAGCTGGGGAATTACAGTATCGCCACGCTCACAACGTATCTCTACTTATGTAACATTGGCTATTTTCTTAGGTTTATCTTATGTAGGTGTGAGTGCATTATTAGCGTTCATCGATCCACAGCTAGCAAATCAGTAAGGAGTGGGAGAGCATGAAAGGGAAACTTATAGTAGTCGGCGGTGGCTTAGCCGGCTTGATGGCAACGATTAAGGCAGCAGAAGCAGGAGTAAATGTAGAACTATTTTCTTTAGTACCAGTGAAACGTTCACATTCTGTTTGTGCGCAGGGTGGTATTAACGGGGCCGTAAATACGAAAGGTGAAGGGGATTCTCCATGGATCCACTTTGACGATACAATTTATGGTGGCGATTTCTTAGCGAATCAACCACCAGTTAAAGCAATGTGTGAAGCAGCGCCTGGTATTATTCATTTAATGGACCGTATGGGTGTGATGTTTAACCGTACAGAAGAAGGACTTCTTGACTTCCGTCGCTTCGGAGGAACACAACATCACCGTACAGCATTTGCTGGTGCGACAACTGGTCAACAATTATTGTACGCATTAGATGAGCAAGTACGTCGTCATGAAGTAGCAGGACTTGTAACGAAATATGAAGGTTGGGATTTCTTACGTGCTGTTATCGATGATGAAGGCGTATGCCGCGGAATCGTTGCGCAAGACTTGCAAACTATGGAGATTAAGAGTTTCCAAGCGGATGCCGTAATTATGGCAACAGGGGGCCCTGGTATCATCTTTGGAAAATCGACAAACTCTATTATCAATACAGGTACAGCAGCATCTGCTGTATATCAACAAGGTGCATATTATGCAAATGGTGAGTTCATTCAAATTCATCCGACTGCAATTCCTGGGGACGATAAGTTACGCCTGATGAGTGAATCTGCACGTGGTGAAGGTGGACGCGTTTGGACGTATAAAGACGGTAAACCATGGTACTTCTTAGAAGAGAAATATCCTGCATACGGAAACCTTGTACCTCGTGATATCGCAACACGTGAAATTTTTGATGTTTGCGTAGAGCAAAAACTAGGTATTAACGGGGAAAACATGGTATATCTAGACCTTTCTCATAAAGATCCGAAAGAACTAGATATTAAACTTGGTGGAATTATTGAAATCTATGAAAAGTTCACAGGTGATGATCCTCGTAAACTACCAATGAAAATCTTCCCAGCTGTTCATTACTCAATGGGTGGATTATGGGTTGATTATAAGCAAATGACAAGTATTCCAGGATTGTTTGCAGCTGGTGAGTGTGATTATTCAATGCATGGCGGTAACAGACTAGGTGCTAACTCATTACTTTCAGCGATTTATGGCGGAATGGTAGCGGGACCAAATGCAATTGAATACATGAAAGGACTTTCAAAATCATCTGATGCTGTTTCATCTGCTGTATATGAGCAAAATGAATTAATCGAAACAGAGAAATTTAACAATATTTTAACGTTAGATGGTAATGAAAATGCGTATGTTCTTCATAAAGAGCTTGGAGAATGGATGACAGATAACGTAACAGTAGTTCGTGAAAATAAAAAATTACTAGAAACAGATGATAAAATTCAAGAGTTAATGGAGCGTTATAGACGTATTAACATTAACGATACAGCAAAATGGAGTAACCAAGGTGCTTCATTTACACGTCAGCTTGCAAACATGCTTCAATTGGCGCGTGTTATTACAATTGGTGCATATAACCGTAATGAAAGCCGCGGTGCGCATTATAAACCAGAATTCCCAAATCGTGATGATGCGAACTTCTTAAAAACTACTATGGCGAAATTTGAGGGAGAAGGAAATGCACCAGCATTCCATTATGAAGATGTTGATACTTCATTAATTAAACCACGTAAACGTGACTATTCTTCAAAACATGATGTAGCTGCTAAGGGTGAAGAGAAGGGGGATAAACAACATGTCTGAGAAAACAATCCGCCTTATCATTACGAGACAAGATGGACCAGATGCACAGCCATATGATCAAGAGTTCGAAATTCCATATCGTCCAAATATGAATATCATTTCGGCTCTTATGGAAATTCGTCGTAATCCTGTTGATGCAAAAGGAACTCATACGACTCCTGTTGCTTGGGATATGAACTGCTTAGAAGAAGTATGTGGTGCTTGTTCTATGGTAATTAACGGTAAACCACGTCAATCGTGTACAGCGCTTATTGATAAGTTAGAACAACCAGTTCGCTTAAAGCCGATGAAGACATTCCCGGTTGTACGTGATTTACAAGTTGACCGTAGTCGCATGTTCAATGCATTAAAACGTGTGAAGGCTTGGATTCCAATTGATGGTACGTATGATTTAGGACCAGGACCAAGAATGCCAGAGAAAAAGCGTCAATGGGCGTATGAACTTTCAAAATGTATGACATGTGGTGTTTGCTTAGAATCATGTCCAAACGTAAATAGTAAATCTGATTTCATTGGACCAGCACCGCTTTCACAAGCACGCTTATTTAACTCACATCCAACTGGTGAAATGCATAAAGCAGATCGCTTACGTGCAATTATGGGTGATGGTGGACTTGCAAACTGTGGTAACTCACAAAACTGCGTACAATCATGTCCAAAAGGTATTCCGTTAACAACATCAATTGCGGCATTAAACCGTGATACAACGATTCAATCGTTCAAAGACTTCTTTGGTAGCGACAATAACTATTAATAAATATTGCCTCTTCGATTCGAAGAGGCAATATTTATATATAAATCCATTTTAATTTTTCGACATTTAAATCCCTGCTATGCAGAATAAAAAGTAACCTACACTCGTTTGCTCTTTCTGTTTTTACTCCGCATGTGGCAGAAAAAGACCCTGATCGCTTCTGTGCATGACCAGATGCTCTCTCCCACTTAAAAAGAGGGGTTTTATGTCGGTTTTTTAATTGATGTATATATAGGTCAATATTCTTAAGAAGTTTGTTTTTGTAATTTTTGTTTTATTCTGAAATATATATTTGAGAGTGAAATGATTTATCCCACTATTTACGGGCAGTAATACCCCACCTCAAGATTCAGAGAAAAGCGAGGAAGATAGGCGGGGGATAAACAGCCCGTAAAAGCCCGATTGGTGAGGGCTTTCCATCAGTGGAGGATGAAGAAAACCTCCGCTGATGGAAGTTTCACTTTATAAGATCGAAACAAAGGAGAGTTAGTTATGAAGAGGATTTCATATATTGAAGACTTTGAGAAATGGGAAAGTGATTTTTCATTTTATATTCCTGTTAAGGTTCGTTTTGGTGAAACCGATATGTTTGGGCATATGAATAACGGTGTTGCTTTTACATATTTTGAAGAAGCACGTATTGAATTTTTTAAGGAGCTCGGTTTTATGCAAGAATGGACTCATGAAGCGTCAGAAACGATGATTGTAGTTGCTGATCTTCAATGTAACTTTTTGAAACAAACCTTCTTTGATGAACACTTAAAGATATATGTTAAAGCTGGATCAATTGGAAACTCTTCTTTAGATTTACACTATATGGCGAAGAATGAAGCTGGTGAAGTTTGCTTAGTCGGACGCGGGGCAATGGTGCAAGCATCGAAGAAAACGGGAAAAGGAGCACCTTGGCTCGAAGAATGGAAACAAAAGCTGTTACAATAATAGAATGCAAAAATAAGAGAGCGAAATGGCTCTCTTATTTTTTTTCACCCATTGCTTCTTCTAATGTTAGGTGATGTTTATGTAAGTATGTAGCATATGGATTGCCAACGTAGCGAAGATGCCATGGTTCATATGCGTATTCTGTCGTATCTGTTTTGTCCTCTAAATAACGAATAACGAAGCCAAATTCATGTGCGTGTGCTGCTACCCATTTTCCTTCTTCAGTTTCTCCAAAGATAGGTTCTAATTGATATTTTGCAGATTTAGAACTAATATCCATTGCAAGCCCTGTTTGATGTTCGCTCGTTCCAGGAACTGCACTAACTGAATCAGCCTCAGCTTGTCCTTGACGTTTAATGTATGTATTATGTAAGGATTGTTGTCGTTTATATGAACGATAACCTGATACAGCTGTAAGCTCTAGACCTTGCTCTTTTGCAGCTTGGAACATTTTTTCAAGAGCAGTGGCAGCATCTTTACGAAGTAATGTTTTTTCTTTATCTTTTGGAGATGTAAATGGAACGTTTGGCTTAGTTAAATTTTCTGGTATATAGCCATCTGGCAATTTACGATGTTTATTTACTAATACAAGCGGTGAATCTGGATTTGTAACAAGAGAAAAGTTTTCATCTATTTTTTTGGCTGTATGTGCTGCTTTTGGAAAGGCAGGAATCTCTTCTTTTGGTTGTTCAACATGTTTTTGTGTTTCGACAGCTTTCGCTTCATTGTGTAGTAGAGACTTCGAACCGAAATAAGCCAAGGATGTGATACCGATTACAATCGTAGCGGCAGAAATAATAACTATCTTTTTCATAAAGCTGTGTAATTTCAGTCCTTTCTTATAATTTATTTATGGTTTCATTATAAATCTAGTGGTTTGAAAAAGAAATATAAGAGTCGTAACGTAATAGAATTGCAAAGAAAGTGTAAGAAAATGTCAATTGGTGTAGAAAAATGTCAATTGGTGTAGAAAAATGTGTCAATGTGTATTTTTTTTTCGGAATAATACATTTCTAAGCTTTCATGAAAGTAATTTTTTATGTAATATATATATATAAGAAGATGTAACGATTAATAAGAATGAATGACCTCTTGTATAGACTAGGAGTGAGTGGGAATGGATTTTGCAACAATTATTGGAATTATTTTAGGTGTAGTTGCGGTAATAGTAGGGATGTTTCTTAAGGGCGCTGATATAGCCGCACTACTAAATCCTGCCGCAGCAATGATTATTTTCGTTGGAACAACCGCGGCAGTATGTATTGCGTTTCCAATGAATCACTTAAAAAAGGTGCCAAAATTATTTAAAATTCTTTTTGGTTCAAATAAAAAGAATTTAAGTTATGAACAATTATTGGAGTTATTTGTTCATTGGACATCGGAAAGTAGAAAATATGGTATTTTGTCTCTAGAACAACAATTAGACAAAATCGAAGATGAGTTTCTTCTGCGCGGTATGAAATTTGTTATTGATGGTGTATCTGCAGAAGATTTAGAGCAAATTTTAGAGGCTGAATTAGAAGCGATGGAAGAACGTCATGCAAAAGGTGCAGCTATTTTTTCACAAGCTGGGATGTATGCACCGACGTTAGGGGTTTTAGGTGCTGTAATCGGTCTTGTTGCTGCACTTGGGAATTTAACTGATATTGACAAGTTAGGACATGCTATTTCAGGAGCATTTATTGCAACGATTTTTGGTATTTTTTCAGGTTACGTGTTATGGCATCCATTTGCGAATAAACTAAAGCAAAAGTCTGCAGAAGAACTAGAAAAGAAACGTCTAATTATTGATTGTTTATTAATGCTGCAAGAAGGTACATATCCGTTTATCATGAAAAATCGTATTTTAGGTGCACTTTCTGCGACTGAGCGTAAAAAGCTAGAACAGGGAGCGGAAAAAAATGCGGAGTAGAAAGAGTAGAAGAGGCAAAAAGAAAAAACATGAAGAGCATATTGATGAAACATGGTTAATTCCATATTCTGATATGCTGACATTGCTATTTGCACTTTTTATCGTTTTATTTGCGATGAGTAGTATTGATGCTGCCAAGTTTAAACAAATGGCAGTCGCTTTCAAGAGTGAATTGTCCGGTGGTACAGGAAAAAAAGAGTTTTTAAGTGATCAAAAACCAAAGAGTGAAAAAGATTTATCGGCAAGTAGTCTTGAATCTGAAAAAATGAAAAAACAAGCTGAAGCTGAAGTGAAACAGCAAGAAATGAATGAATTAAAAGCGGTACAAAAAAGTATTGATCAATATATCTCTGAAAAACAATTGTCATCTTCTTTTAAAACGGAATTAACAGAGCGTGGCTTGATGATTACGATATTAGAGAATATATTGTTTGATTCAGGAAAAGCTGATGTGAAAGTAGAATCGTTAAACATTGCCAAAGAAATGTCGAATTTATTAGTTTCAGCAGCTCCGCGTGAGATTACAGTATCTGGTCATACAGATAATGTTCCAATTGCAAATGCTCAGTTTGCGTCAAACTGGGAATTAAGTACGCAGCGTGCTGTAAACTTTATGCAAGCCTTGCTTCAAAACGATCAATTGGATCCAAGGAAATTTAGTGCGATTGGATACGGAGAATATCGTCCGATTGCGCCGAACGATACATCAGAAGGAAAAGCGAAGAATAGACGTGTAGAAGTATTTATTTTACCTCTAACAAAAAATATGGAATAAAATAAAGGATGGCGAAAGCCATCCTTTATTATTTCACATCAAATGATTTTAAATTGTCTCGGCGAATTTTATCTTTTTCTGCATCAGATTTTTTGAAGTCATAATCATATAAAGCACCTTCCCAGTCACCGTACATTGGGTTAGGGAAAATAATGAATTTCTCACCGAATTGTGCTTTTGTTTCTTCAACTGTTTGATTGCGGTCTTTTACTGATTTTCCATCAAAGCCAGTGAAGTCAGATAAGTTGTCACCGAAGAATAGGACAATATCATGCGACTGTGAAACAAGTTCACGACGTTTTTCTTTCCCTTTTTCTTTCGGATCTTGCAACAAGATATGTTCTTTCGTTGCTTGTGGAGCACCAACGCGTTCAAGGTTTTTAATTGTTGCATCTAATTGATTTGTTTTACGGTTTGAAATGTAATAAATGTCTACACCTTTAGAATCTGTATATTTTAAGAAATCAATTGATCCAGGAAGAGCTTCTGCTTCTGCTTTATTAATCCAGTCGTCCCATTTATAAGGATAGCCTTTTCCTGTTTTTACAGTCATTGCTTGATGAGGGCTGTTATCTAAAACAGTTTCATCTAAATCAAGTACAATAGCAGGTTTTTTGTTTGTTCCTTTAGCAAGAGCCGCATCAAGTTTTAATTGACCAATGTTATATCCTTGATAGTACAACGCTTTTGCTTCACCAGCTTTTTGATACCATAAATCGGCCATCAATTGCTGATCTGTTAACTTTACTTTTTCTTCTTTTGCCACTGTTTTCTCAGCTGTTCCTGAACATGCTACAAGTGATATAGAAAGAACTGCTACAGATAATAAAGTGGTAATGCCTCTTTTCATCTTCATATGTACCCTCCTTGATGTGACTAAATCATTTAATATTATATATTAAAATGTAATGTTTTTTGTAGTTTTTTTTATGAACTTTTGCATATTGTCTTTTGTATATATAGTAGTATGCCCTATATTAGTATGATGAGTAAAAATTCATTGCTACCTTTGACAAATTTAGTTGTCAAAGTGACAATTATAATTGACAAAGAACAACTTATTATTTACAATTTTAACTAAATAAAACAAATGGTGGATGGAAGCGGGAGTGGTATATAAGTGGAGAGTAAGTATGGGATGAAATAAAGTCGTATGTGTTACGATATTTTGCTTTACATAATCATAGGCTTTAGAAGAGAGCAAGGATGATAGAGAAGGGGAGGATTTATACTTTGAGTTTACAAATTCAAAACTTAACGAAAATATTTGGTGAATCAAAAGCAGTCAATCAATTGCAAATTTCATTACCAAAAGGTGAAGTACTAGGACTACTTGGCCGAAATGGTGCAGGAAAAACGACAACGATTAAAATGCTCCTCGGTTTATTAACTCCTAATGAAGGATCGATTACATGGGACGGAAAAGCAATTTCTGAGAGCGGTGTAACAATTGGATATCTTCCAGAAGAAAGAGGATTATATACAAAAAGTAGAGTGGTAGATCAACTTCGCTATTTTGGCAGATTAGAAGGAATGACGAAGAAGGAAGTGGATCGTGCAATTGATCGTTGGTTGGAGAAATTAGCAATCCCAGAATATAAATTTAAAACGGCAGGAGAGCTTTCAAAGGGAAATCAGCAAAAAATCCAATTAATTGCGGCGCTTATTCATGATCCAGAGCTTCTTATTTTAGATGAGCCGTTTAGCGGGCTAGATCCAGTTAATGCTGGTATGTTAGCGAGTATTATTGAAGAACAAGTACAAAGCGGGAAAACAATTATTTTATCGAGTCATCGAATGGAACAAGTGGAGGCGTTTTGCCAATATGTATGTATTTTGAAAAAAGGAGAAGCAGTTGTAGAAGGACAGCTAAGTGATATTAAACAAGAATACGGTTTTCGTAATTTAACAATTGAAGATGCGTTAGAAAATGAACAGGCATTGCAAGCTCTAAATATTCCGTACGAAAAACAACAAGGACTGCTTTATGTGAAAGTTCAAGATGACGCAGAAGCCCTAACGATTTTACAAAAGTTACAAGAAAAAGATGTCAGTTTACGGCAATTTAAAATGCTAGAGCCAACGTTAAACGAAATATTCGTAGAAAGGGCGAAATAACAATGCGTAAATTTCCTCATGTATTTTCATTTTATTTTAGGGAATCGTTTTTATCAAAAAAATCATTAATTACAAGTGCGATTTTATTTTTAATAGTGTTTGGGATTATGGCGTTTACCCACTTTACTGATGATAAAGATAAAGGGAAAGATAAAATCGCGGTGGTAACAGAAAGTACCACATATAAAGTACAGGAAAGTGATTTAAATAAATTACTCCCATCAGCGAAAGTAACTGTGGCGCAAAAAGAAGAATTTAATGCGTTACGTAAGCAAGTGGAAGAAGGAGAGTTAGACGGTCTATTCCGTATTACAGAAAAGAATGGCATTCCAGAAGTTACGTATATGTATAGTGGCTTTCCAAGTCAGTCAACATCTACGCTCATAGCAAGTTATTTGAAGGAGCAATATACAGCGGTAATGATTGAAAAAAATAATGTGTCTCCAGAAGTAGCAAAACAATTGCAAATGGAAATTCCGATGAAAGAAGAAGCGATAAAAGATCGTGCGTCTTCCTTTGGGATTGCGTACATCTTTACGCTTGCGTTGTATATTTTTATTGCGACTTTTGGAAATATGATTGCCATGAATATTGCATCTGAAAAATCATCGCGTGTAATGGAAGTAATGCTTCCGAAAGTAAAACCACTTACGATGATGTATGCGAAGATTTTAGCAGTTGTCTCAACTGCCTTATTACAATTATTAATTTCGGCTTGTGGTTTCTTTATCCCCTATTTACTTGGGTGGGTCAGCTTAGATAATGCATCATTAGCTGGTCTTCCGATTGACCTTGCTAAATTAGATGCGAAAGTTATAAGTTTGTTTTTAATATACTTTATTACAGGGTATTTGTTATATGCAGTGATGTATGCGGCAGCTGGAGCTGTTGTGTCTAAAATAGAAGATTTACAGGGCGTTTCAATACCGATTATGGTGTTAATCATGGGTGCACTTTTCATTAGCATTAAATCACTAAGTGATCCGAATAGTACAATTGTTGTAATTAGTTCATATATTCCATTCTTTACACCAATGGTCACATTCTCCCGTGTTATAGCAGGAGAAGCAGGTGCATTAGAAATTAGTATTACTTTAGCAATTTTACTGGTAACAATCGCTATTTTAAATTTCGTTACAAGCCGCATTTACGTAAACGGTGTCATGAACTACTCTGATAAAGTGAAATTTAAAGATTTAGCGAAGTTTATAAAACGTCAATAAGAAGAAAAAGCATGATTTTCTAAGGGAATCATGCTTTTTCTTTATGTGTAAATAAGAAATAGTATATAATAATATGTATCGTCTTTTGATAGAATGAACGTAAAGGAAGGTGTGCAGATGGGAATTAGTAGCCGTTTTACAGTAGGTGTTCATATGTTAACGTTACTTGCAATAGATCGAAACTCTCGCTGTACCTCTGAATGGATTGCCGGTAGTGTGAATACAAATCCAGTTGTGATTCGTCGCATTACAGGAATGTTGAAGAGAGCGGGTCTTGTTGATGTCCAAGCTGGAAAAGGCGGTACGTCACTTGCTCGTGATTTAGATGAGATTACATTACTTGATGTATATAAAGCAGTGGAAGTAGTGGAAGAAGGGCATCTATTTTCTTTCCATGAGAATCCCAACATTGAATGTCCAGTAGGAGCTAATATTCAATCCGTATTAGAGATTATATTAATGCAAGCACAAGAAGCGATGGAAAATGTACTTGCGAATGTAACAGTTCAGCAGCTTGTTACAAATTTACAATCGAAAATCAAAAAGTAAAAAAGCGAGTCTCACATAAGAGGGCTCGTTTTTTTACATATTGCTATGCTGTTTTCTTTTGTGTAGCAACTGAAGCAGAACGATGTAAAATACTATTTGCGACCATTCCAGCCATTATGATAATCATACCGATAAGTGAGAGTCCGGCAGGAAATAGATAAGAAAATAAGTTGATAAATGAAAGATACAAAAAAGGCACCAAGTAGGTACCGGTGCCTTTTAGTAAGAACGTGGCATAAGCAATAAACAAACAAGGTAAGCTAAAAAGCCTGTTCCGAAACATAGAATTGCAATCACCCAAAGAATTCGAATCATACTAGCGCTTATGTCGAAATATTCTCCTAAACCACCGCATACACCAAATAATACTTTATCGGCCTCAGATCTACGTAACTTTTTTTCCATTATAAAATCCTCTCCTTTTTGGATACCACCAGTTATTTTTATATGTATCGGTGATATCTTCTACTTTTATTTTATAAGGAAAAGCACAAGGGAACTATCGAATAATATTACAGTTTTCTGAAAGAAGATTACATGTTTGTAATGGTTTTTTAGGTATATATGAATTTATCCCGCATTAACGGGTAGTAAGACCCTCACCTCAAAATTCAGCAAAAGCAAAGAAGTTAGGTGGGGGATGAAGAAAACCCCCACTGATTAAAGTTTCACTTTATTTCCGAAAGCGATACGGTACAGTTGTAACGATGATATTTTTTTTATATAAAAGGTAAACGCGAAGCAATACACTTGATTGATTGTGTAAAATATTATGCCAGCTTTTCTTTGTGATGAATTGCGGAATTAAAACAGTAACAAAGCGGTTTTTTTCTTGTGCTTTATGCTGAATAATTGTAATCAATTTTGCGATAGGTCGCATTAAACTTCGGTAAGATGAGATAAAGGTAACAAGGCGAATATCCGGTTTCCATTCTTTCCATTTTTTCTGCATACGTAGTTCGCTTTCTTTATCAAAGGCTACATATACAGCGATAACTTGATCACTAATCGTTTCCGCATAATTGATGGATTGTTCAACTACTTTTGTAATGCCGGCGATGGGAACGATTACGATATTACCGTTTGATTTTTCGGTAATTTCATCAAAATTAACCCGTAATTGTTCTCCTACTGCATCATAGTGATGGTGGATGCGGTGAAAAATGAAGACAATGATAGGTAGAAAGATAAAAATGGACCATACTTGTGCAAATTTTGTAATAAAGAAAATGAGAAGAACAGTTAATGAAATAAGAGCACCTAATAAGTTTGTTAGTAATTTAGGCATCCATCCTTGTGGTTTTTCTCGTAACCATTTTATAATCATACCTGTTTGTGACAATGTAAAAGGAATGAATACCCCTACGGCATACAGTGGAATAAGTTGTTCGGTTTTTCCGTGAAAAGCTATGATTAAAAGGATAGAACCGATTCCTAACGTAATAATTCCATTTGAATATCCTAAGCGATCCCCTCGCATTAAATACATACGCGGCATATATTTATCTGATGCTAAATTAAATGCTAAAAGTGGAAACGCTGAAAATCCTGTGTTGGCAGCTAATACTAAAATAAGCGCCGTAGTTCCTTGGATAAAGTAGTATATGAAATTTCTTCCAAATATACTTGAAGCAATTTGAGACACGACAGTTTCGTTATGTTTTGGAGCAATTCCATACCAATATGCTAAAAATGTGATACCCGTAAATAAAATAGCAAGAATTGTTCCCATCATCACTAATGTTTTTGCTGCATTTTTTGCTGCTGGTTCTTTGAAGTTTGGAATTGCATTTGAAATAGCCTCCACTCCTGTTAAGGCAGAGCAGCCAGATGAAAATGCTTTTAATAAGAAAAATAGTGTAATGCCTGGTACGACAGTCCCAATTGGTGTATGTAAATTGGCGGGAGCTTGTCCGGTAGTAATTTTTACAATCCCAACAATAATTAAAATAACAAGTGCAAATGCAAAAAGATAGACAGGATAGGCTAAAATGGAAGCCGATTCCGTCACGCCTCTTAAATTCAAAATCGTAATAAACATGACAAGTATAACTGCAATCGGAACGGTGTAAGGATGCAATGTTGGAAAGGCTGATGTAATGGCGTCAGTTCCAGCTGAAACACTTACTGCTACAGTCAGAATATAATCTACAAGTAGTGATCCCCCAGCAATCAGTCCAGCGTTCGTACCTAAGTTTTTTTTGGAAACAATGTAAGCACCGCCGCCGTGCGGATAAGAATAGATGATTTGTCTGTAAGATAAAATAAGTGCTGTTAATAAGATTAAAACACCGACTGCAATCGGAATGGAATACCAAAAAGCAATCGCTCCAAATGCAGCGAGAACAATTAAAATTTGTTCAGTCCCGTAAGCAACAGAAGAAAGAGCATCAGAAGACAAAATTGCAAGTGCTTTAAGTTTATTTAATTTTTGTTCTCCTAGTGCTGTTGATTTAAGTGGTCTACCAATTAAAAATCGTTTGAAGACTGAAAACATAATAACACCACCAATATATAATTTTGCGTACAAAGCGAATTGGTTCTATCTAGTAGTATGAACGACTTTATGGGAAATGTTTCTGAAAATGAAGAGGTAATAAATGGAGTGTTTCATATATATGTGGGAACGGTTTGTTTGTAGGAGCAATCCTTAATCTATTGCTAGAGCAGGTATAGGGTGTAAAGTTACTGTTTAGATAAGAAATTATAAAACTATTTGACTAAAAAGATGATCCTGTATCGAAATAGGGTTCTTTTATACATCAATAAAAAAACGATATAAAACCCCTCTTTTTAGGTGGGAGAGAGTATCTATTCATGCATAGAAACGGTCAGGGCCTTTTTCTGCCACATGCGAAGTGAAAACAGAAAGAGCAAACGAGTGTAGGTTACTTTGTATTCTGCATAGCAAGGATTTAGATATCGAAAAATTAAAATGAATTTATATAGTTCATTCTATATGCGATGATCATCTTATACATACATTTTGAGTTGAAATGTATAAAGTATATGTAAATCTGAAATAACACACGAAATGTAGCCTGTTTTCATTCACCACCAGCACATTTCATTCATACAATATCTTGACTAAATAAACACCTAACTTACACATATACAGCTCTGGCTTAAGCAAGGAGGGTTATACCAGTTGAAGGAAAAAGCATATCAATCTAAACCGTTACTCACAAAGAGAGAGAGAGAAGTATTTGAATTACTGGTTCAAGATAAAACGACGAAAGAAATTGCAAGTGAACTTTTTATTAGTGAAAAGACCGTACGCAACCATATATCAAATGCAATGCAAAAGCTAGGGGTTAAAGGACGCTCGCAAGCGGTTGTTGAACTTCTTCGTATGGGAGAACTCGAATTATAATAGAGGAAGCCGACTTTTAATAAAGGGTCGGCTATTTTTCTGTCTTGCAAATTATGAAGAAAAGGAGCAAAATAAAAAAGGTCCTGGTCTATACAGGTACATATTTAAAAATGATTAACAGGATACTTTAGATTTATTACATTTTAAAGTATGTAAGATATACTGATAGTAAAAAAGATGATGAATGAGAAAACGGGTGATTATGTTGAATAGAGCGATTGGTGTCATTGATTCAGGAGTAGGGGGATTAACAGTAGCGAAGGAGTTAATTCGTCAGCTGCCAAAAGAGCGTATTATATATTTAGGAGATACAGCACGTTGTCCTTATGGCCCGCGTTCTCGGGAGGAAGTGCGTCAATTCACATGGGAAATGACGGAGCATTTATTAGCGTTAAATATTAAAATGCTAGTCATTGCTTGTAATACTGCAACTGCGGTTGTATTAGAAGAGATGCAAAAACAGTTACCAATTCCAGTGGTAGGAGTCATTCACCCTGGTTCGCGTACAGCGTTAAAAGTAACAAATACGTACCATGTTGGAGTTATCGGTACAATCGGGACAGTGAAAAGTGGTGCGTATGAAGAAGCGTTAAAATCTATTAATAACCGCGTTATGGTAGAGAGTTTAGCGTGTCCACCATTTGTGGAACTTGTAGAGAGTGGAAACTTTGAGAGTGAAATGGCATATGAGGTTGTTAGAGGAACATTGCAACCATTAAAAAATACTGAAATCGATACACTGATTTTAGGGTGTACACATTACCCAATTTTAGGACCTGTTATTAAACGGGTAATGGGTGATAAAGTGCAGTTAATTAGTTCGGGGGATGAAACAGCTCGTGAAGTAAGTACGATTTTATATCACAGTAAGATGTTAAATGAGAGAGAAGAACAAAGTGATCATCTTTTCCTAACGACAGGGAAAATAGATTTATTCAAAGAAATTGCTTCTAAATGGTTCGGACAGCCAATAGAAAATGTAAAGCACATTCATTTAGAAACAAGATAATAGTAGATTCGTATAAGAAACTCCTGAGAATTCAGGAGTTTTTATTTTATAAATTGTAATATAAGTTGTCATTGCTTGTTCTAAAACGATAAGAAGCTCGTATACATATAGTACAAACTTAGATTTTAGGGGGAATTGGTATGCCTAAATCCGCTTTTAAATGGCTTGTTTGTGTTACAGTAAGCGCAGCTTTATTATCAGGATGCGGTTTGTTAAATAAGGAGAAAGAAACAGAACAAATTGATCCACCGAAAAAAGTTTCGTATACAGAAGGTGAAAAGAAAGACACTGCAAAGAAGGAAAAACAAGGAAAAACGATAAACAGAGAGTTGTACCTTGTTGATAAAAATGGTTACGTTGTACCACAAACAATAGCGATGCCTGTGCCAAAAGAGAATGAAGTTGTGAAACAAACATTAGAATACCTTGTGAAGGATGGTCCGGTAACGGATTTGTTGCCAAATGGATTTCAGGCGGTTCTTCCAGCGAATACAACGATGTCCGTTGATTTGAAAAAAGATGGGACAGCGGTTGTTGATTTTTCAAAGGAAATGAAAAGCTATAAAAAAGAAGAAGAGCGTCAAATCGTTGAATCGGTCGCTTGGACGTTAACACAATTTAAAGATATTAAACAAGTCAAATTTCAAATAAATGGTGAGAAATTGGCAAAAATGCCTGTTGGAGGTACGCCGCTCGGTGAGGCTGTGAGCCGTGCTGATGGTATTAACTTTGATGATGAACAAGTGGCAGATGTAACAAATACGAAACCTGTTACACTTTATTTCATGGCACAAAATAATAAACAACAGTACTATGTACCGGTAACGCGCCGTGTTGCAGAGGGAAAAGAAAATGAAGTGGAAACGGTTGTAAATGAGCTTGTAAAAGGGCCGTCTCATTCTTCTTTACTTAATGATTTTAACCCTGACGTGAAGCTTGTCAGTACACCGAAAGTACAAGATGGAAAGGTTACATTAAATTTTAATGAAAATATATATGCAAACAAAGATAAAAATATGATTTCAAATTATGTATTGCAAGCGCTCGTCTTATCTTTAACAGAAAAACAAGGGATGAAAAATGTTTCTGTTGAAGTAAATGGAAAAGCAAATCTTGTTAATGAGAAGGGTGAGAAACTAACAAAACCTGTTGATCGTCCACAAAACGTGAATACAGGTAGTTTTTAATCGCAAATAATTTGATATACTTATGTAAGAAAGGGGAATTGCTTTTGAGTTCCCCTTCTTCTATTGTTATACATATCATATATTTAAAGTTGGCTATACTAACAAGTAGTAGTTATGAGGGGGTTATTTTATGCGAGTAGATGGTAGAGGAGCAGCAGAATTACGCCATGTACATATTCATACAAATTATTTAAAACATCCGGAAGGGTCTGTACTCATTGAAGTTGGAGATACAAAGGTAATTTGTTCAGCAACGATTGAAGAGCGTGTACCACCGTTTATGCGTGGTGAAGGAAAAGGCTGGGTAACAGCAGAATATGCAATGATTCCACGTGCGACTGAGCAACGTACAATTCGTGAGTCTAGTAAAGGAAAGGTAACGGGACGTACGATGGAAATTCAACGTCTAATTGGACGAGCACTCCGTGCGGTTGTGGATTTAGAAGCGCTTGGTGAAAGAACGGTTTGGATTGACTGTGATGTGATTCAAGCAGATGGCGGAACGCGAACAGCGTCTATTACAGGTGCTTATGTGGCAATGGTATTAGCGTTTGATAAGCTATTACAAGCAGAAAAGGTATCTAAGATTCCAGTGAAAGATTATTTAGCTGCAACATCAGTTGGGATTGTTGAAGAACAAGGTGTTGTTTTAGATTTAAACTATGCAGAAGATTCTAAAGCTGATGTTGATATGAACGTTATTATGACCGGAAAAGGACAGTTTGTTGAAGTGCAAGGAACTGGAGAAGAAGCGACATTTAGCCGTGCTGAATTAAATGAATTACTTGATGCTGCAGAACAAGGAATTTTACAACTTGTTGAAAAACAAAAAGAAGCATTAGGTGACATCGTATCTCATATGGAGTAGAGGTGGAAATATGAAGGAAGTTGTTATTGCAACAAAAAACATGGGGAAAGTTCGTGAGTTTGCGGAACTATTTGAGAAATTTGATTTAGAGGTGAAATCTCTTTATGACTTCCCGCATATTGAAGAAGCAGAAGAAACTGGTGAAACGTTTGAAGAAAATGCAATTTTAAAAGCAGACAGTTTATGTAAACAGCTGAATGCGATTGTTATTGCGGATGATTCTGGTCTTATTATTGATGCTTTAAATGGAAATCCTGGTGTGCGCTCTGCTCGTTATGCTGGCGAACAAAAAGATGACCAGGCGAACATTGATAAGGTTTTAACAGAATTAGAGGGCACTTCAATGGAAAAACGTACAGCACGTTTTTATTGCGCGTTAGCGGTTGCTTTTCCGGAAGATAATAAAGAACCAGTTATTGTAAGCGGCACGTGTGAAGGGAAGATTTTAGAACAGCCACGTGGTGAAAATGGTTTTGGATACGATCCAATCTTTTATGTAGAAGAATATAAAAGAGCAATGGCTGAGTTAACTTCAGATGAGAAAAATGAAATTAGTCACCGCGGGCGTGCACTTCGTAAGTTAGAAGAAAAAATCCCAGAATGGTTTTTAGGAGAGTAAGGGAGAGAGACTGATGAAGGCTTTGATCGTAAGTGATAGTCACAGCTCGGTGAAGGAGTTACAGCAATTAAAAGAAATGTATGAGGGCAAAGTTGATGTCATGATTCATTGCGGTGACTCAGAGTTAGCATTAGATCATCCGGATGTGCAAGGGTTTCATATCGTAAAGGGAAATTGTGATTTCTGCAATAGCTTTAAGGATGAGATTGTTACTGATGTAAAGGGCGTACGCTTTTTGATTGTGCATGGGCACCGTCATAATGTGAAAATGACATTGCAGACATTGGCGTATCGTGCAGAAGAGGTAGGAGCGAATGTTGTATGCTTTGGGCATTCACATATACTGGGAGCGGAAATGTATGAGGGGATTTTATTTATTAATCCCGGAAGCATTTTATTGCCACGTGCCCGTACAGAAAAAACATTTGCCTTGTTAGAAATGAATGAAAATGAAATGGAAGTTTGTTTTGAAACATTGGATGGACAGGTTGTTGAACAAGCAATTTTAAAAAGAGGATAAGAAAATTTATCCTCTTTTTAAAAAAGTATTGACTTTATCTGCGCATACAAATATAATAAACATTGTCGATAAGACATCAGAAAAAATTAAATATGCGGGTGTAGTTTAGTGGTAAAACAAGAGCCTTCCAAGCTCTGGTCGAGAGTTCGATTCTCTTCACCCGCTCCATGTCCCAGTAGCTCAGCAGGATAGAGCAACGGCCTTCTAAGCCGTCGGTCGGGAGTTCGAATCTCTCCTGGGACGTCCTTTAAAACCGTTAAGTTCGTAATGAACTTAACGGTTTTTTCGTTTTTAGGTAATACTAAAAAGATTCTACCTTTGAAGAAATCACTTAAAAAATCATCAACAAAAATCAACTTCCTAAATATAATTTAGGAGTTTTTTTGTGACTAAAAAACAGGAGTGTTTGATGTTTCATTTAATAAAAAAGAACCCTAAACTTTTGGTCTTAGGGTTCTAATATAAAATAATCATTTTAAAGTTTTTATAAACCTACTTTGTTGCTTTTCGTCCCACTAATACCCAGTATAGAGATAAACTGAAAAGGGTAATGAGTACGAGAATGAATAGAATATTACTAAACATGGAGGCATCCGCATTGTTTATAATTCCTAGGAAATTTTTCTTCATTGCGGAATGGTCCATCATTGCAGCTGTATAGGCAATTCCGATTGACATAGCGACATTAAGTGTTAAATTATAAAATCCGATTGCTGTTCCTGTTTTTTCTTTATCAATTGTACAAATGCAAGAATCAAGTAATGGTGCATACATGAATGCAAATGAACTAGAGAATAGAACCATAGATATTACGAATACAACAACAGAAGTTTTTATAAAGAATCCGCCTAATAGTAAGCTGATTATAATACTAGACATAGCGATTGTAATACATTGCTTGCTTCCCATAACCTTCGCAACTTTTCCAGAAAGAGCCCCGACTATAGTAGCTGCTATATAGCCTGGAATCAATAATAGTGAAATGGTATCTAGCTTCAAACCATAAATCTTTTCAAGCAAGAATGGAAATAGGAAAATATATGCTAACTGTACAGAGTAGATTACAAAAGCAACTCCAAGCAATGAGATAAACTGTTTATTTTGAAAGAAGGATATACCGATAAAAGCCTTTGAGTTCTTGCTGATATAAGTAAGGAACAAGGCAATTGCAACAATAAACAAGATCAGGTACATCCAATTGAAATCTGTAATGTATAGTAGTAGAGACGCTGAAATGGCTCCAACTAAGAATAATCCTAATACATCTACATGACCGTTTTGCGCTTCTTCCTTAGGAAGATATTTTAAAATAAAAGGAAGAGTTAAAAGTGTTACTAAAGAAATTAAAAATAGAGTTGTCCAATGGAAATATGTTGAAACATAACCACCAGTTAATGCACCGATAAGCTGTGAAAGAGCAAAACTACTTGTACTTAATCCTAAAAATTTCTTTTGTTCATCTGCAGGTAAATGCTTTGTAACAAATATTACATATAACGTTTCAGCTGATGCTAAACCAGCAGTTTGGACAATACGTGAAATAACAACTAGTAAAAACGAATGTTGAAAAATATATCCCATGATGGAACCAGCGCAGATTAAAATAATCCCAGCGCTAAAAAGTTTTCTAAAACTAATGGAATCCGCTAAAGCTGCATAAACGACTGCTCCAATTCCAATTACAAGACCAGCTAATGTTGCTTGCCAGCTAACTGTTGTCGCTGAAATGTTAAAATCTTTTGCCATATCAACAGAAATAATCTTAAACGAATTGTCAATTACTAAACATAATAGAAATAACAGTAAGGTAACAGGTACTGCTTTCTTGGCACTATATTCTTGGGTTTTCTTCATGCTTACATCTGCATTTATTGTAGACATAGCTATATTCCTCTCCTCTTGTTATTCAGGGAATTGTCTTCCTGAGTCATGATTGTCTGGCCTTTAACTACCAATTGATCCTTTTGTAAAAGGATGGTTTCAGTAATTTCTACACCATTTGTTTCATATGCTGGGGATTCCTTGTGCACAGTTGTACCCATTTTTGTTCGTTCCTTCTTATCGTGCTTAAAAGGAAACGTTTTCATAAACAACTAAAAATATCTTGCTTTTTGATTGCGCTTTCATGGTGATGCATAATAATTCTTTGAACTATATAATATTGTCTGTTTATCTAAAAACTTGTATGCACCTGAATAATGAAAAGGATACCATACCTTTCCTTCTTATGATGTTTACAAGGAAGCATTTTTATGAACAACCAAAAATATCTTCCTTTTTGATTACGCTTTCATGATCGTGCATGATAACTCTTTGAAATATACAATATTGTATGGTTGTCTAAAAACTTGTATGCATCTGAACAATGAAAAGAATACCATACCTTTTCATTGCTCACAACCCATTTTTCTTTTGGGATTTGTCTTTTTTGTTACAAAAAAAGCGATGTGTTTCGTATGAAATACATCGCTTCTAAATTAAATATATATAAATTCATTTTAATTTTTCGACATCTAAATCCCTGCTATGCAGAATGAAAAGCAACCTACACTCGTTTGCTCTTTCTGTTTTTACTTCGCATGTGGCAGAAAAAGGCCCTGACCGCTTCTATGCATGGCCAGATGCTCTCCCCCACCTAAAGAGAGGGGGGTTATGTCGGTCTTTTAATTGATGTATATAGAACTTTATCGTTTATAGCCCCCCACAAATGGGAGTTTCTAAGAGATGAGGGATTGGTCATTCAGCTATTTAGATGTTTTAATCCTAATTTGACTAAATTCTATTGGTATATAGTATTTGTTATAAACCACAGGGTATTTATCGCTGATATATATACTTTCTAAAATTAAATCAAATTCCTCCCCATGGAAAATTTGGTATTTTAATGATGGAGTATTGGCGGAATTAGAACGTTTAATTTCAATGGTGGAGGAATTAGCCAGTTCATATATTTTCTCCTCTAGCATTTCCAATACTTGCTTCTCGTTATGTAAGTCAAGGTTTAATCTAGAAACGGCTTCTATTGGCATCATGGTAAAAGCAAACGCTACTATCTTATCGTGATTTTTATACCAGCGTTCCAACGCAACCACTGCGGTCATTTCTTGATTTAATACTTGCATTGCATAGTCCGTTACTAGGTCAATTCGGAAATTAAGCTCGATGTCATCTGTTTTTTCTGTATAGCATTTATATAAGGGATTCCCCAACTTCTCCAAGCCATCGCTACTTTCATTATGATGAAATTTTGTAATGAAATTTCCTTTTCCATGGATATTTTTAACCAATCCATCTTCCTGTAACAGTGCCAAAGCATGTCTTAATGTCATTCTGCTCACACCAAATATTTTGGCCAATTCAGGTTCTGTTGGAAGTTGGCTGCCTAGAGGAAATGTTCCATCCATGATTAATTTATATAATTGGTCATACACAGTGACGAATAGTGGTTTTTTTTGTTTATTGAGTTCATGAAGTTTATTATTCATTTTCTTATACCCCTATAGTTTTTTAAGTTCATGACTATAAATTCCGTTTCGTCTCGTTTTATAGTAGATTATTTTCTTTTTCTATTGTAACTTACTTTTTCTTGTAAATTAATACGCTTTCAAAAAATCATTATAATTTGTACTAGATGTATGTGTCACTCAAACTGAAAAATATTGAGAACTCCGTAAAACTACCTTCAGTTCTGTTAGGTAGTTTTTCTTTCGTCTTGAAATCTTACAATTCTGTAAGGTAAGTGTAAGGAAGTTCGATGGTAACCAATTGTCAGTCATTTATAATTAAGGTAACAAAGATGAGACGAGGAGGAAGAAAAAATGAAAGGATTAGTTGTAACGGGTTTAACAATAGCTTTTGGGTTTGTAGCATATGAGAAGTTAACGGATGTAATTGATATTGTGAAGCATCTAATAGCATAGAAAGATATTTTGACGCGAGAAGGGAAAGGGAATGAGGAAATGAATGGAATGGCTATTTGGAATTATAGGTGTCTGTAGTGTCGTATTAGTATTATTTGTTCCAAGTGTTATATTAAGTTCGACTACAAGTTTATTTTTTATGTGTTCGCTTGCCTGCATTATGCTTATTATTATGCTTCTAATGAAGCGAAGTAAGCCAATCTTCTTTTTTAGCGTGATTGTTATTACAATTATTGTTCTCCAAATGATTACTCTTTTTGTATATCCTACAATTATAAGTGCTTTCTGCTAATGAAAAATCCTCCGCTCTGGTTGCTGAGGGTTTTTATTAGTTGAACCAATCGGGCTTTTACAGACAGTTTATCTCCCGCCTAACTTCTTTGCTTTCGCTGAATTTTGAGGTGGGAGAATTACTGCCTGTTAATGCGGGATAAATGTATATTTCTAGTGTGAATTTGTTGATTTAATTATAAAAATTAAATATTTTTATATTCCAAACAAGTGAATTTGGAATGTTGTGTTCTTATTACTCATTTGATATATTTACTTTGAAGATATTTAAAATCTAAAAAAAGAGGCGGACGTATGGATAAAAAAGAAAATACGGTCGTATTGTTTCCACAGTTATCAGAGCGCTATATTGATCAAGGTTTTTTGGCGCTGAAGGAACGAAAATTCGAAGATGCATTACGCTGCTTTGAAATATTACGTCAGTATAATGCAGAGACAGAACAAACAGAATTAGCTTCAGTTATTTGTTTGTTGGAATTAAAAAGAATAGAAGAATCAAAAGAACAATGTGAGAAGTTACTTGAGACAGGAACAGTCTTATTTGGAGATATTCTTGAAACATATGTGACAATTTTAGTTCAAACAAATGATTATGAAGGTGTCATTGAAACAATTGAGGAAGTTTTACAAACGAAGGAATTGGCTCCTGAGCAAAGGGAAAAATTAGCACAGCTTGCCTTATTTGCGCAAGGGATGCTACATGGGGAGGAAGGACCTCAGGTAGATTCTAATTTTGATTTGGATGAATTTACTAACGAACTGTTTGTAGAAAATTTTGGGCACAAGCTACGGGTTATTAATAGTCTTTCATTAAAAAATCTTGATAAGGCGTTGCCTGCGTTACAGAAATTTCTACTGGAGGAAGAGCAACACCCCTACTTGAAAACTTCTATTTTATATAAAATGGTAGAAAATCGAATGGAAGAGAAGGTAGAAGTAGAGAAGTTTGGAGATACAATTACTGTTATTCCGGCAAATATAGGTCATAATGAGGAGCAATCCAATAAAATCATACATATATTATCGAATCGATTGGAACATGATCATCCAGATATATTTGAGACAATCATTACATATTGGAGAGAAATGCAAACTAGTATTTTCCCGTTTCCGCTATTAATGGATAAAGCCGAAGTTTGGGCAGCTGTTTTAGAGAGAATAGGGAGAAAACGTTTCGGATTGATAATCGATGAAGAGGAACTTATGACAGCATATAATATTAAGTTAGAAGAATTTCATATTGCTTATCAATGGTTTTTACGTGTTGAGAGGGAAGGGTATTTACCCGTATAATTATGAAAAAGAATCGTTCAGTTATTGAAACGAGAATATTCTATGTTATAATGTAAGGGTTGCAAAAGGCTGATTTCTGCCTGTTTGTAAGAGGAGAGAAGTATAATTCTCTTACTTAATATGTTTCATATTATTCTCGAACAAAATATACCTTGGTTGTTTTTTAGACAATTTATAGATTGGAACTGTGTATCTGAAAGCATTTGCTAGAGGAAAAGAAAGCCTGAATATAGTGGCTTTCACACTTTCGTTGTTTCTAAGAAAGGAATAATGGGAATCTTAATCTATAGAGGTATGTGCATACATTATTATAGTTGGAGGGAAAGAATAAATGGCTGCAAAATGGGAAAAATTAGAAGGTAACGTTGGCGTTTTAACAATCGAAGTTGATGCTAAAGAAGTAAACAACTCTATCGACGCTGCGTTCAAAAAAGTAGTAACAACAATTAACGTACCAGGTTTCCGTAAAGGTAAAATGCCTCGTCCGTTATTCGAACAACGCTTTGGTGTTGAATCTTTATACCAAGATGCTTTAGATATCATCTTACCAAAAGCATATGGTGAAGCAATCGACGAAACTGGTATCTTCCCAGTTGCTCATCCTGAGATTGACATCGAGAAATTCGAAAAAAATGCAAACTTAATCTTCACTGCAAAAGTTACAGTAAAACCTGAAGTAAAATTAGGTGAATACAAAGGCTTAGCAGTAGAAAAAGTTGAAACAACTGTAACTGACGAAGATGTAGAGAACGAATTAAAAGCTTTACAAGAGCGTCAAGCTGAGTTAGTTGTTAAAGAAGAAGGAACTGTTGAAAACGGTGATACAGCTGTAATCGACTTCGAAGGTTTCGTTGATGGCGAAGCATTTGAAGGCGGAAAAGGCGAAAACTACTCTCTAGCAATCGGTTCTGGTACATTTATCCCAGGCTTTGAAGAGCAATTAATTGGTCTAAAAGCTGGCGAATCTAAAGACGTTGAAGTATCATTCCCAGAAGAGTACCATGCTGCTGAACTTGCTGGCAAACCAGCAACATTCAAAGCAACAGTTCATGAAATTAAAGCAAAAGAACTTCCTGCTTTAGATGACGAGTTCGCTAAAGATGTAGACGAAGAAGTTGCAACTCTTGATGAGTTAAAAGCAAAACTTCGTACAAACTTAGAAGAAGGCAAAAAGCATGAAGCTGAGCATAAAGTTCGTGACGAAGTAGTAGAAAAAGCTGCTGCTAACGCTGAAATCGAAATTCCAGAAGCTATGATCGAAACTGAGTTAGATCGTATGGTTCGTGAATTCGAACAACGCTTAAGCCAACAAGGTATGAACCTTGAGCTTTACTACCAATTCACAGGTACTGATGCTGACAAGTTAAAAGAACAAATGAAAGAAGATGCACAAAAACGTGTAAGAATCAACCTTGTTCTTGAAGCTATCATTGAAGCTGAAAAAATCGAAGTAACTGACGAAGAAGTAACTGCAGAAGTTGAAAAAATGGCTGCAATGTACAATATGCCAGTTGACGCTATCAAGCAAGCTCTTGGAAGCGCAGATGCTCTATCTGAAGATCTTAAAGTTCGTAAGGCTGTAGACTTCTTAGTAGACAACAGCAAAGCTGCATAATAAAATAACAAGGCACGATTTTGATCGTGCCTTGTTTTATAAATATAGATATAAATATATTTATAAAACTTTTCGATGAAGAAGGAAAAGTTCCTTTAAAAGTCGAATATACATATTTCAAAAGTTTTAAAAATTTTTTATTTGTACATAACTAGTCATATTATTTGTATTTCTCGCCACGTAGTGACATAATATGTATTTACATACGATACATTTATCGTGTACATACGAAGGCAAGATATTAGCACTTTGTAAGGGGTGTGAAAATATGTTTAAATTTAACGATGAAAAAGGGCAATTGAAATGTTCTTTCTGTGGTAAAACACAAACGCAAGTTCGAAAGCTTGTTGCTGGTCCAGGTGTTTACATTTGTGATGAGTGTATCGAGCTTTGTACAGAGATTGTGCAAGAGGAGCTTGCGAAGGACGAAGAAGTAGAATTCAAAGATGTACCAAAACCGGTAGAGATTCGTGAAATCTTAGATGAGTATGTCATCGGACAAGATAATGCAAAGAAAGCACTAGCGGTAGCGGTATACAACCATTACAAACGCATCAATTCTAACAGCAAAATTGATGATGTAGAATTGGCGAAGAGTAATATCGCACTTATCGGGCCAACAGGTAGTGGTAAAACACTATTGGCACAAACATTAGCGCGTATTTTAAATGTTCCATTTGCAATCGCGGATGCAACATCTTTAACAGAAGCTGGATATGTAGGGGAAGATGTAGAAAACATCTTACTAAAACTAATTCAAGCTGCTGATTACGATGTAGAGAAAGCGGAAAAAGGAATCATTTATATTGATGAGATTGATAAAGTGGCTCGTAAGTCAGAAAATCCATCAATTACACGTGATGTATCTGGTGAGGGTGTGCAGCAGGCCCTTCTGAAAATTTTAGAAGGTACTGTAGCAAGCGTTCCACCTCAAGGTGGTCGTAAGCATCCACATCAAGAGTTTATTCAAATTGATACAACGAACATTCTATTCATTTGTGGCGGTGCGTTTGATGGCATTGAGCCAATTATTAAACGTCGTCTTGGTGAAAAAGTAATTGGATTTGGTTCAGAGAAGAAAAATGCGGATGTAAATGAAAAGCATGTTTTATCTCACGTATTACCAGAGGACCTTTTACGATTTGGTTTAATTCCAGAGTTTATTGGTCGTCTTCCAGTTATTGCGAACTTAGAGCCGCTTGATGAAGGTGCTCTTGTTGATATTTTAACAAAACCGAAAAATGCACTTGTAAAGCAGTTCCAAAAATTATTGGAGCTTGACGATGTTGAGTTGGAATTTGAAGAAGGCGCACTGATTGAAATTGCGAAAAAAGCAATTGAACGTAAAACAGGTGCTCGTGGACTTCGCTCTATTATTGAAGGTTTAATGCTGGATGTAATGTTCGAACTTCCATCTCGTAAAGATATCGAGAAATGTATTCTTACAAAAGAAACAGTAACGGACAACGCACCACCGAAATTGGTATTACAAGACGGTACTGTACTGGATACAAAAACATCTGCATAATGTAAGTGAGAAACAGCAATTTTTATAATTGCTGTTTCTTATTATGTTTAGCACTATTCCTCCCCGGAAATACTAAATGGTAAAACATAGCGGGAGGAAATGAATGATGAGCTGGACAAACATATTCTTACTTGTTCAACTTGTTTTTGGTGTCATTGTTGGATTATACTTCTGGCATTTGCTCCGAAACCAGCGAACACAAAAAGTTTCAATTGATCGAGAATCGAAAAAAGAATTAGAACAACTTCGTAAAATGCGTGAAATTGCTTTAACAGAACCGCTTGCTGAAAAGGTACGACCGAATTCTTTTTTAGACATTGTAGGACAAGAAGACGGAATCAAATCATTAAAGGCAGCGCTTTGTGGTCCGAATCCGCAGCATGTCATTATATATGGACCTCCGGGAGTAGGGAAAACAGCGGCAGCACGTCTTGTGTTAGAAGAAGCAAAGAGAAATCCAAAGTCACCATTCCGTAGTAGTGCAACGTTTATTGAACTCGATGCAACGACAGCTCGCTTTGATGAACGCGGTATTGCTGATCCTTTAATCGGTTCAGTGCATGATCCGATTTATCAAGGTGCAGGTGCAATGGGACAAGCAGGAATCCCACAACCGAAAAAAGGCGCCGTAACAGATGCGCATGGCGGTATTTTGTTCATTGATGAAATTGGTGAGCTGCATCCGATTCAAATGAATAAAATGTTAAAGGTATTAGAAGATCGCAAAGTATTTTTGGAAAGTGCGTACTACAGTGAAGAAAATACAATGATTCCAACATACATACATGATATTTTTCAAAAAGGCTTACCAGCCGATTTTCGTTTAGTTGGAGCGACAACTCGTTCTCCGGATGAAATCCCTCCTGCTATTCGTTCACGCTGTTTAGAGGTTTTCTTCCGTGAACTTGATACGGAAGAGATTCAAAAAGTAGCGAAGAACGCAGCAGAAAAGGTAAAAATGGAAATTGGGGCACAAGGGATTGAAATGATTGGAATGTATGCAAGGAATGGGCGAGAAGCCATTAATCTTGTGCAGATTTCTGCTGGAATGGCAATCAATGAAGATCGTTCTTTTATTAAGGATGAGGATATTGAGTGGGTTGTACACTCTAGTCAGCTTACTCCAAAGTATGAGAAACGAATTTATCCGATTCCAAGGATTGGTCTAGTAAATGGCCTGGCGGTATATGGGCCCAATACAGGTGCGCTATTAGAAATTGAAGTAACAGCTATTCCTGCTCAGGATAAAGGGACAGTCAATGTTACAGGAATTGTGGAAGAAGAGAGCATTGGTAGTCAAACGAAATCAATTCGCCGTAAAAGTATGGCAAAGGGGTCAGTGGATAATGTATTAACCGTGCTCCGCTCTTTAGATTTGTTGCCAGAAGGATATGATATACATATTAACTTCCCAGGCGGTATTCCAATTGACGGACCTTCAGCAGGAATTGCAATGGCAACAGGAGTATACTCAGCCTTGCATCGCGTTTATGTGAATAATGAAATTGCGATGACAGGAGAAATAAGCATTCATGGGGAAGTCAAGCCAGTAGGCGGCGTATATGCAAAAGTGAAAGCGGCGAAAAAAGCAGGGGCGAAAAAGGTCATTATTCCTGCTGAAAATATGCAGCCATTTTTATACACGATAAAGGGTATTGAGATTATTCCTGTTCGAAAACTAAAAGAAGTTTTTGAGTTAACATTCGTACAGGAAAAATTGCATCGTGAAATTGATGTGCATCGTAAGTTAGATGAAGGTGATGTACAATCGATGTAAAATGAAATTCAATAGGGCTTTAAGAAGTGTTTTCCTTTTAGGTAAATGCGAAACAGAACAGATAATATTTGCCAGACTTCGTTTAAGTTTGTATGCTTAAGCGGGGTCCCTTTTTTCTTTTATAGAAAGAAAAGTAGGAGATTTGCAATTGTAAAGAATCTCTGCAATTGCATCAAGGTGTATTGTAATATAAAATAGTTGAACAGGAGTTTAATTTATTATGGAGGTGCTATGTCTAGTATGAATACGAACGAAAGAATTGTGCCCCTCCTACCATTAAGAGGCGTTCTCGTATATCCAACGATGGTTCTGCATCTTGATGTAGGACGTGATAAGTCGATACAAGCACTAGAGCAGGCAGCAATGGATGAAAATATCATCTTTTTAGCAATGCAAAAAGAAATGAATATCGATGATCCAAAAGAAGATGACATATATAGTGTAGGTACAGTGGCGAAAGTAAAGCAGATGTTAAAACTGCCGAATGGTACGCTTCGTGTCCTGGTAGAAGGTTTACATAGAGCAGAAATAGTAGAATTTATTGAAGAAGAAAATGTAGTACAGGTTTCTATTCAAACGGTAACAGAGGAAGAAGAAGGCGATTTAGAAGAGAAAGCTCTTATGCGCACGTTACTTGAACATTTCGAGCAGTATATTAAAGTCTCAAAAAAGGTTTCAAATGAAACGTTTGCAACAGTAGCTGATGTAGAAGAGCCAGGCCGCTTAGCAGATTTAATCGCTTCTCATTTACCGATTAAAACGAAACAAAAGCAAGAAATTTTAGAGATTCTATCAGTGAAAGAAAGATTACATACACTTATCTCCATTATTCAAGATGAACAAGAACTACTTAATTTAGAAAAGAAAATTGGGCAAAAAGTGAAACGTTCGATGGAGCGTACGCAAAAAGAATACTTCTTGCGTGAACAAATGAAGGCGATCCAAACAGAGCTTGGTGATAAAGAAGGTAAGGGTGGCGAAGTTGAAGAGCTTCGTGAAAAAATCGAAGAGGCAGGAATGCCAGAAGAAACAAAGAAGGCTGCCCTAAAAGAATTAGATCGTTATGAGAAGTTGCCAGTAAGCTCTGCGGAGAGCGGTGTGATTCGTAATTATATGGATTGGTTATTAGCACTTCCGTGGACAGAAGCAACAGAGGATATGATTGACCTTGCACATTCTGAAACGATTTTAAATAAAGATCATTATGGTCTTGAAAAAGTGAAAGAACGTGTACTGGAATATTTAGCTGTACAAAAGTTAACAAATTCTTTAAAAGGACCGATTCTTTGTCTAGTAGGACCTCCTGGGGTCGGAAAAACATCATTAGCACGCTCGATTGCAACATCGTTAAATCGTAATTTTGTCCGTGTTTCCCTTGGTGGTGTTCGTGATGAATCTGAAATTCGAGGTCACCGTCGTACATATGTTGGAGCTATGCCAGGTCGTATTATTCAAGGGATGAAAAAGGCAAAGACAATCAATCCAGTCTTTTTATTAGATGAGATTGATAAGATGTCCAATGATTTCCGTGGTGATCCGTCTGCGGCGTTACTGGAAGTATTAGACCCAGAACAAAATCATAACTTTAGTGATCATTATATTGAAGAGCCATATGATTTATCAAAAGTTATGTTCGTTGCAACTGCAAACACACTTGCAAGTATTCCAGGTCCGCTTCTTGATCGTATGGAAATTATTTCGATTGCTGGTTATACAGAGATTGAAAAGGTACATATTGCTCGTGAACATTTATTGCCAAAGCAACTAAAAGAACACGGCTTACGAAAAGGGAATCTACAAGTGCGTGATGAGGCGCTTCTTGAAATCATTCGTTATTATACACGTGAAGCTGGTGTCCGTACGTTAGAGCGTCAAATTGCTAAGATTTGTCGTAAAGCAGCGAAAATCATCGTTACAGAAGAACGTAAGCGAGTTGTTGTAACGGATAAAAATATTACTGACCTTCTAGGT
The DNA here is from genome assembly GCF_044764345.1 of Bacillus sp. NPDC094106. NCBI lineage: Bacteria > Bacillati > Bacillota > Bacilli > Caryophanales > Bacillaceae > Bacillus > Bacillus sp. NPDC094106. The sequence goes on along the minus strand of NZ_JBIWHY010000012.1, from coordinate 58,940 downwards.
AAGCATATATTCCGTTATGGACAAGCTGAAAAGAGAGACCAAGTCGGAATGGCGACTGGTTTAGCGTATACAGCTGCTGGTGGCGATACACTTGCAATTGAAGTTTCTGTATCACCAGGAAAAGGGAAATTAATTTTAACAGGGAAACTTGGGGATGTTATGAAAGAATCCGCACAAGCTGCATTTAGTTATATTCGCTCTCGTGCAGAAGAACTTCACATTAATCCAGATTTCCATGAAAAGAACGATATTCATATTCATGTTCCAGAAGGAGCAGTTCCAAAAGATGGTCCATCAGCTGGGATTACAATGGCAACGGCACTTATTTCTGCGCTAACAGGCGTTCCTGTAAGTAAAGAAGTTGGTATGACGGGTGAAATCACCCTTCGTGGTCGCGTACTACCAATTGGTGGTTTGAAAGAAAAAACATTAAGTGCTCACCGCGCAGGCTTAACAAAAATTATTTTGCCAGCAGAAAATGAAAAAGATTTAGATGATATTCCAGAAAGCGTAAAAGAAAACCTTACGTTTGTGCTTGTGTCTCATTTAGATGAAGTATTGGAGCACGCATTAGTAGGAGTGAAACAATGAAAGTAACAAAAGCAGATATTGTAATTAGTGCTGTTAGACCAGAACAATATCCAGATAGTGATTTACCAGAAATTGCATTAGCAGGTCGTTCTAATGTTGGGAAGTCTTCTTTTATTAATAAAATTTTAAATCGTAAAAAGTTAGTGCGTATTTCTTCTAAACCAGGAAAAACGCAAACGTTAAACTTTTTCTTAATCAATGAAATGATGCACTTTGTCGATGTTCCAGGTTATGGATATGCGAAAGTATCGAAATCAGAGCGAGCGGCATGGGGCAAAATGATTGAAACTTACTTTACAACGCGTGAACAATTAGATGCGGCTGTATTAGTAATTGATTTGCGTCATCCACCAACAAATGATGATGTCATGATGTATAATTTCTTAAAGCATTATGAAATTCCAACAATTATTATTGCAACGAAAGCTGATAAAATTCCGAAAGGGAAATGGCAAAAGCATTTGAAAGTTGTAAAGGAAACGCTTGATGTGGAAGCTGGCGATGAAGTGGTTCTATTTTCTTCCGAAACAGGACTTGGAAAAGAAGAAGCATGGAAAGCCATTCATAAGTTTACAAAAACAAAAAACGCGTGACGATTCGTCGCGCGTTTTTTTGTTACATTATGGAATAATCATACATAATTTTCTGCATGATGAAAGAAGATAGAGAAAGAGAGTATTTCAATTCTTATGGAATAGTTTCCATCACTTGATTCTGACAGTTTTTTTTGGTAACGTACAAATAGAGTTATTATCTTGTAATGATTATAAAGTAAAATATTTATTTTGGAAGATTTGGTTTGTCTCCTGTAAGCAGTAGGCAGAACGAATAAAAAAAATTTTGTTGTTCACACGATTGTCAGATTCATAACAGGAAAGTTGTATTATGATAGTAGATAAGGTGATAAAACGGGTGAAGGGGGACATGCTGCGTGCATATTCTTGTTGTTGGTGTAAATTATCGAACAGCCCCTGTAGAATTTCGTGAGAAACTCACATTTCAGGCAGCAGAACTAGAAAAGGCAATGACAACATTACAGAATCAAAAGAGCGTGTTAGAGAATGTCATTGTATCAACGTGCAATCGCACTGAGATTTATGCTGTCGTCGATCAATTACACACGGGACGATATTACATTAAGAAATTTTTAGCTGAATGGTTTCAGCTTGAGATAGAAGAGGTTTCGCCATACTTGTCTATTTTTGAACAAGATGGTGCTATTGAACATTTATTCCGTGTAACGTGCGGATTAGATTCTATGGTGGTCGGTGAAACACAAATTTTAGGTCAAATTCGAGATAGTTTCTTAGAAGCGCAAGAGATAAAAGTAACAGGGACGATTTTTAATGAATTGTTTAAACAAGTGATTACGCTAGCGAAGCGTGCTCATTCAGAAACAACAATCGGTGAAAGTGCGATGTCTGTTAGCTATGCTGCGGTTGAACTTGGAAAGAAAATTTTTGGAGATTTAACAGATTGTCACGTTTTAATTCTTGGCGCTGGAAAAATGGGTGAACTTGCGCTGCAAAACCTATACGGAAGTGGAGCGCGCAAAGTAACGGTTATGAACCGTACGCTTACGAAAGCGGAAACAATGGCTGAGAAATATATGGGACATGCAAAACCGTTAAGTGAATTACAATGTGTATTATTAGAAGCAGATATTTTAATTAGTTCAACTGGTGCATCAGATTATGTCATTACGAAAGAAATGATGACAAGAGTAGAACGGCTGCGCTGTGGTCGCCCGCTATTTATGGTTGATATTGCAGTGCCGCGTGATATTGATCCGGAAATTGATGAGCTAGAAGGATCTTTCTTGTATGATATTGATGATTTGCAAGGAGTAGTCGAGGCAAACCGTGCTGAACGTTTAAAAGAAGCGGAAAAAATTCAACTTATGATTGAAGAAGAAATCGTTACATTTAAAAGTTGGTTAAATACGCTTGGGGTTATTCCTTTAATTTCAGCTCTTCGTGATAAAGCACTAGCTATTCAAAGTGAGACGATGCAAAGCATTGAACGAAAAATTCCGACGCTTAATGATCGTGAGAAAAAAGTAATTAGTAAGCATACGAAAAGTATCATTAATCAACTGCTGAAAGATCCAATTTTAGTAGCAAAAGAGTTAGCAACAGAAGAGGGAGCTACGGAAAAGCTCGCTTTATTCGCGAAAATCTTTGATTTAGAAGTGGAAGAAGAAGTCGTAGAATATACGGAAGAGCCGAAACATAAACGAGCGTGGACAACATCCGTTCCATCTTTATAACATGGAAGGATGGTCGGATGAGCTTTTTAAATAATAGTATTATTTATCATATCGCAATTATTTTATATGCTTGTAGTATTAGTTTATATTTTATAGATTATTTCCAAAGTAACCGAAAGGCGAATCGACTTGCTTTTTGGTTACTTTCAATTGTATGGGTACTTCAGTCTGTTTTTATGCTACTACGGGCTACAGAATCAGAAACAAATCCGATTTTAACTTTACTGTCAGGAATTTATTTTTATGTGTGGCTATTGATTACAATGTCATTAGTAATCAATCGATTTATGCGCATTGACTTTTTAGTTTTTTTTACAAATGTCGTTGCTTTTGGCGTAAGCGCTTTTTCTATTTTTACTCCAATCGGAAAGATGTCGCCGATACTAGCGCATCAATTAGTTTCAGAGCTTGTATACGTCCATGTAGGCATGGCGATTACTTCATATGCGGCATTTACAGTGTCATTTATTTTTTCCGTTATGTACTTGCTTCAATATCGATTATTAAAACAGAAAAAATGGAATGCAAGATTAAGACGGTTAGGGAATTTATCGAAGCTTGAGTCTATGTCATATGGATTGAATCTATTTTCGGTTCCGTTTTTCTTACTAGCTATTTTGCTTGGATGCATATGGGGATATACAAAATTAGATAATTTCCATTGGTATGACACGAAAGTAATCGGGTCTTTTGTTGTTTTATTTGTCTATTGTGCGGGTCTATATTTACGAGGATCGGATACATTGCAAGGTAAGAAGATTATACATTGGAACATTGGAGCCTTTCTCGTGATGCTAGTCAATATTTTTCTATTAAGCAGTTTATCGAACTTCCACTTTTGGTATTTATAATGAGGAGAGAAAATTATGCGCAAAATTATTGTAGGTTCAAGAAAGAGTAAGTTAGCATTAACGCAAACAAATTGGTTTATTGATCAATTAAAAGCACTTGGCTTGCCATATGAATTTGAAGTAAAAGAAATTGTTACAAAAGGCGATGTCATTTTAGATGTGACACTTTCAAAAGTAGGCGGGAAAGGTTTGTTTGTAAAAGAGATTGAACATGCATTGCTTACAAAAGAAATCGATATGGCTGTACATAGTATGAAGGATATGCCAGCTGTGCTTCCAGATGGATTAACCATTGGATGTATACCAAAGCGTGTCGATCCGCGTGATGCGTTTATTTCGAAGAACGGAGAATCTTTCGGAGACTTACCAGAAGGTGCGATACTTGGGACAAGCAGTTTAAGACGCAGTGCACAGCTATTGGCCGCTAGACCAGATTTACAAGTGAAGTGGATTCGCGGGAATATCGATACGAGATTACGTAAATTAAAAGAAGAAGACTATGATGCAATCATTTTAGCAACAGCTGGATTACAAAGAATGGGCTGGGATGATGATGTCATTACAGAACACTTAGATGAAACATTATGTGTACCGGCTGTAGGACAAGGTGCTTTAGCGATTGAATGTCGTGAAGATGATAAAGATTTATTGCAATTATTATCACATATCAATGATGCAGTAACAGAACGAACAGTGGCTGCCGAACGAGTATTCCTTTACAAGCTTGAAGGTGGTTGCCAAGTACCGATTGCTGGCTATGCAACGCTTCAGGAGAATAATGAAATTGAATTAACAGCGCTTGTTGGCTCTATGGATGGTTCAGTTTTGTTAAAAGAAACAGTTGTAGGTGTGAGCCCTGAGCAAGTTGGATTAGAAGCTGCAGATCGTTTAATGAAACAAGGAGCAAAAGAGCTCATTCTCGCTGCAAATAAGGAGCAACATTAATCATGGACGCTCTCGCTGGCAAAACAGTACTGGTTACACGGGCCCAGCATCAAGCAAAACAAATGAGTGCAGCGGTGAAAAAAGAGGGCGGGATTCCAGTGGAAATTCCGCTTTTGCGTATGGAAGGAGCATCTCAGCAAACGTTTCAAAGTGTATCTCAACAGTTGAATGTATATGACTGGATTATTTTTACGAGTAAAAACGGGGTAAGCTTCTTTCTGGATAGTTTAGGCAAGAACATGCCTTCGACTGTACAGATTGCCGCAGTAGGTGTAAAAACAAGGCGGGAGTTAGAAAAAAGAGGCTATCAAGTTCATTTTGTTCCGACTGCGTTTGTTGCCGAAATTTTTGCAGAGGAGTTTGTAAAAAAATTAACCGGGAAAGAACGTATGTTGTTTCCAAGAGGAAATTTAGCTAGAGATGTTATTCCGAATAAACTGCGGGAGCTTGGGGTGCTTTTAGAAGAGCTGGTCGTATATGAAACAAAACCAAATTATGTGAAGCGTCTAGAACTGATCGAAGCTTTAGAATCAGGTAAGATAGATATTGTGACATTTACGAGTCCCTCTACAGTTGTAAGCTTTGTAGAGTTACTTAAGGGTACAAACTGGAGAGAATGGATAAAAAAATGTACAATTGCTTGTATAGGACCGATAACAGAACAAGAGGCAAAGCGTTATTTTGCTGATGTCATCGTTCCAGAAGAATACACAGTGGAATCGTTAATACAATGCATTTCTAAATTGAATCTAAATGCATAATTCAAATAAAAGAATGGGGATAGAAATCTATGAATTCTTTACAATTTAATCGTCATCGTCGCTTAAGACAAAGTGGAAATATGCGTGCACTTGTACGTGAAACATTTTTACATACAGAAGATTTTATTTACCCTATTTTCGTACTTGAAGGTGAGAATGTTCGTAACGAAGTTCCTTCTATGCCAGATGTATATCAAATTTCCTTAGACCTTTTGCAAGCTGAAATGCAAGAAGTTGTAGATTTAGGTATTCGTTCTGTTATCGTATTTGGTTTACCTGCTGAAAAAGATGAAGTTGGCTCTTCCGCATATTGTGAACACGGCATTGTACAACGTGCGATCAAACAAATTAAAGAGCAGTTTCCAGAGTTAGTAGTAGTTGCGGATACGTGTTTATGTCAATATACAAGCCATGGTCATTGTGGTGTGATTGAAGATGGCGTTATTTTAAATGATGAATCCCTTGAGGTTCTTGCAAAAACAGCAGTAAGCCAGGCAAAAGCAGGAGCGGATATTATTGCCCCATCTAACATGATGGATGGATTTGTAACAGCAATTCGCCATGCATTAGATGAAAATGGTTTTACACACGTACCGGTTATGTCATACGCTGTGAAATACTCATCTGCATTTTATGGGCCATTCCGCGATGCAGCACATGGTGCACCGCAGTTTGGAGACCGTAAAACGTATCAAATGGATCCTGCAAACCGAATGGAAGCATTACGTGAAGCTGAGTCAGATGTAATGGAAGGAGCAGATTTCTTAATTGTAAAACCAGCTCTTTCTTACTTAGATATTGTTCGTGATGTGAAGAACAATTTCAATTTACCAATCGTTGCATATAACGTGAGCGGAGAATATTCTATGATTAAAGCGGCAGCGCAAAATGGTTGGATTAATGAAAAAGAGATTGTACTTGAGAAATTATTAAGCATGAAACGTGCAGGAGCAGACTTAATTATTACGTATCATGCGAAAGACGCAGCACGATGGTTACAAGAGGGAGGCGCACAGTAATGAAAAAGTTTGATAAATCCATTGAAGCATTTGAAACGGCGCAAGATTTAATGCCTGGCGGTGTAAATAGTCCAGTTCGTGCCTTTAAATCTGTTGGTATGAATCCGCTGTTTATGGAGCGCGGGAAAGGTTCTAAAGTGTACGATATCGATGGGAATGAATATATCGACTACGTATTATCATGGGGACCACTGATTCACGGGCATGCGAATGAGCGCGTTGTAGAATCATTAAAAGCTGTAGCGGAAAAAGGGACAAGCTTTGGTGCGCCAACAGAAATTGAAAATAAATTAGCGCAGCTTGTTATTGAGCGTGTACCATCAATTGAGATTGTACGTATGGTAAACTCCGGTACGGAAGCAACGATGAGTGCACTTCGTTTAGCGCGTGGTTACACAGGTCGTAATAAAATTTTGAAATTTATTGGTTGTTACCACGGCCATGGCGATTCATTATTAATTAAAGCAGGTTCTGGTGTTGCAACGCTTGGTTTACCAGATAGCCCAGGTGTACCAGAAGGTGTAGCGAAAAATACGATTACAGTAGCGTATAACGATTTAGAGAGCGTGAAATATGCTTTCGAACAATTTGGTGACGATATTGCTTGTGTTATCGTAGAGCCAGTGGCAGGAAATATGGGGGTAGTTCCACCGCAGCCAGGATTTTTAGAAGGACTTCGTGAAGTGACGGAGCAAAATGGTGCGTTGCTGATTTTTGATGAAGTAATGACGGGATTCCGCGTTGCTTATAACTGTGGACAAGGGTATTACGGTGTAACACCTGACTTAACTTGTTTAGGAAAAGTAATCGGTGGTGGTCTGCCGGTCGGAGCATATGGCGGTAAAGCAGAAATTATGCGCCAAGTTGCACCAAGCGGACCAATTTACCAAGCAGGTACATTATCTGGTAACCCGCTAGCAATGACTGCAGGTTATGAAACATTAGTACAATTAACACCAGAATGTTATAAAGAATTTGAACGTAAAGCTGAAATGCTAGAAAATGGCCTGCGTAAAGCTGCTGAAAAACACGGCATTCCGCATCATATAAACCGTGCAGGTTCTATGATCGGTATTTTCTTCACGAATGAACCGGTTATTAACTACGATGCAGCAAAAACTTCAAACTTAGAATTCTTTGCAGCTTACTATCGTGAAATGGTAGAGCAAGGTGTATTCTTACCACCTTCTCAATTTGAAGGTTTATTCTTATCAACAGCACATAGTGATGCGGATATTGAAGCAACGATTACGGCAGCAGAAATTGCAATGTCAAAATTAAAAGCATAAATAATAAAAAGGTTGTCGGAATAGCCCTGACAACCTTTTTTGTTATGTCGTATATTTCCAGCGCGCTGATATATGAAAAATGGATAGGAAGCGTCTATGTGTAGTTTGATTTTTTACTCATAAAAAGACTCCCAGACACATAAACCTGTAATGACATACAGTTTGGGAGGGGGAAAAGAAGTGACAACAGATCACTCGTTACGTTTTTCATTAAAAGAATCGGTTTGGTTCCAAAAAGGACAGGAAGTCGAAGAACTTTTGTCAATTTCGTTAGATCCAGACGTTGAGATAGAAGAGCTTGATTATGAAGTAATTGTAAGAGGGCAGTTAGATTTAACGGGGGAATATGTTGCTAGACAAGATGACTCTGAATTTTCGTTTAGGGAGTTATCTCCCGCAAAAGCAATTGATTATGTAGAAACAAGAGAAGACGGGGTAAACGAACTCGTCCATTCTTTTCCACTAGAAATTTCGATTCCGCGAAATCGAGTAAAACAAATTGAAGAATTGTATGTTTCGATTGAGGAATTTGATTATGAGCTAAAAGAAAATGGCTGTTTACAGCTATTAGCGGATATATCCATCTCTGGTCTGTGTGATGAAGAGAGAGTGCCAGATGAAATGGAAGAGGTAGAAATTGAGTATGCGGAAGTTAAGAGAGAGCAGGAAATAAAAGCTATAGATGAGGAGAAAACATCGGTAGAGGCTGAAGAAGTAACACTTCACACAGAATCAAATGGCTGGGAAGATTATGCATTTGAACCGTTTCAATTAGAGGAGCGGAAAGAACAGGAGTTAGAAGAGGAAGCAGAACAAGAAGAGCGTGAAAAAGAACAAGAAGTCACACCTCAATTTGAATTGTTCGGCCGGAAGGGTTTTAAGAAAGAGCAAGTAGAGAAAGTGAAAGAAGAACAGGAAGAACCATCGTACTCACAAAGAGATGAAAATGCACTATATTTAACGAAACTATTTACAAAAGAGCCGCAGGAAGAGTTCACGAAGTTACGGATGTACTTCGTGCAAGAAGGGGATACAATTGAATCGGTTGCAGAGCGTTATGAAACGTCTGTGCAGCACTTACACCGCATCAATCAAACGGATGACATTTATTTAACCGCAGGGCAGGTTATATATATACCTGTTTCAAAAGCGAAGGTAAAGTGAGTGAAGAATTTTCTTCACTCACCTCTTTTCTTTCATTTTACTGTTCGTGAAGGGGGATTTACGTTTTACTTGATTTGTATTTTTTGAATGAGAAAGGATCATTCGTATGGATATAGAATTACGAAATCGCTATGAACCAATCGTCAAACGATATCAATTGGACACCCAGCATATGGAAGAACACGGAAATGTAATGAAAATTTATACGAATCAAGGTCCATATGCATTAAAGAAATTACCAGATAAAAGATTAGAGCGGAATAATTTCATGCATCATATTCAATATTTAAAAGAAAAGGGATTTTCAAATTATGTACCTATTTATCATGCGACGGACGGAAATTATATTTTAAGTGATGGGACATATAGTTATTATTTAATGCCTTGGCTTGAGCGAGCGGAAGGGCATGGGGAGGACAATGACCAATATCATAAAATGTTTCAGACATTAGCGATGCTCCACCAAAAAACGATAAAAGAAGAAACATATACAGAAGAAGCTTTGGAGGGCCATTATACGAATATATCAGAGCGCTGGGAGAGAGAGGGAGAGACGTTAGAGCAATTTCTTGTAGAATCTGAGGCGAAGTGGTACATGTCTCCGTTTGAATTACAATATTGTACGTATTTTCATCATGTCATGAGGGCACGTGATTTTGCAACAAAACAACTGACTGAGTGGTATGAAGCGATGAAAGAGAAAGAGAAAACGCGCATTTCTTTTGTGCATGGAAATGTATCACTCAATCATTTTTTATTTGACTATGAACGGAATGGTTATTTTATTAGTTTAGAAAGATCCCAGTTCGCAACACCTGTGCAAGATATTGTTGGCTTTTATTCCCGCTCTTTGAACACATATCCAATTGCGAGAAGCGATCGCTTTGAATGGTATCAAGCATACCAAAAGAATTTTCCATTTACAAAAGAAGAGCAGCTCTTGATGTTCGCTTATTTAACGTATCCCTCCCCATTTATTCGACAAATTCATTCTTATACGAGCGCACAACAAGTTCGTAATAAGCAGAAAGAACTGCATGGTGTGAAAATGTTACAGCAATCACATTGGCTTGTAAGTAATACAGAGTATTTTCTTTCACAATTACAAGCTGCGCAGCAAGGAAACGGATAACAGCCGTAGTCTCAAGGTTCTTTGAGGCTACGGCTGAACATGTAAGCGGATTGTGGCTACAACAAAAATAATTAGGATGATGAAATCTAAAAAGGTTGGAAATAGTAAAGTGCGAATCCCTTGGAAAATAGTAAGTGGGATTGCAAAATCAGAAAACATTGTTTGTAAATTTCTGACCCATGAAGGGGCAGAAAAATTGTAGGTGCGTCGATATCGTCGCATAATGATTCCCCCGTATAGGAAGTGTAACTGCGTTATTTTCATATAGGAAAGGTGAAGGTAATATTACAGTATGCAGGATAAGTACCCAAGGTGCTTGTGTTGCATTTTTTAGTTTCTTGTATATATATAAATCCATTTTAAGTTTTCGACATTTAAATCTCTGCTATGCAGAATACAAAGTAACCTATACTCGTTTGCTCTTTCTGTTTTTACTTCGCATGTGGCAAAAAAAGCCCTGACCGCTTCTATGCATGGCCAGATGTTCTCTTCCACCTAAAAAGAGGGGTTTTATGTCGTTTTTTTAATTGATGTATATATAGTATAAAAACTTGGTTGAGCTGATTGAAAATAAAATGTAATTATTCTATAGGTAAGTCGAAAAATATTTTTATCTTGACGAATGTGGTTTCGTTTTTTACACTATTGTATATAATAAATAACAATTATATAAATGCATTGAAGGGGAAGAGTATAACATTAAACGTCTTCAGAGAGGAGAATTATTAGCTGGGAGATTCTCTAGATAGTCATGTTAGAAGGTAGCCCTGGAGCATCTTTTCTGAACGGAGTCATTCCCATTAGGAAAAGACGGATTTGTCCGTTATCAAATTAAGAGTATAAGCAAATTTTGAATTTGTTTGTAAATAAAGGTGGTACCGCGATGTCCCTCGTCCTTTTTTGGATGAGGGACATTTTTTATTCTGAAGGAGGGAAAATAATGTCAAACACGGAAAAGAATTTACCAACTAAATATGATCATATGTCCGTTGAAGAAGGCCGTTATAAATGGTGGCTTGAAGGCAAATATTTTGAAGCAAAAGGAGATGCGGAAAAACAGCCGTATACAATTGTAATCCCGCCTCCAAACGTAACAGGTAAACTGCATTTAGGTCATGCTTGGGATACAACACTTCAAGATATTTTAACACGTACAAAGCGTATGCAAGGATACGATGTATTATGGCTTCCTGGTATGGACCATGCGGGTATCGCAACGCAAGCGAAAGTAGAAGGGAAACTTCGTGAAGAAGGTATTTCACGTTACGACCTTGGCCGTGAGAAATTCCTTGAAAAAGCATGGGAATGGAAAGAAGAATATGCTTCTCACATTCGTCAGCAATGGGGAAAAGTTGGCTTAGGACTAGATTACTCTCGTGAGCGCTTTACATTAGACGAAGGTTTATCTGATGCGGTTAATAAAGTATTCGTTCAATTGTACGAAAAAGGTTTAATTTACCGCGGTGAATATATCATTAACTGGGACCCTGCAACACGCACTGCCCTTTCTGATATTGAAGTAATTCATAAAGATGTTCAAGGTGCATTCTATCATATGAATTACCCATTAACAGACGGTTCTGGTCACATTCGCCTTGCAACAACTCGTCCAGAAACAATGCTTGGTGATACAGCAGTAGCAGTTCATCCAGAAGATGATCGTTACAAGCATTTAATTGGAAAAACGGTTACACTTCCAATCGTAGAGCGTGAAATTCCGATTATTGCTGATGAGTATGTAGAGAAAGATTTCGGAACAGGTGTTGTGAAAATTACACCAGCTCATGATCCGAATGACTTTGAAGTAGGTAACCGTCACGACTTACCACGCATTTTAGTAATGAACGAAGATGGAACAATGAACGAAAAAGCTGGTAAGTATAACGGTATGGATCGTTTCGAATGCCGTAAGCAATTAGTAAAAGACTTGCAAGAAGCTGGCGTATTAGTAGAAATCGAGCCTCATATGCATGCGGTAGGTCATAGTGAGCGTAGCGGAGCAGTTGTTGAGCCTTACTTATCAACACAATGGTTCGTAAAAATGGCACCACTTGCAGAAAAGGCTGTTGCTCTGCAACAAAAAGAAGAAGAAAAAGTAACGTTCGTACCAGATCGTTTCGAGAACACATACTTACGCTGGATGGAAAACATTCATGACTGGTGTATTTCTCGTCAATTATGGTGGGGACATCGTATCCCGGCTTGGTATCATAAAGAAACTGGTGAAGTATACGTAGGTACAGAAGCACCAGCAGATATCGAAAACTGGAACCAAGATAACGACGTACTTGATACATGGTTTAGCTCAGCGTTATGGCCATTTTCAACACTTGGTTGGCCAAATGAAAATGATGAAGACTTCAAACGCTACTATTCAACAGATGCGCTTGTAACGGGTTATGACATTATTTTCTTCTGGGTATCGCGTATGATTTTCCAAGGTCTAGAGTTTACAGGAGAGCGTCCATTTAAAGACGTATTAATTCATGGTCTTGTTCGTGACGAGCAAGGACGTAAAATGAGTAAGTCTTTAGGTAATGGTATTGATCCAATGGAAGTTATCGAGAAGTACGGTGCAGATGCAATGCGTTTCTTCTTATCAACAGGAAGTGCACCAGGTCAAGATTTACGCTTTAGCATGGAGAAAGTAGAATCTACTTGGAACTTCATTAATAAAATTTGGAATGCATCTCGTTTCGTATTAATGAACATGGAAGACATGCAATACGAAGATATTGATTTAACTGGTGAAAAATCAGTTGCAGATAAGTGGATTTTAACTCGTTTAAATGAAACAATTGAAAGTGTAACGCGTAACATGGATAAATATGAATTCGGTGAAGCTGGTCGTGCATTATACAACTTCATTTGGGATGATTTCTGTGACTGGTACATTGAAATGGCGAAGATTCCATTATATGGAGAAGATGAAGCAGCGAAGAAAACAACTCGTTCTGTTTTAGCATATGTATTAGATCAAACGATGCGTTTATTACACCCATTCATGCCATTTGTAACAGAGAAAATTTGGCAGCACTTACCTCATGAAGGTGAATCTATTACAGTAGCAGCGTGGCCAACAGTTCGCGAAGATTTACAGGACAAAGAAGCAGCGGCAGAAATGCACCTTCTAGTTGACATTATTCGCTCTGTTCGTAACATTCGTGCTGAAGTAAATACACCAATGAGCAAAAAAGTTCAAATGCAAATTAAAGCAAAAGATGAAGCGGTACTGACGCAGCTTACGAAAAACAGCTCTTACATTGAGCGTTTCTGTAATCCAAGTGAATTAACAATTAAGACGGATTTACAAGCACCAGAAAAAGCGATGACTGCAATCGTATCAGGTGCAGAGTTATTCTTACCGTTAGCTGATCTAATCAATCTGGATGAAGAGAAAGCACGCCTTGAAAAGGAACTTGAGAAGTTCGATAAAGAAGTAGAACGTGTACAGAAGAAACTTGCAAACCAAGGATTCGTAGCAAAAGCTCCAGCAGCAGTTATTGAAGGAGAGCGCGCAAAAGAGCAAGATTACCTAGAAAAACGTGAAGCAGTTCGTCAACGTCTAGCTGATCTTCAAAAATAAAAATTATTTTTAAGAGACTTGCCATATTGGTGAGTCTCTTTTCTTTGCGTATAATAGAGTTAAGAAAGTTGTTTTTTTGAAAGGGGAATAGCACGCGTGGTACATACATACGAAGAAGCAATCGGCTGGATTCATAGCCGATTAAAGTTTGGTATTAAGCCAGGATTAGAAAGAATACAGTGGATGCTAGAGGAACTTGGAAATCCCGAGCGTCATATAAAATGTGTGCATCTTGCAGGTACAAATGGAAAAGGTTCAACTTTAACGTATATGCGTTATATGCTGCAAGCTGAAAACTATAAAGTTGGGGCATTTACCTCTCCATATATTGAAACGTTTAATGAACGAATTAGCGTTAACGGTACACCGATTGCAGATGAAGAAATTACTAAGCTTGTAGATATGGTAAAACCAGTTGTAGAAAAATTAGATGAAACAGATTTAGGAGAAGCAACGGAGTTTGAAATTATTACAGTAATGGCAATTTGTTATTTCGGTAAAGTAAACTTCTGCGACATTGTCTTATTTGAAACTGGTCTCGGCGGTCGTTTTGATTCTACAAATGTCATTCATCCGGTTCTAACAATAATTACAAATATCGGCCATGATCATATGCATATTCTAGGAAATACGCTAGGGGAAATTGCGTGCGAAAAAGCAGGGATTATTAAATCGGGCGTTCCTGTTATTACCGGTGTACAGGATGAAGAAGCACTTGAGGTTATCAAAAAGGTTGCCAAAGAAAAGAGTGCAAGCTTGTATGAGCTTGGAAAACAATTTACAGCGATGCGTCAGCGTTCGGATGCAGATGGAGAGCACTTTGATTTTTCTTGTCCGTTTGCTTCGTTTGAGGAAGTTCGGATCTCGATGAAAGGAAGTCATCAGGTAGGCAATGCAGCATTGGCATTAATGGCAGTTATGTATCTTAAAACATATTTGTCATTCTTACTGGAAGAGGAGCATATTCGCACAGGGTTAAGTGAAGCGTATTGGATTGGACGATTTGAAAGGTTACAAAGCAATCCTGATGTCATTATAGATGGCGCTCATAACCCAGAAGGAATTACGAGTCTTGTGCAAACAGTGAAGGATCATTATAACGATAAAAACGTTATTGTTTTATTTACTGCTCTCGGTGATAAACAGCTAAACAACATGGTAGGACAATTAGAAACGATTGCAGATGAGATGATTTTTACAACATTTACGTTTGATCGAGCGATTTCTGCTGAAGAGCTTGCGAACCATTCAAGTAAGGAAACAAAACAAGTTTTTGAGAATTGGAAAGAAGCCATTGATACGAAGATAAATGATCTTCAAGAAAGTGATGTTTTCATCATAACAGGTTCTCTTTATTTCATTTCAGAAGTTCGAAAATATATTCTTGAGAAAAACTAGGACAGCAACAGCTGCCCTAGTTTTTTTGTTCTACAAATGAAGACGAATGCATAGATATAGGATAACTATATGGGAGAATTTGACGAATCCCTCTGACAAATATCTCGGTTTTTTATGAAATGAATATGATATGATGCGGACAACGATAAGAGGTGAGGTGTGAGCGTATGGACAAGCAATCACGAACAATCTCGGTTAAGGTAAACGGAACAGAAGCGAAGTATAAAGAAAAAAAGAAAGAAAAAGATGAGTTTGATTGGATGGTAGTCGATAGTGAAACGCCGCAAAATGTAGTCCCGTTTCAGAAAACAAAGATATCCTCTATCAAACAATATCAAAAAAAATGGAGCAATGTCCTTATCTTTGCAGTTGCAGCTGCGATTATTATTGGCACGATGCTAGGAATGAGCATGCTTCATTTATTAACGGGGCAAGGGAAAACTGAAGAAGCGACGGTAACAGTTTCTCCGCAGCCGAGTGGAACAGAAACGAAGGAAGCAGGAACTGAGGAGAAGAAGAAAGAGAAGCCAAAGACAGGAAATGCGGCAGCTTTAGCACCAATCACACTATTTTTTGTTCAAGGAGGTCTATATTCCTCTGAAGAAAAAGGACAGGCTGCCATTCAAGAGTGGAAAGAGAATGGTGGCGCAGCAGCTTTAAAACCGAATGGTGATAAGTATTCACTTGTTGTGGCTATTGCTAGTGATGAACAATCTGTAGATAAATTAATGGAGCAGTATAAGAAAGATGGCGTCTCTGTTTTGAAAAAGAGCTGGGAGATTACAGATAAAGCATTGCTAAAAAATGATAAGGAATTTGGCTCCTTTTTAAACAAGTTACAGTCCTTATGTACTCATTTTGTAAAATATGCATCCAGTGTACAGGCAGGGGGAAAAGGTGATCAAAAAGAAATAGATGCGATAGAAAAGGAATGGAAGACAATTGAAACAGAAGGAAAAGCAACGAAGCGTGAGGACGTGAAAAAATTATATACGTATGCGTCCATAGCGGTACAAACGATTAAAGAAGGGAAGGATGATAAGGAGGCAGTAGCAAAATTAAATCAAGTTGTTATTGATAGTTTACTTTCATATGAAAAAATAGTTTCACAAAAAGCGAAATAATAGGATAATAAAATGAAGAGGGACGAAGTGTGTAAACTTCTTTCCCTTCTTTTCGGTTTTATACTAGATCAAAGTGCTTTCTTTATGTACAGAATATAGTTGTATAAAGTGAAACTTTAATCAGTGGGGGGCTTCAGCCTCCACTGATTATTAGCCCTCACCAATCGGGCTTTTACAGGCGTTTATCTCACGTCTAACTTCTTTGCTTTCGCCGAATTTTGAGGTGGGAGTATTACTGACTGCAAATAGCGGGATAAAAGCGAAAAATATCATTTCCTAAAAAGAAAATGATATTTTTACAATTTGTGGGGAAAATATTCATTTGATACGATTAAGTTATATGATTCTGTTACATGTAAGAAAGAAAGGAGAAAACATGAAAAAACTTATTTTAGCTTCTGGCTCACCACGCCGTAAGGAACTACTTGAACTAGCAAACGTCCCGTTTGAAATTGTCGTAAGTGAAATAGAAGAAACAATCGGTGCATATTCGTCACCTTCTGATATTGTGATGTCACTTGCTTTGCAAAAAGCGTCTGCTGTAGCAGAAAATCACGAAGATAGTGTGGTATTAGGGGCAGATACAATCGTTACATATGAATCGCGTATTCTTGGAAAGCCTAACGATGAAGCGGAAGCGAAGAGAATGTTGCAGTTCTTATCAGGAAAAACACATGAAGTATATACAGGTGTTGCACTCATTTCAAAAGAAAAAACGGTCACATTTTATGAGCGTACAGAAGTTACGTTTTGGGAGTTAACGGAAGAAGAGATTGATACGTATATTGCAACGAAAGAACCACTTGATAAGGCTGGAAGTTATGGTATTCAAGGGAAAGGTTCCATTTTTGTTCAACATATTCAAGGAGATTATTACAGTGTAGTGGGTTTACCAATTGCGCGTCTTGTTCGTGAATTGAAACAGTTTGATAGCGATGCATCCCATGCGTGAAATTGCATGGGGTTTTCTTTGCGACAAATTGAAAAAGGAGTGAAGATATGAACGGTATTCGTGATGTTTTGAAAGAGGAACAGCCACGGGAGCGTTTATTATTAGAAGGAGCAAGCAATTTATCGAATCGGGAACTTCTTGCAGTGTTGCTGAGAACTGGTTCTAAGGAAGAATCAGTTCTAACATTAGCAGGGAAAATTTTGTGCCATTTTGACGGATTACGAATGTTAAAAGATGCTACAATAGAGGAGATGACAAGTATCCATGGTGTGGGGATCGCAAAAGCATCTCAGCTTATTGCTGCTTTCGAATTAGGACGAAGAATGGTGCGCCTAGAGTATCAAAATAGATATAGCATTCGAAGTCCAGAAGATTGTGCAAGGTATATGATGGAAGAGATGCGCTTTTTGCAACAGGAGCATTTCGTTTGTTTATATCTAAATACGAAGAATCAAGTGATGCATCGGCATACAGTTTTTATTGGAAGCTTAAATGCCTCAATTGTACATCCTCGCGAGGTATTCAAGGAAGCCTTTCGCCGCGCAGCAGCCTCTATTATATGTCTGCACAACCACCCTTCAGGAGATCCTACGCCAAGCCGCGAAGATATTGAAGTAACAAAACGATTAGTGGAATGCGGTAAGATTATTGGAATTGAAGTTCTTGATCATATCATTATAGGCGACCATAAATTCGTGAGTTTGAAAGAAAAAGGTCATATTTAAGACTATTCTTTTTACTTATTTTGTTTTATAATGTGATTTATGAGTTTTTTGTAGACAACCATCTACAATAAAGGATAAAAAAATATAAAAACGTACTGTTTTATTATAAATATAAAGTAAGAAAATGAGTCCGTGAAAATGAGAAAGGAAGATAGATGATATGTTTGGAATTGGTGGTTTTACTCGTGATCTTGGAATAGACTTAGGAACAGCGAATACGCTTGTATATGTGAAAGGAAAAGGTGTTGTTTTACGCGAACCTTCAGTTGTAGCACTGCAAACTGATTCAAAACAAATCGTTGCAGTTGGTAGCGATGCGAAACAAATGATTGGTCGTACACCAGGAAACGTAGTGGCTCTTCGCCCTATGAAAGACGGTGTAATCGCTGATTATGAAACAACAGCAACAATGATGAAATATTATATTCAACAGGCGCAAAAATCAAATGGATTTTTCTCTCGTAAGCCTTATGTAATGGTATGTGTTCCATCTGGTATTACAGCTGTAGAAAGACGTGCAGTAATTGATGCAACTCGTCAAGCTGGCGCACGTGATGCATATCCAATTGAAGAGCCATTTGCAGCAGCAATTGGTGCAAACTTACCGGTTTGGGAGCCAACTGGTAGTATGGTTGTTGATATTGGCGGTGGTACAACAGAAGTTGCAATCATTTCATTAGGTGGGATTGTAACAAGTCAATCTGTTCGTGTTGCTGGTGATGATATGGATGATTCAATCATTCAATACATTAAGAAAAACTACAACTTGATGATCGGTGAAAGAACAGCAGAAGCATTAAAATTAGAAATCGGTTCTGCAGGCGAGCCAGAAGGTATTGAGCCAATGGAAATTCGTGGCCGTGATTTAGTAAGTGGTTTACCAAAAACAGTATTAATTAAACCAGAAGAGATTGCAGATGCGTTAAAAGATACAGTAGATGCAATCGTAGAATCTGTTAAAAACACATTAGAAAAAACTCCACCTGAGTTAGCAGCAGACATTATGGACCGTGGTATTGTATTAACAGGTGGCGGTGCATTACTTCGCAACTTGGACAAAGTAATTAGTGATGAAACAAAAATGCCAGTTCTTGTTGCAGAAAATCCATTGGATTGCGTAGCAATTGGAACAGGTAAAGCGTTAGATAATATTGACCTTTTCAAAACTGCTCGTTAATATTCCAAAATAAAAAACAATGAAATTAAGAGGGTGTGAACGTGCCACAGTTTTTCTTAAACAAAAGATTAATTGTTTTGTTAGTTAGTATTATTCTTCTCGTGGCATTGATTGGAATCTCATTGAAAGAACGGAAGAGTCTAACATGGCCAGAGCAGTTTGTAAAAGATACTGTCGGTGTTGTAGAACGTGTATTCCAAAAGCCAGCGGATTATGTTGCCGGGTTCTTTGAGAATGTAGAAGATGTAAAGCGCACGTATGAAGAAAATAAACAGTTAAAAGAAAAATTAGATAATTATGCGACGTTATCAGCAGAAGTAAACACATTAAAAAAAGAGAAAAAGGAATTACAAGGGATAGTTGGTATAAAAGATTCACTTGATGATCACCAAGCAATTCAAGCTACTGTTGTCTCTCGTAATCCAGATAAATGGTACGATTTAGTTGGAATTGATAAGGGAGCACAACAAGGTATTAAGAAAGATATGGCTGTTATGACTCCAAAAGGCTTAATTGGGCGTGTGAAAAGTGTATCTCAATTTACATCAACAGTAGAGCTGTTAAGCTCCATGAATCGTACAAACCGTATTTCTGCTGTTGTACAAGGAAAAGAAGATAGCATCTTTGGATTAATTGAAGGCTATGATAAAGAAAAACAATTACTTCTTTTCACAAAGATTTCATCTAATGTACAAGTAGAAAAAGGTCAGATGGTTGTAACGTCTGGACTTGGTGATATTTTCCCGAAAGGTTTAGTGATTGGGAAAATTGTAGATGTTCAACCAGATGCATACGGATTAACACAAACAGCTTACGTAGAACCTGCTGCGGATTTAAATGATGTAAATCATATTATGGTTGCAAAACGAGATAAGCCTTCAGCACCGCTAGAACAATAAGGGGGAGAAGAAATGACGACTATTTTAAAAAGGGCGGTTCTTCCTCTTCTGCTCCTTTTTGTTTTTTTATTTGAAAATATGTTTTCGACTGTAGTTCCGACAGAATTATTTTGGAAGAACAGCATAGCAACGCCGCATTTCTTTATCATTGTCCTATGTTTCATTGCCGTGTATTACAGTCCTCTTCAAGGTATTTACTATGGACTATTGTTCGGTTTTCTATTTGATGCGGTATACACAGAACTTGTTGGTGTATATATATTTGCTTATCCAATTTTAGCGTATCTTGTTTATAGTGCGATGAGAGTCTTGCAATTGAACTTATTTATTGTTTCTTTTATCGTATTAACGGGTATTGCAGCATTAGAGTATTATGTATATGGATTCTTAACGTTATTAGGACGTATTCACGTACCAGCGCATATCTTTTTCACAGATCGTCTCCTCGCTACTTTATTGCTAAATGGAATTTTCTTATTGATAGTTTGTTTCCCACTGAGACGATATCTTGTGCGTCTTTCAAAAGCGATGGAAGAAAAAGAAAAAAGGATTTTCTGATTTTATGTCGAATTGAATCGGTGGGGTGAACTTTAGTGGAAGAAAAAAAGCAACAGAATGTAACAATAAAGGGGACAAAAGATGGACTAACACTTCATTTAGATGATTGCTGTTTATTTACTGAATTGTTGCAAGAACTGGATGAGAAACTTTCAACCCATTATTACGATGGTGATGAGCGCTCATTAATTGAAGTGTATGTTAAAGTAGGAAATCGCTATTTGACAGAGGTGCAACAAGAAGAAATTCGTACCTTAATTCGCAATAAGAAAAATCTTGTTGTGGATTCTATTGAGAGTGATGTTATAACAAAAGCTGAGGCTATAGCTTGGAAAGAAGAAACAGAAATTGTCCCTATTTCCAAAATTGTTCGCTCGGGTCAAGTTTTGCATGTAAAAGGGAATCTATTATTAATTGGAGATGTTAATCCAGGTGGAACGGTTATCGCTGGGGGGAATATTTTTGTCATTGGAACATTACGAGGAATTGCACATGCTGGATATTATGGAGATACAGATGCTGTAATTGCGGCATCTGTTATGAATCCAATGCAACTTCGAATTAGTGATGTGACAATGCGGGCTCCGGAAGAGAAAGAAGACGGAGCAGAGACGGCAGAATGTGCGTATATTAATGAGAACAATCACATTGTTGTCGATCGCCTGCAACTTCTCACTCATCTTAGACCTAATTTAACAAAGTTAGAAAGGGGAATTGTATAGCTGTGGGAGAGGCAATAGTAATTACATCTGGAAAAGGCGGGGTAGGCAAAACTACAACGTCTGCAAACATTGGTACAGCCTTGGCATTATCCGGGAAAAAGGTATGTTTAATTGACACGGATATTGGTCTAAGAAATTTAGACGTAGTAATGGGGCTAGAAAATCGTATTGTATTTGATCTTGTTGATGTCGTCGAAGGTCGTTGTCGTTTACCTCAGGCTCTCATTAAAGATAAGCGCTTTGATGAGCTTTATTTATTACCTGCAGCACAAACGAGTGATAAATCCGCGGTAACACCTGAACAAATGGATGAGTTAATACAACTATTACGTCAAGATTATGATTACATATTAATTGATTGTCCTGCAGGTATTGAGCAGGGATTTAAAAATGCAGTAGCAGGTGCGGATAAAGCTATTGTTGTAACGACACCTGAAGTATCTTCTATGCGCGATGCGGATCGTATTATCGGGCTTTTAGAAAAAGAAGATATTGAACCACCAAAACTTGTCATTAACCGTGTGCGTAGTCATATGTTACATGAGCAAGATATGCTTGATGTAGATGAGATTGTACGTACACTTTCGATTGAATTACTTGGAATTGTCGAAGATGATGATGAAGTTATTCGTGCTACAAACACAGGGGAGCCTGTAGCATTGCAGCCGACTGGAAAAGCAGCGTTAGCTTATCGAAATATTGCAAGACGCTTGTTAGGTGAAAATGTACCATTACAAGCGTTTGAACGAGAGAAAGTATCCGTATTTACAAAGATGAAAAATTTCTTTGGAATTCGTTAGAAGCACTTCGCATATATGCGGAGTGCTTTCTTTTTTCTTCTCATGAATATCTTCCTGTTAGGGCTCATACATATGTACAAACTGTATAAAGTTACGCAAATAGATAACGGTGTCTACTTTGAAGTTTCACTTGATTTGCTAATTGAATAAAAGGTGGAAAAAGGAAGGGGACAGGATGAAGAATAGACGGGTAGAGGAAATTCGAAAACGGATTGCGAAGAGAAAAGAAGAACAAGAGAAGCTAGAGGAAGAACAATATTTCTCTGGAGAAAATTTTGATGGAGAAACGATATTCATTGAAGAAGGTGAAAAGGAGATTCATCCCCTTTTTCGTAAGGAAGTCTTTTTATTTAAGGTTTTATTATCCGCCATACTGGTTCTTTCAGTAGCCATTTTATTTAAAAATGCGCCCGCCCCTCTTAATGGAGCACGAACTGCTGTAACGAAAGTGATGCAGGAAGAATTTCAGTTTGCGGCAGTGTCAAAATGGTATGAGGATCAATTTGGAAAGCCACTTGTATTTTTATCTACGAGTAAAAAGAAGCAAGGAGTAGAACAAAAAGATTATGCAGTTCCAGCCTCTGGGAAAGTCATGCAGGGCTTTCAGAAAAATGGGCAAGGCGTATTTGTACAAACAGCTGCGGATGCAACTGTTGAATCAGTGAATGAGGGAGTTGTTATTTTTGCTGGCAAGAAAGATGGGCTTGGAAATACAGTTGAAATTCAACATGCGGATGGTACGGAATCATGGTATGGAAATTTAAATGAAACATCAGTGAAGTTATATGATTACGTTTCAAAGAAGCAAAAAGTTGGAACGGTCGGTAGTGATACGGATCATAAGAATGGTAAATTTTATTTTGCAATCAAAAAGAATGAAAAATTTATCGACCCGATTCAGGTGATTTCATTTGACTAAATATAGCGAAGTACTGTCAAAAATTACGATACATCCATTGTTCTGGGGGATTATAACCATTGGGATTTTTACAGCACGTTTTAAAGAATTATTACTTTTATTTTCCATTGTATTGATTCATGAACTTGGGCATGCATTCGCAGCGGCCCATTATAACTGGCGCATCAAGCAAATACAACTCTTGCCATTTGGTGGTGTGGCGGAGCTTGAGGAACATGGGAATAAGCCGTTAAAAGAAGAATTAGTCGTTGTGATGGCAGGGCCGATTCAACATGTATGGATGATTGGAATGGCATATATTTTATATCGAGCAGGATGGGTTAATGATGACCTGTATCATTTTTTTGTGTGGAACAATTTCATCATTTTAGGGTTTAATTTGTTGCCGATTTGGCCACTGGATGGCGGGAAAGTTTTATTTAATGTGTTATCACATCGATTTCCTTATTTACAAGCACATGAGAAAATGATGAAAATATCATGTGTTTTTTTTAGTGTGATATTGGGATGGCAGCTACTTTGGAATAGTAATAATATTATGATGTGGGTGCTTCTTCTTTTTTTAGCCATTTCGTTATATCAAGAATGGAAGCAGCGGCGTTATGCATTTATGCGTTTTTTACTAGAACGTTATTATGGAAACAAGCGAGGTATTGAAAAGATTGCTCCCATTGAGGTAAAAACAGATGATCGGTTATATACGATTTTCACCAAGTTCCGCAGGGGGTATAAACATTCCATTATTGTTCATGGTAAATATAAAGAGCACTATACATTAGATGAAAATGAATTGCTATACGCATATTTTACTGAAAAGCGAACAACCTCATCTGTGGAAGAGTTAATTGGTTAGTGTTGACGATGACACTAACCTTTTATATTGTAGGAAGAAAAGAAACTGAAAAGTGAGGAAGGTATTTTGAAGACGTTATACATCAATTATACGGGTTCGGAAAAGAGAGT
This sequence comes from Bacillus sp. NPDC094106, assembly GCF_044764345.1. Lineage (NCBI taxonomy): Bacteria > Bacillati > Bacillota > Bacilli > Caryophanales > Bacillaceae > Bacillus > Bacillus sp. NPDC094106. The sequence goes on along the minus strand of NZ_JBIWHY010000012.1, from coordinate 35,096 downwards.
GGCTATAGAAGAAAAACAAAAGATTGTTGAGCTTTTATGGCAACGGAATGAGGAGCAAGAAATTGTTGGGCATATTTATGTTGGACGTGTTGTGCGAACGATTGCTGGGATGAATGCAGCATTTGTAAACATCGGTTTAGAAAAACACGCTTACCTTTCATATGATGATGTGCCAGCGTCATATCGAGTACATGAAGGACAAGCATTGCTCGTGCAAGTGGTAAAAGAAGCGATTGATACAAAAGGACCGAAGCTAACAGCGAATGTAGAATTTACCGGGAAATATGTCGTTTATATGCCATACGATGAAATGCGTGCTGTTTCCCGGAAAATAAAAAGTCATAAGAGGAGACAACAATTACTTGAAATTCAAGTAGAAGGAACGGGAGGATATATTTTTCGTTCAGCATGTGAAAAAGGTACAATTGATGAAATACAAGCTGAAATGCAACATTTTCAAGAGCTATTTGAAGAATTAAAAAGAAAAGAAGGGCAAGGAAAGGCACCGATACTACTTCATCGCCCAGCAACTTTTTTAGATCGTGTATTTCAAGAGAATCCTATTGAATCGGTAGAAAAAGTAATTGTAGATACAAGAAGTATCGTAAAGGAATTGGAAGATAAAGTAGGAAAAGAAAAGGTGTCATTCTACAGTGAAAAGTCTTCTATGTTTAGTCATTTTGGTGTAGAGCGAGAAATTGAAAAAGCACTGCAAAAAATCGTATGGTTACAGAACGGTTCATATTTAATCATCGAACAAATGGAGACGATGACAATAATCGATGTGAACACTGGGAAATTTACCGGGAAACAAAACTTACAGGATACAGTAGTGCGAACAAATGAAATGGCTGCCGAAGAAATTGCTCGCCAGTTAAGGCTTCGTGATATTGGGGGCATGATATTAATTGATTTCATTAATATGAAAAAACAGGCGGATAAGGAGAAAATAAGAGAGAGCTTAATTACGACTTTACAAGGGGACCGTACCTATACGAGAGTACTTGGATTTACCGAACTAGGTATTTTAGAAATGACACGTAAGCGCAAAAAACACTCGCTGCGTGATGTATTACTAGAAGATTGTTCACAGTGCAAAACGACAGGGTATATCATTTCTAATGAAACAATCGCATATGAGCTAGAAAGAGAGCTTATTACATATAGTCATGTAGAAGATGAAGCGGTACTAATCGCAGCACCGAAAGAAGTACAAAAAGCATTTTTACAAAAAGAATTACAAAAAAATATACCGTTTCAAATTTATTTTACAGATGAAGAAGCTGAGAAGTATGCGATTATTCGATTTGGAACGAAGCAAGAAATGATGAATCGAAAAAAATAGTTAGCAGAACATTTATTGACAATCGTCTATGTTTCATGGTAACATCTCTATGTTATAGTTTATAGCACCTAAATGGCTATATGCTACAACCGCACAAGACAGGTTCCCAAAAGACAGTTCATGTCTACCTCGTGTTGGCGAGTCTTAGTAATTATGAGGAGGTGCAAGTATGTACGCAATTATCGAAACAGGTGGAAAACAAATCAAAGTTGAAGCTGGTCAAGAAATCTACATTGAAAAATTAGATGTTGAAGCTGGTGAAACTGTTACTTTTGACAAAGTTCTTTTCGTTGGTGGCGAAAACGTGAAAGTTGGTAGCCCAGTTGTAGAAGGTGCAACAGTTACTGCGAAAGTTGAAAAACAAGGTCGCGCTAAGAAAATCATCGTTTTCAAATACAAAGCGAAAAAGAACAATCGTAAGAAACAAGGTCATCGTCAACCTTACACTAAGCTAGTGATTGAAGCAATCAACGCTTAATTCTGGTTAAGATGATTAAATTTACGATAAGTCGCACGAAATTAGGAAGTATCCAATCATTTAAAATGACTGGACATGCCGATTATGCACCGCATGGACAAGACCTTGTCTGTGCTGGAACAACAGCGGTTGTGTTCGGATCTATAAATGCAGTGGAAGTACTTTGTAATGTACAGGCAACTATTGAACTCGGAAGTGATGGCGGATTTTTAACGTATGAATTGCCTAATGATTTAGACGCTCATACGATGGAAAAAGCACAAACGCTTTTAGAAGGATTGGTTGTTTCGCTTAAGACGATCGAACTTGATTACGGAAAGTATATCCGTTTAATAGAAAAAATGCAGGAGGTGTAACGTATGTTAAGATTAGATCTTCAGTTTTTCGCATCTAAGAAAGGTGTAGGTAGTACAAAGAACGGTCGTGACTCTCAGTCAAAACGTCTTGGTGCTAAACGCGCAGATGGTCAAACGGTTTCAGGTGGTTCAATTCTTTACCGTCAACGCGGTACAAAAATTTATCCAGGTGTTAACGTTGGTCGTGGTGGCGATGACACTTTATACGCGAAAGTTGACGGCGTAGTACGCTTCGAGCGTCTTGGCCGTGACCGCAAACAAGTGAGCGTATATCCTGTTGCTCAAGAAGCATAAGAAACTCACGGAAAACTCTAACCTGAGTGCAGGTTAGAGTTTTTCTATATTAAGGGGTATCTGGATGAATAAAAAATGGACAATTATAGATGCGTTGAGCCATTCTAGGCATGATTGGCTCAATCGTATGCAGATGATTAAAGGAAACCTCTCCCTCGGAAGAGTGGAAGAGATTCATGGGCTCATCGATTGTTTTGTCCAAGAAGCGAGACAAGAATCCAATCTGATGGGGCTATCGATGCCTTTATTTTCAGAATGGATTTTAACATATAATTGGAAACAGCAGCCGTGCTTATTGGAGTACGAAGTATTGGGGAAATTACATAACTTATCTCATTACGATGAAGAAGTGTGTACGTGGACGAATGAATTTTTCTCAATGCTTCAGCATAGTTTAGACGTTTATGTTGAAAATTATGTTTGTATCACAATTGAATGTGACGCGGAGAATGCTCGTTTCTTTTTTGATTTTCGTGGCAAGCTAACGAATGTAGAAGAACTGCAAACGTGGCTTACAAACCAAAATAATGAATGGTATTCCATTTCTTATACAGTGCGAGACGACGAAGTCTCGGTTATATTACAACCAATCGAAAAAAGTGTGGTGAAATAATGTTTGTAGATCAGGTCAAGATATATGTAAAAGGCGGCGACGGTGGAAACGGAATGGTTGCGTATCGTCGTGAGAAGTATGTTCCAAAGGGTGGCCCAGCAGGTGGTGATGGTGGTAAAGGTGCAGATGTTGTTTTCGTTGTTGACGAAGGCTTACGTACATTAATGGACTTCCGCTACCAACGTCATTTCAAAGCTGATCGCGGTCAACATGGAATGAGCAAAGGACAACATGGCCGTAAAGCTGACGATTTAATCGTAAAGGTTCCACCAGGAACAGTTGTAAAAGATGAAGAAACTGGTCAAATTCTTGCGGATTTAGTAACGCATGAGCAATCAGCTGTTATTGCAAGAGGTGGTCGTGGTGGCCGTGGTAACTCACGTTTTGCAACACCGACGAACCCAGCACCAGAAATCGCTGAGAACGGGGAACCAGGTCAAGAACGTGATGTAATCTTAGAATTAAAAGTATTAGCGGATGTTGGACTTGTTGGATTCCCAAGCGTAGGTAAATCAACATTATTATCCGTTGTATCATCAGCACGTCCGAAAATTGCAGAATATCACTTTACAACAATCGTTCCAAACCTTGGTGTTGTTGAAACTGGTGATAACCGCAGCTTCGTTATGGCTGACCTTCCTGGATTAATCGAAGGAGCACATGCGGGCGTTGGACTTGGACACCAATTCTTACGTCATATCGAACGTACACGTGTTATCGTGCATGTGATTGATATGTCTGGTTTAGAAGGCCGTGATCCATATGAGGATTATGTTACAATCAATGCTGAATTAAAAGAGTACAATCTGCGTTTAACAGAGCGTCCACAAGTTGTTGTTGCAAACAAAATGGATATGCCAGATGCAGAGGAAAACTTACAAGCATTTAAAGAGAAAGTAGGAGACGAAGTTCAAATCTTCCCAATCTCTGCCGTAACAAAACAAGGTGTTCGTGATCTATTATTTGAAGTAGCAAACTTAGTGGAAACAACACCAGAATTCCCAGTACATGATGTTGTAGACGAATCTGAAGCAAATGTAATGTACAAATTTGAATCTGAAGGATCTAAGTTTGAAATTACACGCGAAAGTGACGGTACATTTGTCATTTCTGGTTATGATATTGAGAAAACATTCAAGATGACAGACTTCTCACGTGATGAATCTGTACGTCGTTTCGCTCGTCAAATGCGCGGAATGGGTATTGATGAAGCTCTTCGTGCACGCGGTGCAAAAGATGGTGACATTGTAAAAATTCTTGAATATCAATTCGAATTTATCGATTAAGACTGCCAAAATACGGCAGTCTTTTTTATAATGGAGAAAGGAGTGTAATTTGTAAGAAGGGTATATTGATTTTAGATGTCAGAAGAATCAAAGAAATAGTCACTCCGCAGTAAGATACAAGGGGAGAAAGAGAGCATGTATAAAATATTAATTGTAGAAGATGACGAAAAAATTGCAGAAATATTAGAAGAGCATTTAGGGAAGTATGGCTATCAATCATTTCGAGCGACGGATTTACGCCATATAAAAGATGAGTTTGTGAAAGTGAATCCGCATTTAGTTTTACTCGATATTAATTTACCGTACTTTGATGGTTTTTATTGGTGTCGTCAAATTCGAACAGTATCTAACGCACCGATTATTTTCGTCTCTGCACGAACAGGAGAAATGGATCAAGTTATGGCAATTGAAAATGGTGGGGACGATTATATTACAAAGCCATTCCATTTAGATATTGTAATGGCAAAAGTAAAAAGTGCCCTGCGCCGTGGATATGGTGAATATGCTTCATCGACAGAAAGTGATTGCTTGGGCGTGAGTGGATTATTACTATTCCCATCACAGCATACAGTAGAGTGGCAAGGGCAGCAAATAGAGCTTACAAAAAATGAGTTTTATTTACTAGAGTGTTTAATGAAGCAGGCGAATCAATATGTAACACGTGAAGAACTCTTAGAGGCGTTATGGGATGAAGTAGCTTTTGTTGATGATAATACATTAACTGTGAACGTAAAACGCGTGAGGAAGAAACTAGAGGAACTTGGAATTAAAAATGCAATCGTTACAAAACGTGGGTACGGTTATGCCCTTCTTACAGAGTGGGGAGAAGGACATGAAGCCTAAAAGTTACCTCGTGGATCGTTTTCCTTTAATCCTTTCTTATGTTGTAAGCCTTTGCTTATTTGGACTCGTATTACAGTTACAAAGTCTTTTAGAAAAGCGTCCACTTGATTGGAGTACGTGGCTATATGGACTTTTATTAGGGACGGTCGTGTTTATTTCATACCTCGTGTATGATTATCGAAAACGAAGCGTGTTTTTAAAGAGAATAGAACAATATATCACTGGCGGACATACGTTACATGACTCTTTACTCATTGATGCTTCTTATACATCGGAACAAGAAATGATTGTAGAAGCATTCACTTTGCTGAGACAGCAATATATGAATGAAGTTCATAAGCAGCATGCGAAAGAACAGCAGCAAATGATCTTTATGAACCAATGGATTCATCAAATGAAAACACCGGTATCAGTTATTGAATTATTGTTGCAGAAATTTGGAAAAGCGCACCGTGAAGCAAGAGAAACGGTTGAAAGTATACGAGAAGAAAATAACCGTATTTTAAATGGTTTAGATTTAGCATTACATATGGCAAGGTTAGAGCAGTTTGCCAAAGATTATAAAGTAGAAGTAGTAAATGTCATAGATGTCGTTCGAGATATTATTAATCAAAATCGAAAGTCTTTTATTCAATCTTCTGTATATCCGAAATTAATGTTTGAAGAAGATGCTTGTATGGTTGCATCTGACAGAAAGTGGATTAGTATCGCAATTAGTCAAATTGTTGTGAATGCAATAAAGTATACAAAAATCTCTCAAGCAGATAAAAAAGAAATTCAGTTTCAAATAGAAGAGAAGAATCAGAAAATTTTATTACATATTCGTGATAATGGAATTGGTATCCCGAAGCAAGATGTAAAGCGTGTATTTGATCCGTTCTTTACCGGGATAAATGGCCGAAAAACGAGGGAAGCGACAGGAATGGGATTATATATTACAAAGGAGATTTGTGATAATCTTCATCACGGAATTCAGGTGCAATCGACTGAAGGGGAAGGCACAACATTTACATTCCAATTTGCAAAAGACGAAGAATATCATGCTTTGACGAGAAAAATGACAAAATTGTAAGATAACAAATGGTTTTGTAAGGGAAATCACTCGTTTCTTTTTCTCATTTTTTTTATAGTAAATGTAAGAAGAAAACGCATAGGGGGATTAGAAATGAGTGTTCTTGAAGTAAAAGGGTTAACGAAGGTGTATCAATCAAAAGGTTCAGTGGCAACGACCGCTTTAAACGATATAAACTTTAAAATTGACGAAGGCGAATTTGTAGGAATTATGGGTCCGTCAGGAAGCGGGAAAACAACGCTTTTAAATTTATTAGCAACAATTGATAAACAAACATCAGGACATGTGTATGTAAATGGTGAAGAAATTAGTCAAATGCGTGCTGCCAAACTAGCAGAATTTCGCCGTACGCATTTAGGATTCATTTTCCAAGACTTTAACTTACTTGATACGCTATCTATTAAAGAAAATATTATTTTACCACTCGTTATGGCGAAGAAATCTGTAAATGAAATTGATACGAAAGTACTAGAAATTGCGAAGTTTTTAAACATCGAAGGTATTTTAAACAAAAAAGTGTATGAAGTATCAGGTGGGCAGCAACAACGTGCCGCAGCTGCGCGTGCCATTATTCATGAACCTACATTAATTTTAGCAGATGAGCCGACAGGAAACTTAGATTCTAAATCAGCAAAATCATTAATGGGCGCATTGCAAGATTTACATGAGCAGAAGAAAGTAACGATTGCAATGGTAACACATGATCCAGTAGCGGCTAGTTACTGTGAACGTATTCTCTTTATCCGTGATGGAGAAATTTTCTCGGAAATTCATAAAGGAAAAACAAAGCAAGCCTTTTTCCAAGAAATTTTGGACGTACTTGCGATGCTAGGAGGAGAATATCATGAACTTTCGCCAGCTCGCGCTTAATAATGTAAAAGGAAATTGGCGTAATTATAAAGCCTTTCTTATTAGTAGTTGTTTATCGATTGTCGTATTTTTCATGTATGCTTCCTTCATTTATCATCCAGATGTAGTGAGCGGAAATATTAGCATGAGGGCTATGGTTACAAAAGGGCTGGAATCAATGAACTATATCATTGTCATCTTTTCGGCACTGTTTATTTTATATGCTAATGCAACATTTTTACGAGCACGAAAAAAAGAATTTGGTTTATTGACGTTAATTGGTGGTACGAAAGCTCAGATTGGCCGCATGATTGTTTTAGAGCAAATGATCCTAGGGGTAATCGCAATTATAATAGGGATTGCACTTGGTATGCTTGGCTCAAAACTTTTCTTCCAAGCGTTAAGTGTATTACTTGGCATTGATAAAACACTTCCGCTCGTATGGAATGGAAAAGCAGTTTTCATTACAGCTGGTGTATATTTCGTTCTCTTTTTCATCCTATCATTATTTGGTCTTTGGACGATTGCACGTTTACAAATTATTGATTTATTAAGAGAGGCAAGAAAACAAAAAGTAGAGCCTTTTGCATTTACATGGTTATGTGTAGTTGGTGTAGGATGTATCATTGCTGCATATGTACTTTGTTTCCAAGTTACAATTATGAATTTCCTTATGTTATTTTTACCGATTGTAGGACTTACAATTGGGGGAACGTACTTACTATTTACACAAGGTAGCACTGTCATATTAAAGGCGTTACAGAAACGAAAAAAATCATATTATACATATCCAAATATGTTTGTACTCAGCAATCTTATTTATAAAATGAAAGATAATGCTCGCTTTCTCTTTGTTATTTCAATTATTACAGCGATTGTTTCTTCGGCAATTGGTACGCTATATGTATTCTTTGAAGATATGAGTTATAAAACGGTAGCTCAAATGCCACATGCTATTTCATATGAGGAAAAGGGAGTAAATACGCATAACATTATTAGTGAAGAAAAAGTACAAGGATTATTAAAAAAGCATGGATTTGAAGATGCGCGAAAAGTAGCCTACGTAAAACTGCCTGCAACGCAGAAAGTAACGTTTTTTAACAGTGAACATGAAGTACCAACGACGATTATTTCAGAAAAAGAATATAATGCGGAAGTACGCAAACAAAAGAAGGAAGAAGTTAGAGAAGTTCATAACACATCAGGTAGTGCGACGATGGTCATGAGTGATATGACAAATGATATGGTGAAGATAGATCGTACGAAACCCTATGAAATTACAATTAATGGACAAAAACAGTCTGTTCAGTTAAATGAACCAACTTCATATTCTATTTTTAATGATGACGAATATCTTATTGTGAATGATCAAGATTTTGAGAAATACGCAAAGCTCATACCGGATGAAAAAAAGATGAAATATTATGGTTATTATATTGAAGATTGGAAAAGTACAGAAAATCTTGTGCTAGATTTGAAAAAGGAAATTGCACCAGAACAACAAGAGAATTTCCATAATTCCGTTCTTATGTATAAGGCGATAAAGGAACAAGGTGCAATCACAATGTTCATCGGTTTCTTCGTAGCGGTACTGTTTTTCTTCTTCGCTTGCAGCCTGACATACTTTAAATGGTTTAACGATAAAGAACAAGATCGTATTCAATTTAAATCATTAAAGCGAATTGGAATGACAGATAAAGAAATTCGTAAAATTGCAATTCGTCAAATGGGAGTTATATTCTTTATCCCAATTGTGATTGGTGCTATTCATAGCGGATTTGCTCTTCATACATTAGGGAAAATGCTTTATATAGATTTATGGAAATCAGGTGCGATTGTGATTGGAGCATATATGTTAGCTTCGGCAATTTACTTTGCAATTGCACAAAGAGGATATTTAAAACACGTAAAAAGCTAGGGGAACCTCTAGCTTTTTACGTGTGCAAAGGGGGCATGCAGATGAATGTTCGGCAATTAGCAATACAAAATATAAGAGGAAATTGGCGTAGTTATAAAGTATTTTTCTTGAGCAGTTGCTTTGCTATATTTGCTTCTTATGCGTATATGTCAGTAATTGTACATCCTTATATGCAAGAAACGATGTGGTATCAAAACGTACGATGGGGACTCACTATATGTAATGTCATTATTATTTGCTTCTTTATTGTATTTATTTTGTATTCCACTTCTATTTTCATAGAGGCACGTAAAAAAGAATTAGGATTATATATGTTAATGGGGGCGACGAAGTCTAATTTAATTGGCATGATAATGACCGAACAAATGTTGATCGGGTTTTTTGCTAACGTTTTCGGTATTGGAATTGGCATGATATTTTTAAAGCTCTTTTTCATGGTATTTAGTATGCTACTTAGACTTCCAAAAGAATTAACTCTTATTTTTGATATAAAAGCTATTTTTATAACGTTTATTACATATACAAGCGTCTTTTTTGTTTTATCATTCTTAAGTGCTTTGCGTATATGGAATATAAAAGTGATTCGTTTATTAAAAGAATTTCGAATGGATAAAAGTGAAGCGAAAAGTTCAAAATGGCTTTGTTTATTTGGATTTTTCTGTTTAGTGCTTGGGTATAGTTTAGCTCTCCAAACGACAATGTTAACGATGGGATTATACTTTATTCCAGTTGTTATATTAATCTCTGTTGGAACATACTTTTCATTTACACACGGTGCTACACAAATATTAGAAATGATAAAACGAAATAAAAAAATAATGTATACGTATCCGTATTTGTTTATAGTAAATCAACTATCACATCGAATGAAGGAAAATGGACAGTTCTTCTTTCTTTTATCTATGGCAACGACGGTTGTTGTTACAGTAACGGGTACGGTGTTCTTATATTTTTCAAGTATGGAAGAGATGTGGCGCGGAGGAGGAGCACAATCGTTTTCATATATAGAAAAAGGGGTTAAATCTCATGAGATTTTTGATAAAGGTACCATTGAAAATTTATTACATAAACATAGGTTTCATAAATTCCGCTATACGAATTTTGTAGGATTACAAACAACATTTCAGTCTAATAATAGGGAAAATACAGAGGCAACTATAATAAGAGCGAGTGATTATAGTAAAGAGGCAAAAGAGCAAGGACAGAAGAGTTATCATCCACAAAGAGGAACCGTTACCCTTGTTTATTATAATAAGTATAATGGACCAGTTTTATATAATAAGAAAAAGATTCAATTAAATGTGTTTGGACAAACGTTAGAGTATACATTTAACGGCCAAAAAGAAGGAATGCTATTTAACAATCATATCACTCAAATGAATGGAATATTTTTCGTCATGAATGACCAAGATTTTAATAGTATAGCAAACACAATTCCTGATTCTGAAAAAATTATATATCGAGGTTACACATTAAATAATATTGAAAATACAAAGAACTTAAACGAAGATTTACGTAAACATATGAAACACAATCAGGATGGTGCATTCCGAAATAATATGGAATTGTATGTGAATATGAAGGAAGTTGGAGAATTTACTATATTTGTTGGTTCGTTTATTAGCATATTATTCTTTCTCGCATCATGTAGCATTGTATATTTTAAATGGTTTCATAATATTTCATCGGACCGTAAGCAATATCAAGCCCTCTCTAAAATTGGAATGACGAAGCAAGAAGTGTGGAAAATTTCTCGTTGGCAATTAAGCATGTTATTCTTTTCGCCTATTGTAGTAGGGAGTATGCATAGTGCGGTTGCGTTATATACGTTCCATAGGACAGTTTTTATGGAAGGCTCATTTCAAAAAGTATGTGTTGTAATTATGTTTTATCTTTTGGCATGTGCTATTTATTTCTTCTTCGCCCAAAAAGAATATATGAAACATATAGACTAGCAAATGCTAGTCTTTTTGAAATATTCGAAAATTACGTAGAAAAATATAAATATTCATGGTATAACAGTAAGAAAATGAAAAAGGAGGGAAAAGACGATGATTCGAGTTGGATATTTAGGACCAGAAGCAACATTTACAAATATGGCGGTGAGTCGTTTTTTTCCGGAAGCAGAGCATGTACCGTATCGAACGATTCCAGATTGTATGGATGCAGCAGCAAATGGAAATGTAGATTTTGCAGTTGTACCGTTAGAAAATGCGATAGAAGGTTCTGTTAATATTACGGTTGATTATCTTGTGCATGAGCAGCCGCTTTTCATCGTAGGAGAAATTACAGTGCCGATTCAGCAACATTTACTTGTGTATCCAGATCATGAAAAAGCGTGGAAAGAAGTGTATGCTGTACATTCTCATCCACATGCAATTGCACAATGTCATAAGTTTTTAAATGAAGAATTAAAGGGTGTAACAGTTCGTGATATGACTTCCACAAGCGCAGCCGCACAATTCGTGAAAGAACATCCGGAAGAAAAAATCGCTGCAATTGCAAATGAAACGGCAGCGGAAAAGTATGGCTTAACAATTGTGCAGCGTGATATTCATACGCATAAAAATAATCATACGCGTTTTCTTGTGTTACATAAAAAACAAAGAGCATTGCTCAAGAAAAATGGAGAGAATCGTGGAGAGAAAACAACGCTTATGATAACGTTACCTGCTGATTATGCAGGGGCGCTTTATCAAGTATTATCAGCTTTTGCATGGAGAAAATTAAATTTATCAAAAATCGAATCCCGTCCGATGAAAACGGGACTTGGCAACTACTTCTTCTTAATTGATGTTGATAAGGCATACGATGACGTTTTGTTGCCAGGCGTGACGATGGAGCTTGAGGCGCTTGGTTTTTCTGTTACAGTGCTTGGGAGTTATTCATCATATTGGTTGTAATTATAAAAAGATCCCGCCAGATAAAAGGTGGGATCTTTTATATTATTTCAATTTTGCGAGACGATCTGTGAATTGTTCATGCCAAACTTCTGCTAGTTCTGGAACAGCAAGAATCTTTTCCATTGCCTCTATATCTTTTCGTCTATGAAAATATATTTCGTTAGAAAATAGAACAGAAACTTGATTTGGATGACGCTCTAGCAGTTTAATTTGTGAGTCTTTACGTACAATACCTTCTTGAAGAACACGGCATAAATAACCGGTATATCCAGTTGCCACAATGCGCGGTAAGATGCCAGGGATACCGAGGCGTTTTGAAATGGTACTACATGGTATTCTAGCTTGTGTCACTTGAATGATTGCTTCGCCTAATTGATATGTATCACCGATGAAAACATCACGTTCTAACATATCGGTAACAGTAATGTTTTCACCAAATGTAGAAGAAGGAAGCGTTGTTTGAAATTCTTGTTCCCATAATGCGTAATGTTCATGTGGATAGACGCAAACAGCACGATCCGGGCCACCGTGATGCTTTAAGTCAGCTACATCATCACCGAGGAATCCGTCTTTAGAGAGGAAGGCTTCTTCTATAGGCTCTTTACATATGCCTGTTATCATTTCTTTATCTTCGTTATACTGCATTTGTTTTGGTTTACCGATGCTAAAGTGAACGAGTTCAATTCCCATATGTAGTCTCCTTTACAATTGTTTTCAATATTATACCACCTTATAAATAAAAGCACAGAGAATGATGAAAACCTCTGTGCTTTATATTAATAAACGAGAAATCCAGCTCGATCTAGCGCGTCGCAAGCAGCATTTAATTTTTCTTTAGAATCTGCTTCAATTGTATGTAAGTGAATACCACCTGTTAACTGTGAGAGATAGGAAGCATTTGTATCCTCAATCTTTTGTAAATATTGTTCAACATCAAAGCGGTTGCTTACCATAATAGAGGCTGTTAAGTCACCGTATACAGGATGCTCTACTTTTACGTCTTTAATTGTAACTCCGTGATCGACAAGCATGATTAGTTCTTGGCGGACTTCTTCTGGCTTATGTTGGCAGACGATGACGCGTTCAAAAGCTTGCTGTTTTGTCTGTGGCTTTAAATATAAGTACCCTTGTGCAGTTGCGATAATTGGCTCGTTTCGCGCTTTTAGTAAGGAGATATCTTGTACAATGACTTGTCTGCTGACATTTGTCTTCTTAGATAATTCCCCCCCGGATAAAGGCTCATTAGCCGCAAGGAGCCATTGCAGGATGAGTTGCCTTCTTTCTTCACCTAAAATCTTCTTTTGATCATTTTGTTTCATTATGATTTACCACCTCTATAAAATGGATTTCTAATTGTTTGTAGTGCATGAATGGTCATATCAATTTGTTCTTTTGTTGTGTGATGTCCAAATGAAAAACGAACATACTGTTTTGCCTCTTCATACGTTTTCCCAACTGCAAGCATTGTTTTTGAAGGTTCTTGTTTACCAATCTGACAAGCACTTCCCGTTGAAATGGCAATGCCGTGACGGTTACATTCTAACATCGTGTACTGTCCTTCTATTCCTTTTATTGTAACCCCAATAATGTGTGGTAAACAAGCAGTAGAATGTCCTTCTACTTGAATTTCTAAAGAAAGTGATTGCAATCTATCAATAAAGTAAGAGCGTAATTGTTTGAAACGAGCGTATTCCTTATCGCGATTATCTAATGTATGCTCTGCTGCTGTCAGAAAAGAAGCGATGCCCGGGACGTTGACTGTACCAGGACGAAAGCCTCTTTCATGAGACGCTCCTGGGAACACTTGTCCCCAGCGAACTTGCGGATTGATATAGCAAGCTCCTACACCTTTTGGTCCATAAATTTTATGTGCTGAAACAGAAAGACTATCAATTTGCATCGTTGTCACATCGATTGGAAGTTTACCAAATGTTTGAACACAATCTGTATGAAATAAAATATGGTGTTTTTTTAAGAGTGCCCCAATTTCTGAGATGGGCTGAACGGTTCCAATTTCAGAATTTCCATGTTGAATACTTGCTAGAACAGTATCGTCTGTAATGGCTGCTTCTAAAGCATCTAGATTAATAAGTCCGTATGTATCAACGGGAATTTCAGTAATTGTATATCCTTGCTGCGCTAAAGAGTGAAAGTAGCTGTGAATGGATGCATGCTCCACAGGGGTCGTAATAATGTGTTTACCGCTTCTAGCATTTAAGAGTGATTGGATCGCTAGATAATTAGATTCTGAACCACCACTTGTAAAAAAGACACCCTGTTCCTTCCCGCCAATCATCTCTGCAAACATTTCTCTGCAAACTTGTAGTAAAGATGCAGCTGATCCACCTATATCATGTAAACTTTGTTCATTACCAAAATATTGTTCTGCTGCCTTTGTATATGTTTCGATTGCGTCTTTGCTCATTGGTGTTGTTGCCGCATAGTCCAGATATATCATAATGTGTAGTCCTCTCTATAGTAGAGTTACATGGATTTTTTATTTTTTAGTAGTATTTAGTAGTGTGAGAGTTTCTGTAAGTTTCGCAATGAATGACTTAATAAAAAACTCTTGTCATTATTTTAAATCTATGTAAATATAGGTGTCAAGACAGTTGGAAAGTGTAAATTAGGAGGCAATTATCATGCCAAGTACAGATGTTTTAATCATTGGAAGTGGTGTTGCAGCATTTAGTGTGGCGAAAGAGATTTGTCACGAAAAGAATGTGATAATTATCACAAAAAAAACGCGGCACAATAATAATACGCATTTAGCTCAGGGAGGAATTGCAGCAGCTGTAGCTACATATGACAATGCGGATAATCATTATGAGGATACGTTAGTGGCAGGTTGTAATTATAACAATAAAGAGGCAGTTCGTTATTTAGTTGATGAAGGTCCGAAAGAGATTCGTAAACTGATTGCAAATGGTATGAAATTTGATGGAGGTGAAAAGAGGCCTCATCTTGGTAAGGAAGGTGCACATCGAAAACGACGCATTTTACATGCGGGAGGAGATGCAACAGGAAAAAATTTATTAGAGCATTTGATTCAAGAAGTAGCTCCGTACGTTACAGTCGTGGAGCAAGAAATGGTGCTCGATTTAATAATAGAAAATGATACATGTATAGGTGTTTTGACTCGCGATTGTGAAGGGAACTTGCAGCGTTATTATGCTGACCATACTGTATTAGCTACAGGTGGTATTGGCGGTGTATACACTTTTACCTCTAACGATGAAACGATTACAGGTGATGGACTCGCAATTGTATACCGGGCCGGTGGAGAGCTTGTCGATTTAGAGTTCGTACAATTCCATCCAACAATGTTATATGTAGACGGGCGTTGCTGTGGGCTTGTGTCTGAAGCGGTGCGCGGCGAAGGGGCTGTCCTTATAAATAGAAAAGGACAGCATTTTATGATGGATGTACATCCGCAGCGTGATCTTGCACCGCGCGATGTAGTAGCACGTGCTATTCATGAACAGATTCTTGCTGGCGAAAGTGTGTACTTAGATATTTCTTCGATTCGAAACTTTAAGCAGCGTTTTCCTACTGTGTCGTCATTATGTAAAAAGAATGGTGTAGATGTAGATCAAAGTAAGATTCCAGTTGTACCAGGTGCTCATTTTCACATGGGCGGTGTGAAAACGAATTGTGACGGAGAAACATCAATTGCTCATTTATATGCCGTGGGTGAAGTAGCTTGCAACGGTGTCCATGGTGCAAACCGATTAGCGAGTAATTCATTGCTAGAAGGACTTGTATTTGGTAGACGGATTGGGCAACATATTTTAGCTCATCCAGCACAAAGGAACATAAGTGATAGTAAAGGGATACAAACAAGTTCTGCAATCTCTCAGTTACCAACGAAAAAAGAAATACAAGAACATATGATGAAGTACGTTGGAATTGTTCGGACAAAGCAGAGTTTATTGCATGCGAAGAAATGGCTTAATCAGTATGGTATGCAACACATGCAATTACAATACGATGGCCTTACAAATAAAGAAATAACCATTATAAACATGCTAACAGTCTGTGAGTTGATGACAGAGGCAGCAATGCGAAGAAAAGAGAGTATAGGTGGTCATTATCGCAGTGATTATCCAGAAAGAAATAAAGTGATGGAAGAAATTATTCTTGCAAAAAGAAAATCACAACTTGTGTAACGAGGGGAAAGAGGGGTTTTATGAACACGTTAAAAGTTAGAGAAGCATTAAATCGATTTTTTCTAGAAGATATAGGGGAAAGAGATATAACGTCGCAACTTATTTTTCCGGATAATTTAGAGGCAAAAGGAACATTTCTTGTGAAGGATACAGGTGTATTTGCAGGTACAGCGGTCATTGAACAAGGATTTCGACTAATAGATGAAAGAATTCAAGTCGAACTTCATAAAAAAAATGGAGATCTCGTAGAGAAAGGTGAAATTTTAGCAACTGCGCAAGGACCAATTGCCTCTTTATTAACAGCAGAGCGCGTAATATTAAATGTAGTTCAACGCATGAGTGGTATAGCAACGATGACGCGCAGGGCTATTCTTACATTAGACAGTAATCATACGCGTATTTGTGATACAAGAAAAACAATGCCAGGACTTCGTATGTTTGATAAATATGCGGTTGTATGCGGAGGTGGATTTAATCACCGCTTTGGATTATACGACGGTGTCATGATTAAAGATAACCATATCGCTTTTGCAGGATCTATTACAAAAGCAGTCGCATCTGTGAAAGAAAAGCTTGGACATATGGTGAAAGTAGAAGTGGAAACAGAGACAGAAGAACAAGTGCGAGAAGCTGTATCGGCAGGTGCGGACGTTATTATGTTTGATAACCGTACACCAGAAGAAATTCGAGAATTTTCTATGATTGTACCTAGTGCAATTGTAACGGAAGCATCAGGTGGTATAACAATTGAAGATTTATCAAAATACGGAAAAACAGGGGTAGATTATATTTCGCTTGGATTGTTAACACATTCAGTGAAAGCTTTAGATATCAGTTTCAATATAGAAGCGTAAGGAGAAAGTGGATTAGAGGGGGAGATTACTGATGAGTATTTTAGAGAAAGTTCAGCCAATTGAAATGCTGTTACCAGAGCGATACCAGACAATGTCTGTGCAAGAGATGGAAGAACGTGTTCATGAAATTAAAGAAAAATTAGGTAAAGAGTTATTTATTCCGGGACATCATTATCAAAAAGATGAAGTTGTTCAGTTTTCAGATGCTGCTGGAGATTCATTGCAACTTGCACAAGTGGCAGCGAGTAATAAGGATGCCAAATATATTGTGTTTTGTGGTGTGCATTTTATGGCAGAAACAGCTGATATGTTAACGACAGATGAGCAAGTAGTTATTTTACCAGATATGCGTGCAGGTTGTTCTATGGCGGATATGGCAGATATTGAACAAACAGAAAGGGCATGGGAAGAACTTACAAAGTTATTTGGGAATACGATGATTCCATTAACATATGTGAACTCTACTGCAGCTATTAAAGCATTTTGTGGCCGTAATGGTGGCGCAACAGTAACGTCTTCAAATGCAAAAAAAATGGTGTCTTGGGCATTTACGCAAAAAGAGCGTCTAGTCTTTTTACCAGATCAACATTTAGGAAGGAATACAGCATATGATTTAGGGATTCCACTCGATAAAATGGCGGTTTGGGATCCGCATACAGATTCATTAGAGTACGACGGAGATATTGAGGATGTAAAAGTAATTTTGTGGAAAGGACATTGTTCTGTTCACCAAAATTTTACTGTGAAAAATATTGAAAGCGTAAGAAAAAATCATCCTGATATGAATATCATTGTTCATCCAGAATGCTGCTATGAAGTTGTTGAAGCTTCTGATTATGCTGGATCAACAAAATATATTATCGATAGGATTGAACAGGCGCCATCTGGAAGTAAATGGGCGATTGGTACCGAGATGAATTTAGTGAACCGGATTATTCATCAGCATCCCGATAAGGAAATTATTTCATTAAATCCTTTTATGTGTCCTTGTTTAACAATGAATCGTATTGATTTACCACATCTGCTTTGGGCGTTAGAAACGATAGAGCGGGGAGAACAAGTCAATGTCATTCAAGTAGACAAACAAGTCACAAAAGAAGCAGTTCTAGCATTAAATCGTATGTTAGAGCGTGCTTAAAAGCAGCGGGGTTCCCGTTGCTTTTTTATTGCATATAATCATAACTAGGAAGAAATAGGCATACATTGTGTTGAGGAAATCATTGTAATTTTTATATGCTTATTCCACTTTGAACAATAGTGAAAATGTAAGAAGTGCTAAAAAGTGAATTGTTTGTAAAAGCAGTATTGATAAAGTTTGGTTTTTAAAGAAAGTATTCCTTCAAAGTGTTTTTATTTATAGATAAGTTATACAGGAGGGGGAAAATTTGAAAATTCATATCGTGCAAAAAGGGGATACCCTTTGGAAAATTGCGAAAAAGTACGGAGTGGATTTTGAAACGCTGAAAACGGCGAATACACAGCTCAGTAATCCAGATCTTATTATGCCTGGCATGAAAATTAAAGTACCATCAGGCAGTGTTCATGTGAAAAAAAATGTGGGTGCTGGTTCAGCCCCTCCGAAAGAATATGTGAAGGAAGTACAACAAAAAGAATTTGCAGGCACACCTAAGCCACTTGGGATAGAAGAGGAAGAAGAAATGACGTATCAATCCGCACCAATTACGCAGCAGCCAGCCATGCAGCAAACTCAAAAAGAAGTACAGGTGAAGCCGCAAAAAGAAGTACCAATTCAAAAGGAAATGCCAATCCAAAAAGAAAAACCGATTCAAAAGGAAGTACCAATCCAAAAAGAAAAACCGATTCAGAAGGAAGTGCCAATTCAAAAAGAAAAACCTGTAGAGAAGCTACCTGCTGTTGAAAAGCCAGCTGTGATTGAAAAACCACCAATTGTTGAAAAGGTAGAAAAGCCTGCAGTAAAAGAAAGTACAAAGTTTTCAGTAAATATATTGCCGCAACCACCGCAGCCGCCTATTAAACCTGCAAAAGAATATAAAATTTCAGATGTAATAAAAAAGGGAAGCGAGTTAATTGCTCCTCAAATTAATAAAATGAAGCCAAATAACATAATTGCTCCGAAAACGAAAAAAGAAAATGTAAGCAATATAGTGTCGCCACAAGTACAAAAAGAAAATGTAAGCAATATAGTGTCGCCACAAGTACAAAAAGAAAATATAAGCAACATGGTGTCACCACAAGTACAAAAAGAAAATGTAGGTAACATGGTGTCACCACAAACGAAAAAAGAAAATGTAAGCAACATAGTATCGCCGCAAGTACAAAAAGAAAATATAGGAAATGTAGTTGCGCCACAAGTACAAAAGGAAAATGTGGGCAACATAGTTGCACCAAATGTAACAAAAGAAAATCTTATCATTCCACAAGTCTTGCCACCGAATATTACGATGCCGATGATGGAAAACAACCCAATGCCAAACATAATGCCGATGATGGAAAACAACCCAATGCCAAACATAATGCCGATGATGGAAAACAACCCAATGCCAAACATAATGCCGATGATGGAAAACAACCCAATGCCAAACATAATGCCGATGATGGA
>NZ_JBIWHY010000012.1:15149-15440 GCF_044764345.1 Bacillus sp. NPDC094106 | reverse complement strand
ATGGAAAATAATCAAATGCCAAATATGATGCCAATGATGGAAAACAACCAGATGCCAAACATAATGCCGATGATGGAAAATAATCAAATGCCAAACATAATGCCGATGATGGAAAATAATCAAATGCCAAACATGATGCCGATGATGGAAAATAACCCAATGCCAAATATGATGCCAATGATGGAAAACAACCCAATGCCAAACATAATGCCGATGATGGAAAATAATCAAATGCCAAACATGATGCCGATGATGGAAAATAACCCAATGCCAAATATGATGCCAATGATG
>NZ_JBIWHY010000012.1:0-15053 GCF_044764345.1 Bacillus sp. NPDC094106 | reverse complement strand
GATGGAAAACAACCCAATGCCAAATATGATGCCAATGATGGAAAACAACCAGATGCCAAACATAATGCCGATGATGGAAAATAATCAAATGCCAAACATAATGCCAATGATGGAAAATAACCCAATGCCAAATATGATGCCAATGATGGAAAACAACCAGATGCCAAACGTAATGCCGATGATGGAAAACAACCCAATGCCAAATATGATGCCGCAACAGTATCCGTACTATCAACAACAAAATCCGTATTATAACATGCCGTATCCACAAGGAGCACCAATTGCACCGCAATATGCTTCGATGCCGAATATAATGCCAATGGAAAATAATATGCCGCCAATGATGCCAGAAGAGGAGGATTGTGGGTGCGGCGGTGAGGAAAGAACTTTATATAGTCCACAGCCAGGCGGACCACAGTACGCGCGCCCTTTATATTATCAACCAACACAGGCTGCATATGCACCTCAACCAGGTACAATGTATTATCAGCCAGATCCGCCAGATATTTTTGGAAATCCACTTGTGGAAGAAGAGGAATAAAGAGAACTTTATGGAAAATTTCAGGGGATTACTAGTGAAATATTAACAGTGTAAAAACCTTCTTTGTTACTCATGATAAGAGGGAGCTTTTCGAAAGAAAAGTTCATTCTAACAAGGGAGGTTTTTGTATTGAATAAAAAAGTTAAAATTATTGCTGCTTCTTTGTTAGTTACCAGTGCATTAGCTGCATGTGGTACACCTAAGAATAAAAGTGCAATGGATGGGCGTAATGCGAACTACAATTATGAACGTACATCTTATTATGATACACAGCCATACGGAAATAATGTAACACGTACAAATCAATATACAGATTATGTAACATATCGAAATGGAAATAGAGTTACAGATAATGTATATGATCGTCGTAATGATGTTGGATATAACTACTACCGTGATGTAAATTACCACGGTCAAATGGCAAATCCATATCCAACTCGTAACGTTACAATGAATAATTCATACATGAACAATGATGGTAAAACTGCAGAAAGAATTACAAATCGTGTTAAGGGTATGAATAATGTGGATCGTGTTTCTACAGTTGTGCGTGGAAATGATGTAGTTATTGCAGTGAAACCACGCAATCCAGTGACAGATGAAACGGCAATGGCAAATGAAATTCGTCAAGCAGTTGCGAATGATGTGAAAAACCGAAATGTATATGTAACAGTAAAAAATGACATGTTTGAACGTGTAGATACGATAAATACGCGTCTGCGCAGCGGAACAGTTACAAACGATTTAAATCGTGATGTAACAAATATGTTCCGAGACATTCGTGCTAGCCTTACTGGAACAGTACGTTAACAAAAAAAGAGGAAGGGGTATACCTTCCTCTTCTTACATAAATGTTTTTTTAGCGATTTTACTTTTAGACTAAGTAGTAATCATTCGTCATGATTCTGTAAACGATTTTTCTTGATAAAGTAACCAGCAGAATAAGAAGCTAAAAAGCATAAAAAGAAAATACTTCCCATAAGAATAGCTTCCCGTAGTGGCCTGTCAGGACTGAAAATAACATAGATAATTGCAAAAATGATTCCTACAATAGCAGAGCGTAAAACAAGCTTATAGTAAGGAGTCAATTTAATTCCTTTTTTATCTTCTTCTGCATCAATAGAAATTCCCATTTGTAAATAGCAGAGAAGGATACTTGTTAGCATGAATAATAACCATAATGGAGATTTTGTAATTTGATCTATTCCATTAGTAAAGCCAATATAAGCTAAAATCCCTATTATACCAATCGATTGAAAGATAAATGCAACTCGTATGTTTTTTAAATTTTGTAGTATGAGACGTTCATCTTTTATTTTTTTCAACATATTCATCTCCCGTTACCATATTTTTCGTTGGTTTTCATAACAATTGTAACATATATATTACATTAATCAATTTATATTTTACTATTAATTCGTTTCGTATGTTAAAAATCCATTTATTTACTAGTTATAATGGAAGTTGATTTGTTGGAGAAGCAAAATACGGTATGAGCAGGGAGTGAAATATTTTTTATGATTATCTTGCTTTCTGGTTATATTAATGTTATATTAGCAAAGCGATGAGCTAATTTACGTAAGACGAGAGATATGCTTAAGTGCTAAACACGCGGATGTGGCCGCCTGGTCTCTCGCCGTAAACGCATCAAGACGCCTGCTATGTTCAGGCGTCTTTCTTATTATATAAAAGTAAAGTGAAGTTTGGACAAGAGAATCTAAACTTCACTTTTTTGTGGTTTTAATATCAGAATATTCGAGTGATAGGTCCGTGAATATTCTCAAAAGAATTAAAATGTAAATGGTAATATATCACATGAAGGTTTCGCTTCATTCCGATCTCGCTTACGGATAAAACTTCTATTTCCGGAAAAACTAAGAATGGAAGTTCTATTTTGCCTAGAAGAGGTGAACGGAAATGAAATTCATGATGATTGCAGTTCAAGTTTTAATTGCTATATGTTGTTTGTCTCATGAATCGAGTGTGATGGCTGCGGTTACTATACCAGATGTAACGGAAAAAGAACCTCAAGTAACAATTTTGCTAGAGCGTATGTATTTAGATGGAGAAGCAAGTGAAGAAATTTTTACTGAAAAGGTAGCGAATTTAGAACAGTTTTTGAAGCAATATAAAGATTGGCAGCTTGTCGATCGTGATGATGTGCAAATTGTATTGCAAAAAAAGATAGATGACATTTCACCTTTACTAAAAACAAGCGGTTATTTCGGCGTTTCCAATGAGGGGATATTACAGATTTTTAACGGTGTACCAAACAGAGATAATGCGATTCATTCATTTTTTCAAATTGATATGAAAAAGCTAGAAAGTTATGAGCGAGCGGAACTAAAGCGTGGTATTCGTATAAAGTCAAAAGAGCGTTTTGTGAAGACGATTGAGAAAATGAAGCAGTATGCGGTGCAAAGTAAGAAAAACAGCAGCTCAGGATGAGCTGCTGTTTTTCTTATTTATTCTTAGCTAAGATTTGTTTTGCAATTTCATCAATTAACATATCTTTCCCGATTGGGTTAAATGCTTTTGTGTTAACGGCTTCGCTATAAAAAATGAAAAATCAAAGTAGAGAACATTTGTTGGGGTAGTCTCGCTTTTCTATCATTAAATATGTTAAAATGGAATACATGATTTGAGAGGGAGAGATCGTATTTTGTTTGAATATGTTACAGGCTATGTGGAATATGTAGGGCCAGAATATGTCGTTCTTGATCATAATGGAATTGGCTATCAAATTTTTACGCCAAATCCGTATGTATTTCAAAGAAGTAAGCAAGAAATTCGTGTATATACATATCATTATGTGAGAGAAGATATTATGGCGCTTTATGGATTTAAGACACGTGAAGAGCGTTTATTATTTACAAAACTTTTAGGTGTGTCAGGAATCGGGCCAAAAGGTGCACTTGCCATTTTAGCTTCTGGTCAAACCGGACAGGTCGTGCAAGCAATTGAAAATGAGGATGAAAAATTCTTAGTGAAATTCCCGGGCGTTGGAAAGAAAACAGCGCGCCAAATGATTTTAGATTTAAAAGGAAAATTAGCAGATGTTGTACCAGATGCATTTGTTGATTTATTCTCAGATGTAGAACGTTTAGATGAGAAGAAAGGGTCATCAGCTGAGCTTGATGAGGCGCTTGAGGCGCTTCGTGCACTTGGTTATGCAGAACGAGAAGTGTCTCGCGTTGTACCAGAATTATTAAAAGAATCACTTACGACGGATCAATATATTAAAAAGGCACTTAGTCTGTTACTAAATGGTAAGAGGTGAGTAGAATGGACGAACGTCTCCTTTCGGGAGAATCTGCATATGAAGATGCAGACTTAGAATATTCGTTACGGCCACAGACGCTCCGTCAGTATATTGGCCAAGATAAGGCGAAACATAATTTAGCAGTGTTTATTGAAGCAGCGAAAATGCGTGAGGAGACATTGGACCACGTACTATTATATGGACCGCCAGGACTAGGGAAAACGACGCTTGCCAATATTATTGCCAACGAAATGGGCGTTAATATTCGAACGACGTCAGGTCCAGCAATAGAGCGTCCAGGGGATTTAGCAGCGGTGTTAACAGCGCTTCAACCTGGTGATGTACTATTTATTGATGAAATTCACCGCTTGCATAGATCAATTGAAGAAGTATTATACCCAGCAATGGAGGATTTCTGTCTTGATATTGTTATTGGTAAAGGGCCGACAGCACGCTCTGTACGTCTCGATTTACCTCCATTCACATTAGTTGGTGCAACAACACGTGCAGGTGCGTTATCGGCACCGCTACGTGACCGTTTTGGTGTATTATCACGATTAGAGTATTATACAGTAGACCAACTATCGGCAATCGTTGAACGGACAGCAGAAGTGTTTGAAGTTGAGATAGATTCTTTGGCAGCATTAGAAATTGCAAGGCGTGCACGTGGTACGCCGCGTATCGCAAACCGTTTATTAAGACGTGTACGTGACTTTGCGCAAGTTCGCAGCGATGGAACGATTGCGATGGAAATTACACAAATGGCATTAGAACTCTTACAAGTGGATAAATTAGGTTTAGATCATATCGATCATAAGTTACTACTTGGTATTATTGAAAAATTCCGCGGTGGACCAGTTGGATTAGAAACGGTTTCAGCGACAATTGGAGAAGAGTCTACTACCATTGAAGATGTGTATGAACCATATTTACTCCAAATTGGATTCTTACAACGAACGCCAAGAGGACGAATCGTAACGCCGCTCGCTTATGAACATTTTGGAATGGAGATGCCTGGGGTTTGACGGATATGCCAAAGTTGCTTATTACGGCTGGTATTCTTCTTATAGTTGTTGGATTAGCTTGGAAGTTTATAGGAAGGCTTCCAGGCGATATTTTTGTGAAAAAAGGAAACGTTACCTTTTATTTTCCGATCATTACATGTATTGTGTTAAGTATTGTATTATCTTTTGTTATGTATATAATAAATCGATTTAAATAGAAATAGGTGGATATAGTTATGGATATTAATCTGTTTGATTTTCATTTACCTGAAGAACTTATCGCTCAAACGCCGCTTGAGAAGCGTGAAACATCAAGATTAATGGTGTTAGATCGTGAAACAGGTGATATTGAGCATAAGCATTTTACTGACATTCTTTCTTATTTACATGAGGGTGATTGTCTAGTTTTAAATGAAACGAAAGTTATGCCGGCTCGTTTACATGGTGTGAAAGAAGATACAGGTGCGCATATTGAAGTACTTCTTTTAAAACAAGAGGATGGCGATAAGTGGGAAACACTTGTGAAACCAGCGAAGCGTGTAAAAGAGGGAACTGTCATTTCTTTTGGTGAAGGAAAGCTAAAAGCAACTTGCACTGGAACAGCTGATCAAGGTGGTCGTCAACTTGAGTTTTCATATGACGGCATCTTTTATGAAATTTTAGATGAGCTTGGAGAAATGCCGCTTCCTCCATATATTAAAGAAACATTGGAAGATCGTGATCGTTATCAAACGGTATATGCGAAGGAAATCGGTTCTGCGGCAGCACCGACAGCTGGACTTCATTTTACTGAAGAGTTATTAGAGAAATTGAAGCAAAAAGGTGTTCAATTAGCATTTATTACACTTCATGTTGGCCTTGGAACATTTAGACCTGTTTCAGCTGATACAATTGAAGAACATCATATGCATGCAGAGTATTATCATATGTCAGAAGAAACAGCAGACTTGTTAAATCGTGTGAAAGAGAACGGTGGTCGCATTATTACAGTTGGGACAACGTCAACTCGTACGCTTGAAACAATTGCTACAGACCATGATGGTAAACTTTGTGCAGTATCTGGATGGACAGATATCTTTATGTACCCAGGTTATGAATTTAAAGCAATTGACGGTTTAATTACAAACTTCCACTTGCCAAAATCAACATTAATTATGCTTGTGAGTGCATTTTCAAATAGAGAGAATGTGCTTCATGCTTACAATGAAGCAGTAAAAGAAAAATACCGTTTCTTTAGTTTTGGTGATGCGATGTTCGTTGCATCGCATGCTAAAATGAGAAACAACAAATAAAAGGAGTAAATCTATGACAGCAATTCGTTATGAATTTATTAAAACATGTAAACAAACAGGTGCCCGTTTAGGCCGTGTTCATACACCACACGGTTCGTTTGATACACCAACATTTATGCCAGTTGGTACACTTGCAACAGTTAAAACGATGTCACCAGAAGAACTAAAAGCGATGGATTCAGGTATTATTTTAAGCAATACGTATCATTTATGGTTACGTCCAGGTCATGAAATTGTACGTGAAGCAGGTGGTTTACATAAATTTATGAACTGGGATCGTGCGATTTTAACGGATTCTGGTGGTTTCCAAGTATTTAGTTTAAGTGATTTCCGCCGTATTGAAGAAGAGGGCGTTCACTTCCGTAATCACTTAAATGGAGACAAGTTATTCTTATCACCAGAGAAGGCAATGGAAATTCAAAATGCATTAGGTTCAGATATTATGATGGCATTTGATGAGTGCCCACCATTCCCAGCTACTTTTGAATATATGAAAAAGTCTGTAGAACGTACAAGCCGCTGGGCAGAGCGTTGTTTAAAAGCGCATGAGCGCCCAGAGGATCAAGGATTGTTTGGTATTGTACAGGGCGGAGAGTTTGAAGAGCTTCGTCGTCAAAGTGCGAAAGATCTTGTTTCAATGGACTTCCCTGGCTATGCAGTAGGTGGATTATCAGTTGGGGAACCAAAGGATATTATGAATCGCGTACTTGAATTTACAACGCCACTCCTTCCAGACAATAAACCGCGTTATTTAATGGGAGTAGGTTCTCCTGACTCGTTAATTGATGGAGCGATTCGTGGTATCGATATGTTTGACTGTGTACTTCCAACTCGTATTGCGCGAAATGGTACATGTATGACAAGTGAGGGGCGTCTCGTTGTGAAAAATGCGAAGTTTGCAAGAGATTTTGGTCCGCTTGATCCAAACTGTGATTGTTACACATGTAAAAATTACTCTCGTGCGTACATTCGTCACTTAATGAAATGTGATGAAACATTCGGAATTCGCTTAACGTCTTATCACAACCTTCATTTTCTGTTAAACTTAATGGAGCAGGTGAGACAAGCCATTCGTGAAGATCGTCTTGGCGATTTCCGCGAAGAGTTCTTTGAGCAATATGGCTTTAATAAACCAAATGCTAAAAACTTCTAATACATAATTATTAAAGGAGGAATAAACGATGAATCCAGGTATGATGAATATTATCATGATCGTTGCAATGTTTGCGATCTTCTACTTCTTATTAATTCGCCCGCAACAAAAGCGTCAAAAGGCGGTAGCCCAAATGCAAAGTGAATTAACAAAAGGCGATGCTATCGTAACAATTGGTGGTTTACACGGTACAATTGAATCAGTAGAGGATACTACGATTGTTATTAAATCTGGTGGTTCACACTTAACATTCGATCGCAATGCGATTCGTGAAGTTGTGAAGAAGTAATAAGTGAAAGCCCTGCGAAATGCAGGGCTTTTTTCAATTTGTCCGTTTGGTCATATTAACGCCAAAGATTCCTCCAAGTGTACTTGATCCCATTAATGCAAGTTGATAGAGTAGCTGTGAGTTGGATAAAGAATGTGAGAAACCTAAATAGTTAACAAGAAATACAAGAATGGTAAAGGTAAGCCCAGTTGTAAAACCAACTAACCATCCTTTACCTTGTGCTTTTTTACCAGCGACAAAACCAGAGATGAGCATGGAAAGGAGAGCAAATACAAAAATAGTAATGGCCAATGTCCCTTCATTGATATTGGTGAACTTTAACAAAAGAGCAATTGTCATACTTGTAATAGAGGCAAGAACCAATACAGTGATAACACCAAACCCGATTGCTGTAGATAATCTTTTCGTTCCATCCACTATGCATACCTCCTTTTTAATACAAGCATATTTTCAATTTGGATAAGTTAGACTAGTTTCTTTTTTACAGGGAAGTCTATAAATAGAAAAGGTGTAAAAAAGGAGATGAGGGAATGGAATGGCTATCAATAGTTGGTCGGACAATGCTTCTATATGTTGTGATTTTAATTATTTTTCGCATGATGGGAAAGCGAGAAATTGGCGAACTAAGTGTATTAGATTTAGTAGTTTTTATTATGCTTGGTGAGATGGCTGTTGTGGCAATTGAAAATACAGATAAGTCCCTTTGGCATCAGCTTGTTCCCATGGTACTGCTTATGGGTGTACAAATCACTTTATCGATTGTTTCTTTGAAAAATCAGCGTATTCGGCATTTGATAGAGGGGGAACCCGCTATCATTGTGAATGCAGGAAAAATTGATGAGAGACAGATGCGAAAGCAGCGTTACAATATAGACGATTTGATGGTGCAATTACGTGAGCAGGGAATTGGAGATGTACGTGATGTAGAGTATGCGATTTTAGAGCCAACTGGGAAGTTATCTGTCTTTCAAAAACAAAAAAGTAAGAAGAGTAAAAATGATACACCGCTTTTTTCACTTCCATTAATTATTGACGGAGAAATTCAACAAAAACATTTACAAATGATTGAGCATTCGGATGATTGGCTTGTAGAGAAGTTAAAAAACTTAGGGCATAATGATGTGAAGAGGATTTTGTATTGTAGTTTTCAAAATGGACAGTTTTTTGTTGATGTTAAAGAGGAATAAAGGCTTGCCATTTTTAGAAACGGCAAGCCTGTTTGTTTTCAAGCGAACAGTTTACGAATAATCGGAATGCGTCGTAATTCTTCTTTACGAATCAGTTTAAAAATAAACAGAAGTAGAATGTAGATAGTAGTAGTTAATGTAATTTCCCATAATGTTTGTATACCGAGTGAGTGTGAAAAAACAATATACTTGTGAAGACAGAAACCAAAAGCTCCTGCGACAACAATCGCAATTCCCCCGAAAATATAATCTCTCATGTAAATTGTGAATGTAATTTTCTTTAAGACTGTAGCGTAGTGAAGAAATGTCACAGTTACAATGTTAGCGGCGATAGCGAGTGCAACGCCCATCATTTGAAACTCTGGACGTGAAGCGAGTACAAAAATAACGAGTAGTTTGACAATAGCTCCGATAAATGTGTTCATCATTGCAGCGCGTGCTAAGTTTAAAGCTTGCAAAACAGATGTAAGAGGGCTTTGGAAGTAGTGAAATAAAAAGCACGGTGCAAGTAATTGAATGAATGAAGTTGCGCTGTCAGATCCATACATGAGAGTTAAGACAGGGGAGGCGAATACATAAAGAATGACGACCGACCAGCCTCCTGTAATTAAAGAAATACGAAGTGCCTGTTGCAGGCGGTGTTCAACTAATCGATGTTGCTTTTTTACCATCGCTTCACTAATGGATGGTACAAGTGCTGTAGAAAGAGCATATGTAATAAAAGCTGGCAGCGACAAAAGCGGAAATGCATAGCCATTTAATATACCGTACTGCTTCGTAGCGACTGAAGCGGCAACACCGGCAATTGCTAAACTTTGCATCACAACAATGGGCTCGAAAAAATAAGAAACGGAACCGATTAAACGACTTCCTGTAGTTGGAAGCGCAATTTCCATAAGTGAATGAAAAGTGTGTTTGCTTTCTTTGACAGTGCTTAGAAAATCTGTTCGTATAGAAAGATGTTTTTCACGCTGGAATAATGTGAGCAAGAATAATAAAGAAGCTACTTCACCGAGAACAGATGAGAGCATTGCACCTGCCGCTGCATATTCAACGCCGTAAGGTAAAAATAGCCGAATGCATACAGCGATAATAGTAATGCGAACCACTTGTTCCAGCACTTGGGCATAGGCACTTGGTTTCATATTTTGTTTTCCTTGGAAATAACCGCGTAAAACAGATGAAATAGCAATAACAGGAACGACAGGTAAAATAGCTATGAGTGGATAGTATGTTCTTTCATCTGTAAGTAATGTTTCAGCCAAAATAGGAGCTAGAAGCATGATAGCGATTGTTAAGATAATACTAATAACGGATGTAACAGCTAATGATACTGTTAATATTCTTTTTACTTTTTGTTTATCATTCACCGCTTCCGCCTCTGCGACGAATTTTGCAATGGCGACAGGAAGCCCGATTTGCGTTAAGGTAATTGCTAAAATGAAAGTAGGGACAGCCATCATATAAAGACCGACGCCTTCTTCTCCTACAATGCGTGCCATTACAATACGGTTGATAAACCCAAGAATTTTTGTAATAAAACCAGCTAGCATTAAAATAAATGCACCTCGTAAAAAGCTTTGTCTTGTCATGATCTTCTCCTACCTTCTCAAAATCAATGGAATGATTTACAATAATTTATATGCACGTATGAGACAAGAATGACAAGCATTTAAGAGGACGGTTACGAAAGTAAAACTTCTGCTAAGAAGAAACGAGAGAAATGGAACTCTTAAAGGTAAGTGATTGCTGTCCATTAGAGCGGGATAAAAAGCGACTTTTCGTGCTGAAATATGAAGGAGATGTGATGTATGGTGGAAAAAGAAGAGTTGGTAGAAGCTTACCGCGGACAGCTACAAGTCGTTTTGCAAAGTAAAGTGGAGGAATTCCAAATGCTTGGTTATGACCGAGTGACGATTGACGATATTTGGAAATGTTTAAAAAATAAAAAGTGGAAAAAGATAGACAGTAATGTTAGATTACATGAACTAGTGAATGACGTACTAACATTAACTACAAATGAGTATATGACCTATTTAACGGTTGAAGCATATCAAGAGCCACTTTGGTCATTCGAAGAATATGAAAATAAATAATCGACTGTAATTGGTTTGTTCTTCCTTTTGCAGTATAATGATAGGTATTGATAAAGAGGAGTTTATTATGTCAGAGATTTTACGTAAAGGAGGTAGGGAGCAAAACTTATAATGATATGTAGGAGCATCTAGGTTGTACATCTGTAGAACCACAACCTAGATGGCTAGTGGTGAGCTAGTAAAAAAACACTGGGAAATTTACAGAAAGGACGTCTACTAATTAGACAAACTCATATGTGTAGAGGAATACCTGTGAATGATAAAGCTGTAATAGCCACAGGGAATTGTCTAGCGTAAATGAATTGTAGGATTTATTTACGGTTTTAGTAGCAGAAAGAAGGTACATATGGCAAAGCGCAGTACGAGAATCGTCGCCTTTTTTCTCATCGTTTTATTAATCGGTGGAATTATTGGTACGACAGGAAAAAACATAACAAAAGGAATTAGTCTTGGACTAGACCTTCGCGGTGGCTTTGAAATCTTGTATGAAGTAAAACCTGCGAAAAAAGGAGATAAAATCGATCATGATGCACTTGTAAGTACAGTAGGTGCTCTTAATAATCGTGTCAATGTTCTTGGTGTAAGTGAACCGAACATTCAAATCGAAGGGACAGATCGAATTCGTGTTCAGCTGGCTGGTGTGCAAGATCAGCAAAAAGCACGTGAAATTTTATCTACACAAGCAAAATTAACATTCCGTGATGTGAATGATAACCTTCTCATGGACGGAACAGATTTAAAGGGCGGCGGAGCGAAGCAAACGTTTGATGAACAAGGTCGACCAAGTGTTGGGCTTACATTGAAAAGCGCTGATAAATTCCGCGAAGTAACTGAAAAAATCTCTAAAATGCCTCCACCAACAAACTTAATGGTGATTTGGCTTGATTTTGAAGAAGGTAAAGATTCGTATAAAGCAGAAGCTGCAAAACCGAATCCAAAATTCTTATCAGCAGCAACAGTAAACCAAGTGTTTAATCAAGCTGAAGTTTCAATCGTAGGTGGAAACTTTACAGTTGAAAGTGCAAAACAACTTTCATCTTTATTAAATGCGGGTGCACTTCCTGTTGATTTAAAAGAAATGTATTCAACATCTGTTGGAGCAAAATTTGGTCAACAAGCATTGCAAGAAACGATTTTTGCTAGTGCGATCGGGATTGCTCTTATCTTCTTATTCATGCTTGTATTCTACCGTTTACCAGGGTTTGTAGCGGTCATTATGTTAGGCTTATACATTTTCGTTACATTGCTCGTCTTTAACTGGATGCATGCAGTTCTTACCTTACCAGGTATCGCGGCGCTAGTGCTCGGGGTTGGTATTGCAGTTGATGCGAATATCATTACGTACGAAAGGCTGAAGGAAGAATTACGAATTGGTAAGTCTCTCATGTCAGCGTACCGTGCTGGTAATCATCGCTCATTAGCGACGATTTTAGATGCGAACATTACGACACTTGCGGCAGCTGGTGTATTATTTGTATATGGTACAAGCTCTGTACAAGGGTTCGCAACAAGTTTAATTGTAAGTATTTTAGTTGGTTTCATTACGAACGTATTCGGTACTCGTTTCCTACTTGGATTACTTGTAAAAAGCCGTTACTTCGATAAGAAAATCTCTTACTTTGGTGTAAAACAGAAAGAAATTATTCCGTTGTCAAAAGGGGTAGAACATGCACCAACGAAATTTGATCGCATTAACTTTGTAAATATTGGTCACAAATTCTTCTTATTCTCAGTTGTAGTTGTGATTGCTGGAGCAATTATACTACCAATTTTCAAAATGAACCTTGGTATTGACTTTGCAAGCGGTACACGTATGGACTTGCAATCAAACCAAGCGATTAGTGTAGATCAAGTACAAAAAGACTTGCATGAACTGAAGATTGATGTGAAAAAAGAAGATATTGTATCAACAGGAAATGACAATAAAGGATTTGCCGTTCGTACAATTGGTGTTTTATCGAAAGATGAAATTGCAAAAGTGAAAACATTCTTCCACGATAAATATGGTACAGAGCCGAATATAAGTACGGTTTCTCCAACAATCGGGAAAGAAATCGCGCAAAACGCATTTATTGCAGTTATGATTGCCTCAGCGGTTATCGTTTTATATGTAAGTATTCGTTTCCGTTTCACATACGCACTATCTGCCGTATTAGCATTGCTGCATGATGCGTTCGTTATGATTGTTATATTCAGTATCTTCCAATTGGAAGTAGATATAACATTTATCGCTGCGGTATTAACAATCATCGGTTATTCCATCAATGACTCGATTGTTACATTTGACCGAAACCGTGAGCTATATAAACAGAAAAAACGAATTCGCGACTTAAAAGATTTAGAAGAAATCGTAAACTCAAGTATTCGTCAAACAATTGGTCGTTCCATTAATACCGTTCTAACGGTATTGCTCCCGGTTATTGCGCTGCTGATTTTTGGTAGTGAATCACTACGAAACTTCTCACTTGCATTAATGATTGGGCTAGTTGTAGGTACGTACTCTTCTGTTTTCGTTGCTTCTCAAATTTGGCTAATGCTTGAAAATCGCCGTTTGAAAAAAGGTAAAGGTACGAAAAAAGGAAATGCAGGAGTATCTGAACCACAAGTATAAAATTTAGAACAGCACATATAAAAAAGATGATGCCTCTTTAGAGGCATCTCTTTTTTCGTTTGCGGATACAATAAAGTGATACTTCCTTTCGCGCTTTTTGCTAAAGGGTAGTAGAACCAATCGAGAGTAAAATAAATTCTTTTGCTAAAAAACGGACCATGGAGAAACTGGAAGGAAGTGATACTTTTGCCATTATTTTTTGTTACAATATAAAGGTATTTTGAGAAAAGAAGGGATTTCGGTTATGGAAAAAGATGAACGTTTTAAACAGGCGGAGTTTGGCGCTATTGTTGGAATCGTTGGAAATATTGTATTAGCGATTGTAAAAGCGGTAATCGGCTATATTGGAAATAGTAAGGCTCTTTTAGCAGACGCAGTTCATTCAGGATCAGATGTGATTGGTTCGTTAGCTGTGCTTTTTGGATTACGAGCGGCGAAGCAACCCCCCGATGAAGATCATCCTTATGGTCATGGAAAAGCGGAATCGATTTCAGCGATTATTGTTGCAGTATTACTATTTATTGTTGGAATTGAAATTGTAATTTCTTCCGTAAAGGCTTTTACGCAAGAGCTTGAACCGCCAAAGGGAATTACAATTTTTGCGGTTATTCTTTCTATCGTTGTGAAAGAGGGAATGTTTCGGTATAAGTATCGATTAGGTAAACGGGTAAACAGTGATGCAATTATTGCAAATGCATATGAGCACCGTTCAGATGTGTTTTCTTCAATTGCAGCTTTAATCGGGATTTGTGCAGCTATTATTGGGAATAAACTCGGTTTAGATTGGCTTGTGTACGCTGATCCAGTTGCAGGATTATTTGTTTCATTACTTGTTGTGAAAATGGCATGGAGTATTGGAGGCGAAGCAATCCATACAACGCTTGATCACGTTCTTCACGAAGAAGATGTCATTCCGCTAAGAGAAGCAGTCCTTCAAGTAGAGGGTGTTAAAAAAATTGGGTCCCTATATGCGCGTGAACATGGTCATTATGTTATTGTCGATATTAAAGTGTCTGTTGACCCATATATTACAGTGGAAGAAGGACATCGCATTGGAAAACATGTGAAAGAAGTGTTAATGAAGCAAGATAATGTCCAAAATGTTTTTGTACATATTAATCCGTATTCTCCTGATTGATATGGAGCGGTTCCTGTAAAAAAGTAAATATTCATCTAATTATGGAGATATTCAGTCTATATTGTCACCCCTTAATCTGTCTTGTATAATGAACAGGTTAAGGGGTGATTTCGTGTTACAACCGAAGACGCGTTGGAAAGAAAAGTCGTATAATGAGGAAATGGTGAGTGAATTAGCAAGTAAATTGCAATTATCACCACTTGTTATTTCGTTATTCCTCGGTAGAGGTTTAGATACAGAAGATAAGATTGTGGATTTTTTAAATACAGAAGGGCAAGAATTTCACGATCCATTTTTACTTAAAGGGATGGACCGTACAGTAGAACGTGTAAGGCAAGCCATTCAAAATGGAGAGCAGATTTTAATATTTGGCGATTATGATGCGGGTGCGACACGTTTCTAAGTGAAAAGCTTAGACACTGAGGGGATGATTAATATCCTCAGGAGAACTGATTTCTTGATAGGTGGAATGATGGGGTA